>DASTGO010000072.1:0-11239 GCA_035719045.1 Kineosporiaceae bacterium | reverse complement strand
CGTGCGGGCGTGGACCGCCGGAGCCCTGCGGGCCGGTGGCCGTGCGGGGGCCTGGGCGGCGGGCCTGGGAGCGGCCGGTGCGGCGGCCTGGGCGGCCTTGGCGGCCTGCTGGTCGGCGAGGCGCTTGCGGGCGGAGTCGAGCTCCGCCTTCAGGGTGGTGGTCTGCTGGGTCAGATCGTCGATCGCCGCCTGCAGCTGCGAGGCGTCGGCGGGCGCGGCGGCCAGGTTCTGCGCCACCGGAGCCGAGGCCGGCTGCCCGGCCAGCGGAGCCAGGGCGAGGGCACCGCCGGCCCCGGCAGCCAGGGTCGACGCCGCGGCGGTCGTGATCAAGGTGCGATGGGAACGTTTCACGCTGTCGAGAGTGCGGGCGGCCGGGTTAGCGGCACGCTAAGTGGGGCCTGGTGAGCGGCAAAAACCCTCAGCTGGCGGCACGATCACCCGTTCGGGGGAGCCGTCGGATGCCGTGGTCAGTCGTCGGCGCGACCGTCCTGGGCGCTGACGGTGAGCAGGCCGGCGGCGCAAGAGGCGCGGACGGTCGAGGCCAGGGTCCCGTTGCCGAACTCGATCTTGACCTTGGACGGGTCCTGCTTGGGCTCCTCGTTCATGACGTATCCGGGGCTGGCCGACCACCGGGCACTGATCCGGTTCCCGGAGCAGGACAGCACCACCGTGCCGCCCCGGGTCACCACCGAGCGCTGGGCGTCGGTGCCGAGCGAGGAGCCGACGGACCCGGAGGTGCGCGGGTCCGGCTCGCCCGAAGCCGCGGGGGTGGTCGCCGGTGCGGTCCCGGACCGAACCGCTGCCGGCGGTGGTGTCTGCCCGGCCGACGGCCCGACGGACTGGATCCGGCGCTGGACCTCCGCCTGGGAGAGGGCGGCCGGACCGGCGGGGGAGACCTCGTTCCCGACCAGGCCGACCCCGGCCCAGCTGACCGCGGTGGCCAGGGATGCCACGGCGGTCCACCCACAGGCGACTCCGACCAGGCGCATCCGCATGCCGGACATCTTCGCAGGGCGGCCCCCCACTACGGTGGCCGCGTGACCAGCCTGCTGATCGTGGAGGACGACGGGCGGATCCGGGAGGCACTGAACCGGGCCCTGGCGGCACGCGGGCATGAGGTGCGCACGGTGGGGACCGGGCTGGCCGGGCTGCAGGAGGCGGTGGACGACCCGCCGGACGTCGTGGTCCTCGACCTCGGGCTGCCCGACGTGGACGGCCGCCAGTTGCTGAGCATGCTCCGGGCGGTCAGCGCCGTGCCCGTGATCGTGGCCACCGCGCGGGACGACGAGTCCGCGATGGTGGCCACGCTGGACGCCGGGGCCGACGACTACATCGTCAAGCCGTACTCGGCGGAGCAGCTTGAGGCGCGGATCCGGGCGGTGCTGCGGCGAACCCGCACGGACGCCGAGGAGGCGCCGATCGTCGTCGGCGGGCTGAGTGTCGACCCCGTCCGCCGGCTGGCCGTGCTGGACGGCGAGGAGCTGGAACTGACCAAGCTGGAGTTCGACCTGCTGGCATACCTGGCGGCCCGGGCCGGGCGGGTGGTGTCCAAGCGGCAGCTGATGACCGACGTGTGGCACCAGCCCTACGGCGGGGCGGACAAGACCGTCGACGTCCACCTCTCCTGGCTGCGCCGCAAGCTCGGCGAGACCGCCGCCCGGCCCAGGTTCCTGACCACCGTGCGGGGGGTCGGCGTCAAGCTGGCCGATCAGCCGTGAACCCGACGGCCGTGGTGCGGCCGTCCCCGCCACGGACCGGAGGGGCGAGGTGAGGCGGCGGATCGTCGGGGTGTCCGGCGCGACGACCGCCCTGGTGCTGATCGCCTTCCTGGTGCCCCTGCTGGTGCTGGTCCGCCAGATCGCCCAGACCCGGGCGATGGCCGAGGCCACGGCGAACGCCCAGACGGTGGCGACCGTCCTGCTCAGCGTGTCCGGGCGGGACCAGGCCCGGCTCGGTGTCGAGAGCGTGAACGCCGCCGGGCCGTTGAGGACCACGGTGTTCTATCCCGACGGCACCCAGCTCGGTGCCCCGGCCCGGGCGGACGACGACGTCGAGCTGGCGCGGAACCGGCGGACCTCCTTCGACACCGCCGTCAGCGAGGGGCGTGCGGTGTACCTCGCGGTGGATCTCGGGGACGGGCCCTGCTGCGCGGTCGTGCGCACCTACGTCCCGGAGTCCCGGCTGCGGTCCGGGGTGGTGCAGGCGTCGGTCGTGCTGGCCGTCCTCGCCCTGGTGCTCCTGCTGATCGCCCTGTTCGTGGCGCAGGTGCTGGCCCGGTCCCTGGTCCGGCCGCTGGTCCAGGTGTCGCAGGTCGCCCACGCCCTGTACTCCGGGGACCTGACCCGGCGCGCGGAACCGTCCGGGCCGCCGGAGATCGCGGCGATCGGTGCCACCCTGAACCGGCTCGCGCGGCGGATCGACGTCCTGCTCCAGACCGAACGGGAGACCGTGGCGGACCTCTCGCACCGCATCCGCACCCCGCTGACCGCGCTGCGCCTGGACGTGGAGTCGCTGGCCGACCCCGAGGAGGCGGAGCGGCTGATGGCCGACGTGGACGAGGTCGAGCGCTCGGTGAACCACACCATCGAGTACGCCCGGCTTCCGGACCGGCAGGGCGCCGACCCGCACGCCGACCTGTCCGCCCGGACCCGGGACCGGCTGGCCTTCTGGGCGATCCTGGCCAGGGAACAGGGCCGGGAGGTGTCCGTGGACGTGTCGCGGGCGGAGGTCACGGTTCCGGTGTCCGGCGACAAGGTCGATGCCGTGGTGGACGCCCTGGTCGGCAACATCTTCGCGCACACCCCGGCCGGGACCTCCTTCGCGGTGTCGGTGGTGGCCGGCCCGCCGGTCCGGCTGGTGATCGGGGACGAGGGTCCGGGGCTGTCGGATCCGGCGCTGCTGGACCGCGGGCGGTCCGGGGCCGGGTCGACCGGGCTGGGACTGGACATCGCGCGGCGTACCGCGGAGGCCTCGGGCGGGACTCTGGAGGTCGGTGCCGGCCCCGGCGGCCGTGGACTGCGGGTGGTCGTCACCTTCGGCGGCAGCTGACCGGGGTTGGGGGGTCGGCTCGCGGGCAGAGGTGGCAGTGGGGGTTGCGAACTGCTCCTCGGAGGTAGCCTGGCGAAGCGGAAGGGCCCTCCGGAACCATCGGGGACCGGGCTCCGGTCGGCTGACCGGATGTTGTGGGAGGTGCGTGCGTCGTGACGGCGGACAGGGCGGCCGACCGGTGGGGTGAGGTGCGTCCGATGCGGGCGGATGCCCGGCGCAACCGGGAGAGCCTGCTCCTGGCGGCGGAGCGGGCCTTCTCCGAGCAGGGGGTCGAGGTCTCCCTGGAGGAGGTGGCGCGCCGGGCCGGGGTCGGGATCGGGACGCTCTACCGGCACTTCCCGGCCAGGGACGCGCTGGTCGAGGCGGTCTATCGGCGGGAGGTCGAGATCGTCTGCGAGGCTGCCGAGACGATGCTGTGCGAGCTCCCGCCCGAGCAGGCGCTGGTCGCCTGGACGGACCGGTTCGTCCGCTACGCCGCCACCAGGCGAGGCATGTCCATCGCCCTGAAGTCCATGGTGGGAGCCGAGTCGGACCTGTTCGCCTACACGCAGGAACGGGTCCGGGGCGCGGCGTCGGCGATCCTCACCGCGGCCGCCGATGCCGGAGTGATCCGCCGTGGCGTGGACCCCATGGACGTGCTGCGGCTGCTGAGCGGGATCTGCCTGGTCACCGGGCCGGCTCTGGAGGAGCAGGCGCCGCGGCTGGTGAGCCTGGTCCTGGACGGGCTGCGCTACGGGAAGCCCGTCCAGGACCAGTGAGGGCGTGCAGGGGCGACCTCAAGCGGTTGGGCCATCGCGTAGCAGAGCGCGCAGAAGGGCGGCCGGGACGTCGTCCCGGATCGGGCTCCTCGTCTGTTTCTGCCCGAACAGAGTGACCTCTCCTTCGGGCAGCCTGCCGCTCGGCGACTCCGCCGGCAGGTCGATGCCCTCGTCAGGATCGACCGAGAGCAGCCTGCCGTTGCTGACCCTGCACAGGATTCCCGGGAGTTGCTGCGTGCCGAGGGCCTGCGGGAGGCCGAGCCGATGCATCAGCCGGTCGAACGTGGCCCCGACCAGCCACCGGCTCGTGGCGTCGCCGTCCATCACCGCCGCGCAGGCGGCCAGATGGGCGAGGACGGCGTCCCGCGCGTCCACGCCGTGATGGAGGAGCAGGGCGACCATCCCCAGTTGCTCGGGCGTCAGTTCCGTGACCTCGTCGAGGACACGGTCCATGATCCGGCGTCGAGAGCTGTCCTTCGACGCGAGGACGGCCGGGGGCAGGTGCTGGTCCCGGTCCCACTGGTCTTCGACGACGAGACGACGCAGCAGCAGAGTGATCCGATCGGACGGCAGGACCGGCAGTTCGTCGTCAGGCGACATGGTCGCCCTCGGATCCCGCCAGGAGCGAAGCCATGGTGTGTGTCATCGGCAGTTCCGGTACGGCCTCCTCGAGCCATGCCCACTGACCGTTGCTGTTGATCTCGAAGAAGACGACTTCCCCGTCCGGTCGCACCGCCAGGTCGATCGCACCGAACGAGAGATCGAGATTGCGGACCAGCCGCAGACAGAGACTCTCCAGTGCCGGGGAGATGACGTGCGGACGGTAGGTCAGCCTGCTGTAGTCGCTCCGCCAGTCGAGGGCCGTCGCCTCGCTTCCGGCATGGATCTCCACCGCGAAGACCTTCGGGCCCATCACGACGACCCGCATCTCATACGCCTTGTCGATCCGTTCCTGGAACAGGCAGGGCGCGAAGCGGACCGACTCGAGGGCCTCGTCGTCGGAGGAATCGATCTCACGGGTGTACTGGACGAGAGGCTCTCCCTCGTCGATCCCGACCAGGACGGAGCTGAGGGGCTTGTAGATCGAGCGGCCCGTCGTGCGCAGGAAGTCCCGGGCCCGCTGCGGATCGTTGGTGATGACCGTCCGCGGCACGGTGAAGCCGAGCCGTGCGGCCAATGCCAACTGGTGCGGCTTGTAGTCGGCGCTGACGATCGACTCCGGGTGACTGACCCACGAGACGGGGAGAGCACGCAACAGGCCGCCGAACGCCATCCGGCACTCGGCGACGGTGAACGCTGCGCGCGACCCCCCGAGCCGGGGATCGATACGGAAGCGGGTCGGCCGCCGGAACCACACCGACGTCACGTCGCCCAGTTCGACGGCGGCCCCCTCCCACCGGAGGCTGCCGCTCCAGGCCGGAGCGCAGCCCTCGGCGCTCAAGGTCATGTCGAGAGGGAAGTCACTCGTGTGGACCCGCCAGGAGCGGACCCCCATCCGCTCGAGTTCGTCGATCACCCGATCGGCATGCGGGTCGATCTCCTGGGTCAGTACGAGGACTCCCGGGGTCCGGGGCGATGTCATGTCAGTTCACCTTCAGGTCGCAGCCGTACCGGGGTCCCCAGCGGTTCATGATCTCCAGCCACTGGGTGGCGTAGAAGGCGAGGATGGTCCGGTCGTGCAGGGATCCGTTGTAGTAGTCGTTCTCGCGCAGGCAGCCCTCGACGTGGAAATAGCGCCCCTCACCCCGACCGAACTGGGGAAGGGCTCCCTCGGTCACCGCGGCGTAGAGCTTGCGGTACGGCCGGGTGGTGAAGAGGTAGTGGAGGAAGACCGCAATGGACTCGATGCCCAGCCCGGTGCCGATCACCTCGTCGCGCATGAACACACCGATCCAGGCGTGACCGGACACCAGGTTCTCGTTGTACGCCTGCAGCCAGCCGAGACGTTCCCGTTCGTGGTTCAGCACCACGAACTGGCGGGCCGGGTCCTGGGACATCCGCTGGACGAACAGCTCGAACGTCGGCATCTCCCGGTCGGTCGACCAGCGGTAGCGCAATGTCGGGTGCGCCTCCAGGGAGTACAGGAACGCGTAGTCGTCCGGATGTGCGGCCCGGATCATCAGGCGTCGGGTGGTGACGGACGGTACGGCATCCTCGGACCGCCCCAGAGACGCCGGGCGGGGGGGACCGTCGAATCCGATACTGCCGTGGCGTCCGCTCACCGTTCCGCTTCCTGTTCGACGAAGACCCGGCCCTGGCCGGCCGGACGAGGCATACCGTGCGTTGCCGTGCCGATCACCCCGGCGACCGGCTGAAGGCGAGTTCCAACGACCGCAGCGCCGCAAAGGGCCCGCCCTGTTCGGCCAGCTCGCCCGGTGGGCCTGCCTCGACGACCCGTCCGCCGTCCAGGACGATCACCTGATCGGCGTCCTCGGCCAGGCGGAGACGGTGCGTCACGATCAGGCAGGTCCGCCCCGCCCTTGCGGACAGCAGGGTGGACCGCAGCCTGCTCTCGGTGCTCGCGTCGAGGTGACTGGTCGGCTCGTCCATGATGAGCAGTTCCGGCCGCCGCACCAGGGCACGCGCGATCGCGACGCGTTGCCGTTCCCCGGCCGAGAGCTGGAACCCACGTTCACCGACCATGGTGTCGTAGCCGTCCGGTAGCTGGGCGAGGAGAGGAGCCAGGCCTGCCTCCTCGGCCGCGCGCTCGATCGCCTCCGGATCGACGCCTGGGCAGCCGTAGGCGATGTTCGCCGCCAGGGTGTCGTGGAACAGGAACATGTCCTGCGTGACGAAGGCCAGCGACCGCGCCCGTTCGGCATCGTCCAGGCTCCGGACGTCGCGACCCCCGAGGAGCACCTGGCCCCGATCGGGATGGACGAGGCCGGCGGCGAGATAGGCGAGTGACGTCTTGCCCGACCCCGAGGGGCCGACCACGGCGACCGTTGCACCCGCGGGGATGACGAGGTCGAGATCCTCCAGGACCGGACCCCCGCGTGGCGCCACCGCTCCCCGGGTGTTCCGCTGATCAGCCGCGGTCACGGATCCCACGTCACCGTAGGCGAAGGTGACGGACTCGAAACGGAGCTCGGGCGGTGCGCTCGACCCCGGTGCTGACGACGGACGATCGAGGCGCGACGCCCGACCCACGACGGTTGCCCACCAGGAGCCGCTCGTGAGCGAGGCGGGCCTTCGTGGCCACTGCAGAGCCTCGGAAACCCGGATCAGAGCCCCGATCGAGGCCCCTGCCTCGGCACGGGTACTCGCCAGTGCCGACGCCCGCGAGTAGGTCTGGGCGAGCACCGTCGCGAAGGCGAACAGCGTGCCCAGCGTGAGCTGCCGCCGGGCGACGAGGAGGCCGCCCAGCCCCAGCACGGCACCGGTGGCCGCTGCGACAGCGCCGGAAGTGGTCAGGACGGTCCGGGCGCTCAGCCGCAGCCGTTCGGCCGTCCGGTCGGCATATCTGCGGGAGACCACGCGGAACCGCTCACGCTCGCCGGCCGCCGCGGCACTGAGCCGCACCTGTGTCGCCCCGGAGACGTCGAGCGTCTGGACCATCCGGCCGACCAGTTCACTCCCGGCCTCCAGGCTCTCCCTGCTCGCCCTGCGCACTCCGTGCGCGCCGCGGACCGCGAGGGGAGCCACGACCGGAAGGACCGCGAGCGCGGCCACGCCCAGTCGCCAGTCCAGGACGAGAAGACCACAGCACAGCACGACAAGACCCAGCAGGTGAACGATCACCATGGGCAGGGCACTGACGATCGAGAGCTGGGCGACCGCGGGGTCGTTCATGACCCGGGAGATGAGCTCTCCCGACGGCGTGGCGGTGAAACGGAGGAACGGGAGATCCAGGAAGCCTCGATAGAGCCGCTCGCGCAGCTCATGCGCCATCCCCTCGCCGACCTGCGCACGCAGCGACGACGTCCGGTACTGCAGCAGCGCCCCGACCAGAGTCGTCGAGGTCAGGACCCCTACCCACGTGAGCACCGCGGCGGAGCTCCCCGACACCACGGCCGAGTCCACCAGGCGCCGGATCACCAGGGCGGGTGCCAGCTCGAGCAGGGACCAGAGCGCGCCAACCCCGAGCAGCCTGCCCAGATCCCGTCGGTGCGCCAGCAGCGTCTCCATGACCAGGTCGTTCGCCCCGGAATGCGCTGTGATCCGAGCCACGTATCGCTGCGCCAGGCATCGAAGGAAGCGTGCCGCCCTGCCGTCAGGCCGCCGGGCTCTCTCCCCGGAGATCCCTGTCACCGGCACTCCTTCGCCGGAGCTCTTCCCGTCGCGCAACTTCCGGGAGATCCCTGATTCGAAGAACACTGACCCACCACCCGACCCGTGCGGCTGTCATCGAGGCCGCAGCCGGGCGACCCCGATGACAGCGGGAACGTCGCGATCAGTCGTTGCTGCAGTCCGTGGACGTGTCCCAGCCCTGGGTCGTGTAGTAGGTGGTACTGATCACGCTCGTCGAGTAGCCACCGCCACCGCCACCGCCCTTCATCGAGGGCTCGGCGACCAAGCCGTTGTCGTGGGCGAAGGGCTGAGCAGTACGCAGGCCGAACGGCTGTGCTTCGGCTGCGGGCGGATCCTGGGCGACGCCGCCCGGCGCCTCGATGTCGCCCGGCGCCTCTGCCAGGAGGAACGGCATGGAGAAGGGGAAACCGACCGTGGTCAACTCCGCCTGAGGGATAACCCTCGGGGTGTCGAGGAGGAGCTCGACGTCGTCCACGGGACGACGCGGAGAAATGAGGGGAAAGCAGAGGGTGGACATACTGGGGGCCTCCAGATGGAGATAGTCATGAGAGCATGCGTGCCGGGCCGTTCGGGCACACATCAGTGGACGTGACGCGTGCCGGGCCATTCAGGCACGCATCGTTGGATGAGGGCGACCGAAGAACCGGTGGGCCGCCCGGAGCGAAGGGCCCCGTGAGGCGCCTCGCTCACTAGCGTCATCGGGGCAGGAACGCCCGGACACCCGGAAAGGCGAACGGCTGGGACAGCGACTTCCTGTCGAGAACCGGAGAGCTGCCGAGGCCGGGAGAGTGCGCAACGGTCCCGGAATCTTTCCGGAAGTATCCACACGGGCGGTTCACGATGTGGAGGTTGCGCTCCTTCAGGCTCGCTGCTCCTGGGCGAACCAGGGATGGGAATACCGCCCCGAAGGGGAGAGGGTGCGATCCGGTGAATGCCACAAGGATGCGCGTCTCATGCTCCGACACCAGCGTCAGGTACTTCACGGGTGAGCAACGAGCAACCCTGGTGAAACAGTTCGATACGTGGTCCAGGTCACAGGGCCGCGGTTCTCGTGTCCTTGGCACTGGAGTCACACTCACGTGAACATCACCACTTCGCATTGACCGGAGCGACAGACGAAACAGCGGTCGTGGTGGCGGCGGTGACTCCACTTGGAACTGTTCCTTGCAATTTGGATCGAACAGTTCAAAACTGTATACGCGAACCATTACTCACGTCAAGTTGACCCCCTGGAGGGGAAGTCATCTCTATGTTTCCCGAATGTCATCAATGGGAAACGGGGATGTCAAAAGATGACCAGCGGTCAGTGCTGATGGTCTATTCGTAGCCAAGTGGCCGGTCATTCACGGAACGTATTCTTGTGGAGTTGCAGGTCCGTGCTCGTGTCGTCCGCGAGGTGCGTGGTTCCCGATGCCCGCGTCCCGCCGATCATGGATCTTCCGGGGTGCAGGCAACGGGCGTGGGTCGGACTGACCGGGAAGAGCGCGCCGAGCCTGTCGATGGTGCGCCGTTCCCGAAGTTTCGGATCCTGCAGTTTCCGGATCCTGCAGTTCCGGATCCTGCAGTTTCCGGATCCTGGAGTTCCGGATCTGGCGAGTTCCGGATCTGGCGAGTTCCGGATCTGCCGGTGCCGCGGGTTGCGCGGACGTTCGGTGCCGAGGCTCCTGCCGCCGGGCGGTGACCCCCGTGGCGGGACGCCGGGACCAGGCCCCGGTTCCCGAATGAGACCGGTCGCTCCAGGCCGTGGGGACGGCCCAGCAGGCGGCGGGTACGCCAAGCCGTCACCCCCGTCGAGGTCCCGGCCCACCCGGGGGGGCCGGGAGGCGACGGGCGTGTCAGGTATGTCCGAAATGCGCCAAGAACGGGTAGCGTGCCAGATGTTCGTGGCGGGGACGGCGGGGCGGGACACATGAGCACGCAGGAAGCTTCGGTTTCCGGGATCGGGGACTTCCCCGCGGCGCTGGGGCCGTTCCGGGCCGCCTGGGACACCTCGCCGGCGAGCATCATCGCCTTGTCCGGACCCCGGCATCTGCTCGTCTACCAGAACGCCGCCTCCCTGGCCCTGTTCGGCGCCAGACCCCTCGGTGTGCCGGTGGAGCAGGCCTTCTGCGGGGTGCTGCCGGGCACGCTGGGGGAACTCGACGGGGTGTTCGCCACGGGGGAGCCGGTGCGGGGTGACCGGGTCCGCGCCGGGATCCGCGATCTGGGTGGCGGCGAGGTGAACCTGCGGTACTCCATCGCCCCGTACGGCCCGCCCGGGGTGCCGCCGGACGGAGTGGTGGTCACGGGGGTGGACCTGTCCGGTGAGGCGCGTGCGGAGGTGGCCTCCCACTGGGCGCGGCTGCTCGTGCGGCTGACCGAACGGATCAACGCCGCCGCCGATCCCGCCTCGGCCCTGCGCGCGCTCACCGAGGTCCTGGTTCCGGAGCTGGCCGACGTCGCCGCCGTCTACGTGCTGCCCGACGACGGGGAGTCCGGTACCGGCGGGCCGCGGGCCGAACCGGTCGCGCCCGAGACGGTCGCCGTGGCTGCGGGACTGGCGCGGCTCGGCCCGCCGCCGACCCCCTCGGTGGTCCGGGAGCACCCGAGCCGCTGGGACGAGCTGTTCGCCTCCGGGATCCCCGTCCTGGTGCCGTTCGAGACGGAGGTCCAGGGGGAGCTCGCTGCGGACCCGGCGGCCCGGGCCTGGCTGGCTGCGGCCGGGGCGCGGAACCTGGCCGTCGTCCCGCTGACGGTGGCGGGCCGGCTGATCGGCGCCCTCCTGCTGGTCAGCGCGGGGGACCGCAGGCCGTTCACCGAGGCCATCGTGCCGTTCCTCACCGACGTGGCCGCCCGGGCCGGATCGGCCGTGGTGCAGGTCCGGCAGAACCGCCTGCAGGCGGAGGTGTCCCAGCAACTGCAACAGGCGCTGCTGCCGGCGGCCCCGCCACGGATCCCGGGACTGCGGGTGGCCGCCCGGTACGTGGCGGGCGCCCCGGAGGTGGATGTCGGGGGCGACTGGTGGGACGTGGTGCGGGTCGACGAGCGGCACGTGTCGATCGGGGTGGGGGACGTCTCCGGCCGCGGTGTCGAGGCGGCCATCGTGATGGGCCAGGCGCGGGCGGCGATGCGGACCGCCGGCCTGGCGGGGCTGGGTCCCGCGCAGGTGCTCGGCCTGCTCGACCGCCAGGTGCGCGACCTGG
>DASTGO010000071.1:0-2277 GCA_035719045.1 Kineosporiaceae bacterium | reverse complement strand
GTGGATGTGGAGGGGTATTACCTGCCTCCGACCGCGGATGCGGCGAACTACTACACCCCGATCACCCCGGACCGGATCATCGACACCCGCAGCGGCCTGAACGTGGGCGGGTCGACGACCCCGGTTTCGGCGCAGGGGGTGTTGTCGGTGCCGATCCAGGGGGTGGTGGGCAGCACCGGTGCGATCACGGTGCCGGCGTCGAAGAAGATCTCGGCGGTGATGTTGAGTGTCACCGCGGTGTGGCCGTCGGCGACGGGTGGGTTGGCGACCTGGCCGGAGGGCGGGGTGCCGGGCAACGGGACGTTCGCCACCTACACGGTGCCCGGTCAGGGGTACATGACCGGGTCGGTGGTGGCCAAGGTCGGGGACAACGGCCGGGTGTCGGTCTTCACCAGTGCCTCCACGCATCTGGTGGTGGACGTGCAGGGCTACTTCGTGGACACCCCGCCGCCGGCGCCGCCGGCCTCGACCCTGACCTCCACGACGTTCACCGCGAACGGGTGGGTGGCGTCGGGGACGACCGGGGCCTTCATGGCGTCGGCGGCTGCCCCGGCGAATGACCCGGCGGTGGATCACTACGACTGGGCGGTGGACGACCCGAGCCTGGCCAACGCGCAGCGGGTGAACGTGTCGGCGAACACGGCGGGCACGATCTCGCTGACCGGGACGAACGCACCCAAGGACGGCTGGCACACCCTGTATGTGCGGTCGGGGAACACGGCAGGGAACGTGTCGGCGCCGGTGACGTACGTGTACGGGGTGGGGGTGGCGATCACCGGGCCCGCCCAGGGGACCCGGGTGACCCAGTACCTGCGGTTGAACGGCAAATCCCCGGCCTCGTACGGGTCGGTGACGTGGAACTACCGGCGGGCGGCCACGGACGCTTGGACGGTTGTCCCGGCCGGGGACGTGACGAAGGCGGGGACCGGGATCGGGTCCTGGCCGGTCACCCTGACGGCCAGTGGCGCGACCGCGACGGCGCCGGAGCTGGTGTGGGACGCCAAGACCAGTCTGAACAAGGACACCCCGATCCTGTTGCAGGCCTGCTACACCCCGACCGGCGGCGGGAACGCGTCCTGCACGGCTGATTCCGCGGCGCCGACGGTGACCTTGGACCAGCTCAACGCCGGCAACGTGGACTCCACGACGAAGGTGGCGGGCGGGACCGCGGACCTGCTGACCGGGAACTTCGCGATCTCCGAGACCGACATCAGCGTGGCGGCGCCGGGGGCGATGCTGGCGGTGTCGCGGACGTTCAACAGTGCAGACCCGACCCGGACGACCAACCAGGCGACCGGGGCGGCGAGTGCGTTCGGGCCGGGCTGGACCACGGGGCTGCCGGTGGGTTCGGCGAACTCGGACTGGACGGGGGTGTCCGACTACGGGTCGGAGGTCGCGGCGTATGACTCCGGTGGAGCTGCGGTGTTCTTCGCCCAGCAGTCCGGTGGCGGCTACAAGCCGGTCGGGGACGACGCCGACTCCGGGCTGACCCTGACCGCGGGCAGCGCCGGCAGCTACGGGCCGACCAGTTTCACGGTGGCGGACCTGGACGGCAACGCCACCAAGTTCGACGCCAAGGGCACCTTCACCGGTAACCCGTCCCCGGCAGCCCCGCACCCCTACCAGGTGTCGGCGGTGACCCAGCCGGGCAACGCCCAGACCACCACCTACACCTACGACACCTCCGGGCGCGTCACCCAGATCCTGGCCCCGGTCCCGGCCGGGTCCACCTGCACGGGCGCCACCGTCGGGTCGGGGACGTGGACGGGTGGCTGCAAAGCCCTCAACCTGACCTACGGCACGTCCGGCACGGCGAACGGCCGGCTGACCGCCGTCACCCTGCGGACCACCAGCACCGCCGGCGCCGAGCTGGACGTGGACGTGGCCTGCTACGCCTACGACGCGGCCGCCCGCCTGGCCGCGGTGTGGGACCCGCGTGACGGCACCGCCGGGACCGGGGCCCACCCGGTGACCTGCGGCAGCCAGGTCCGCCCGACCGCCTACACCTACGACGCCGCGGGCCGGATCGCCACGATCACCCCGCCCGGGCTGGCGGCCTGGAACCTCGCCTACGACACCAACGGGCGACTGGACACGGTGTCCCGCACCCACGACAGTGCCCACGGCGGCGGCACCGAGACCACCCAGCTCGTGTACGGGGTGGCCACCACCGCCGACGCCACCCACGGGGAGTACCGGCCGGATCTGGGCGCCACCGCGATCGCTGGGTGGGGGCAGAAGGAGGCGCCGGTGACCGCGACTGCGGTGTTCGGGCCG
>DASTGO010000070.1:0-7638 GCA_035719045.1 Kineosporiaceae bacterium | reverse complement strand
TCCCGCGACCGGCCGGCCGGGGCGGGGTCACCGTCGAGCGGACCCGGGGGAAGCTGCCCGCCGGGCGCGGACTCCTGGGCCCGGCCCGTGTCCGGTGCACCGCCGGGCGGGGCGGCGTCCCCGGGACCACCCGCGCCACCGGGACCACCCGGACCACCGTCCGGGGCGGGACCGTCCCCGTCGGGCGGCGGGTCGTCGTCGGGATGCTCCTGGGCGGCGCGTTCCAGGGCCTCGTCGAGCAGGTCCTCGTCCAGGCCCGGGGCGTCGAACGGGTCCCGGCGGCGCCGGTGCGGCAGGGCGAGCCGGGCCGCCGCCCGCACGTCGTCGGCGACCACCACGGCCCGGCCGTGCCAGGCGGCATGCGCGACGGCGGTCCGTGCGGTGACGATGTCCGCGCGCATCCCGTCCACGTCGAAGGCGGCGCAGACCTCGGCGATCTGCCGCAGGGCGGCGTCGGTGAGCACCACCTCCGGCAGCAGGGCCCGGGCCCGGGCGACCCGGGCCGCGACGGCCGCGTCGGCCTCCCGCCAGGCGTCGGCGAAGGCCTCCGGGTCGGCGTCCGCGGCCAGCCGGCGGCGGACCACCTCGGCCCGGGTCCGCGGGTCACGGCTGGCCCGGACCTCCACGGTCAGCCCGAACCGGTCCAGCAACTGCGGGCGCAGCTCACCTTCCTCGGGGTTCATCGTCCCGACGAGCAGGAACCGTGCGGCGTGGCTGACCGAGACGCCTTCCCGCTCGACGTGGGACCGCCCCATCGCGGCGGCGTCGAGCAGCAGGTCGACCAGGTGGTCGTGCAGCAGGTTGACCTCGTCGACGTAGAGCACGCCCCGGTGCGCGGCCGCCAGCAGGCCCGGCTCGAACGCCCGGACCCCGCGGGCCAGCGCCTGTTCCAGGTCCAGCGAGCCCACCACGCGGTCCTCGGCGGCACCGACCGGCAGCTCGACCAGCCGCGCCGGACGGACCTCCCCGGCGGCGCCCTGGTGCGGACCGTCCGGGCAGCCCGGGTCCGCGCGCCCCGGCTCGCAGGCGAACCGGCAGCCGCCGACCACCTCCACCGGCGGGAGCAGGGCGGCCAGGGCCCGGACCGCCGTGGACTTCGCGGTGCCCTTCTCGCCGCGGACCAGCACCCCGCCGATCGCCGGGGACACGGCGTTGAGCAGCAGCGCCAGCTGCATGTCCGCCATGCCGAGGATCGCACTGAACGGGAAGCCCGCCGCCGCGGCGACGGCCGGAACACGTTGCGGGCCGGTCGTCCCGCCGGGCAGGCCGTCGCGGTGAGCGCCGGGCACACCCGGTTCCCCCGCACCCGGCCCGGCGGCCGGCGACCCTTCTCCGGATGGCGGAATCCCTTCCGCAGCAAGCGTTTCCGCGCTCATGACCGGTCCTCCAGGTCGCCCTCGCCGGCCAGGTAGACGTCCTGGAGGCGTTGCAGTGTCCCGGGGTCGGGCTGCGCCCACATCCCGCGGTCGACGGCCTCCAGCAGCCGCTCCCCGATCGCGTGCAGCGCCCACGGGTTGGACTGCGCGAGGAAGTCACGGGTCTGCTCGTCGAACAGGTACGCCTGCGCCAACTGCTCGTACATCCAGTCGTCGACCACGCCCGCGGTGGCGTCGTAGCCGAACAGGTAGTCCACCGTGGCGGCCAGCTCGAAGGCGCCCTTGTAGCCGTGCCGGCGCATCGCGGCGATCCACTTCGGGTTGACCACCCGGGCCCGGAACACCCGGCGGGTCTCCTCACCGAGGCTGCGGGTGCGCACGTCGTGCGGCATCGCGCTGTCGCCGACATAGGCTGCCGGGGACTCACCCGTCAGGTGCCGGACCATGGCGACCATCCCGCCGTGGTACTGGAAGTAGTCGTCGGAGTCGACGAGGTCGTGCTCGCGGGTGTCCTGGTTCTTCACCGCCACCGCGATCCGGGCGAACGACCGTTCCATGTCCGCCCGCGCCGGCCGCCCGTCCAGGCCCTGGCCGTAGGCGTAGCCGCCCCACACCGCGTACACCTCCGCAAGGTCGGCGTCGCTGCGCCAGTTCCGGGCGTCGATCAGCGGCAGCAGGCCCGCGCCGTAGGCCCCGGGTTTGGAGCCGAAGATCCGGGTGGTGGCCCGGCGACGGTCCCCGTGCGCGGCGACGTCCTGGCCGACGTGGGCCCGCACGTAGTTGTCCGCCTCCGGCTCGTCCAGGTCCGCGACCAGCCGGACCGCCTCGTCCAGCAGCGCCACGACGTGCGGGAAGGCGTCCCGGAAGAAGCCGGAGATCCGCACGGTGACGTCGACCCGGGGCCGGCCGAGCTCCGCGGGCGGCACGACCTCGACCCCGGTGACCCGCCGCGACCGGTCGTCCCAGGTGGGCCGGCAGCCGAGCAGGGCGAGGATCTCGGCGATGTCGTCGCCCTGGGTGCGCATCGCGCTCGTCCCCCACACCGTCAGGCCCACCGAACGCGGGTAGGTCCCGGTGTCGGCCAGGTGCCGGGCCAGCAGCGAGTCGGCCAGCGCCCGGCCGACCTCCCAGGCGTTGCGCGACGGGATGGCTTTCGGGTCCACCGAGTAGAAGTTGCGCCCGGTGGGCAGCACGTTGACCAGGCCGCGGGTCGGCGAGCCGGAGGGCCCCGGCGGCACGAAGCGGCCGTCCAGCGCGGCGAGGACGTTCCCCAGCTCGTCGGTGGTCCGGTCCAGCCGGGGCACAACCTCGGTGGCGGCGAACCGCAGAACCGTTACCACGGAAGGGATTTCGCGACCGGCGATCTCCTCGACCACCGGCCCTGTCTTGTCCGGGGACCAGCCGAGGGTCTCCATCCCGAGCACCAGCCGGCGGGCCAGGGCCTCGATCAGGTCGACCGCGTCGGCGGCGGTGACGGCGGGACCGTCGACGATCTCGGTGAGCTCCCCCGGGACGGACACCCGTGCGCCCGGCTCGGCCAGCAGCGCCTGCTCGTCCAGGCCGAACTCGGTGGCCAGCGCCTGCCGCAGCCCCGGCAGCGCCCGCTGCCCGCCCCACAGCTGCGGGGCACGCAGCACCGCCAGCACGAGGTTCACCCGCGGCGACCCGGCCGGCGCCTCGCCGAGGATGTGCAGCCCGTCGCGGATCTGCACGTCCTTGATCTCGCACAGATAGCCGTCGAGGTGCAGCACGAAGTCGTCGAACTCGTCCTCGCCGGGCATCTGCTCGGCATGCAGGTCGTGGTGCAGTTCAGCGACGCGGACCAGCTCCCAGATCTGCGCCCGGACCGTCGGCAGCTTCGCCGGGTCCAGCGCCTGCACGGTGGCGTACTCGTCGAGCAGCTGTTCCAGCTTCGCCAGCTCGCCGTAGGTCTCCGCGCGGGCCATCGGGGGCACCAGGTGGTCCACCACGACGGCATGCGCCCGCCGCTTGGCCTGCGTCCCTTCGCCGGGGTCGTTGACGATGAACGGGTACACCAGCGGCAGGTCACCGAGCACGGCATCCGGGGCACAGCCGGCGGACAGCCCCAACCCCTTGCCCGGTAACCATTCCAGCGTGCCGTGCTTGCCGAGGTGGACCACGGCGTCGGCCCCGAACCCGCCCTCGGACTCGGGAGCGGCCAGCCAGCGGTAGGCGGCCAGGTAGTGGTGGCTCGGCGGCAGGTCGGGGTCGTGGTAGATCGCGATCGGGTTCTCCCCGAAGCCGCGCGGCGGCTGGATCATCAGGAACACGTTGCCGAACCGCAGCCCGGCCAGCACCACGTCCCCGCCGTCCACGTACAGTTCGCCGGGCGCCTGCCCCCAGTGCTGCTCGACCTGCTCGCGCAGCGCGGCGGGCAGGCCGGTGAACCACTGCCGGTAGGTGCTCCCGAGGACCCGGGCGTCGGCCCCGGCCAGCTGTTCGGCGGTCAGCCACTGCACGTCGTGGCCGCCGGCCGCGATCAGCTCGTGGATGAGCACGTCACCGTCGTCGGGGACCGGCCGCTCCCCCAGGTCGTAGCCCGCCTCGGCCAGCGCCGCGAGCAGCCGGACCGCCGACGCGGGGGTGTCCAGACCGACGGCGTTGCCGACCCGGGAGTGCTTGGTGGGGTAGGAGCTGAGCACGACGGCCAGCCGCTTGCCCGCGTTCGGCAGCCGCCGCAGCCGGGCCTGCCGGACCGCGATCCCGGCCACCCGGGCCGCCCGCTCCGGGTCCGCGGCATAGACGGACAGCCCGTCGGCGTCGACCTGCTTGAACGAGAACGGCACGGTGACGATCCGGCCGTCGAACTCCGGGATGGCGACCTGCATGGCGGCGTCCAGCGGGGACAGCCCGGCACTGCCGGCCAGCCACTGCTCCCGGGTCGTGGTCAGGCACAGGGCCTGCACGACCGGCACGTCGAGGGCGGCCAGAACCCCTGCGTCCCAGGCGTTCTCGTCCCCACCTCCGGATGCGGCGGCGGCCACCGTCCCGCCCGCGGCGAGCACCGTGACCACGAGGGCGTCGCAGCGGGCCAGCAGCTGCACCACCCCGCCGCCGTCCCCGTCCCCGCCGGCCGGGGTGAGCCCGCGCAGGGAGCCGCAGAAGATCGGCAGCGGGTCCGCCCCGGCGGCGGTGACCGCCTCGGCCAGGGTGTCGACGAAGCCGGTGTTGCCGGCCAGCTCGTGGGCGCGGTAGTAGACGATCCCGATCACCGGCCGGGCAGCTCCCGGACCCGCGCCCTGCCGGGAGTCCCCGAATTCCGCCCGGATCCCGAACTCCGGCGCCTCTACTGGCGGGGCGAAACCCTCCCCGGTCAGCAGCACCGTGTCGGACAGGAACCGCGCCAGCTGCCCGAGGTTCGCGGGCCCCCCGGCGACCAGGTACGCCAGCGCCTGCGTGGCAACCCCGGCGGGCACCGTGGACAGCGCGAGCAGCTGGGCGTCGGGAACGGCCTCCCCGCCCAGCAGCACCGCCGGAACCCCGGAGGCGAGCACGGCGTCCACGCCCTCCGGCCAGGCCTGACGGCCGCCGAGCAGCCGGACCACGACGACCCCGGCCTCGCGCAGCAACTCCGGCAGGTCGGCGGGCTCGACCCGGGACGGGTTGGCCAGCCGGTAGCCGGCGCCGCTGGCCCGCGCGGCCAACAGGTCGGTGTCGGCGGTGGACAGCAGGACGATGCTCATGCGGGGGCTCCCGGCGGCACGAACGGCAGCCCGGACGGCGCACCGTGGCGGATGAGTCGGGTCAGGGCCGCGGTGTCCAGATGGGCGGCCACCAGGTCGGCGACGGCGTCGAGGCGGGCGGCCCGCTGCGCGGCGACGTCGGTGTCGGGGGCCGGGGTGAAGTCCCGCCCGGCGGCGGCGGCCACCTCGGCGAGGAATGCGCGGCGGAAGCCGTCACTGTCCAGGGCACCGTGCCAGGTGGTCCCCCAGACCGCCCCGGACCGGCAGCCGTCGAGGAACGGCTGCGTCCCCGGGTCGGGCTCGAAGACGCCGTGGTGGATCTCGTACGCCGTGGTCACCGGCTGCCCGTACGCCGAACCCGACACCCGCCGGACCGTCTTCTCCGCCGCGAACCGGACCTCCCCCGGCAGCAGCCCCAGGCCCGCCACCGTCCCGGCCCCGGACTCCACGTCGTCGGCGATCGTGCGGGCCAGCATCTGGAACCCGCCGCAGATGCCGAGCACTGGCCGCCCGGACACCGCCCGCGAGGCCAGCGCGGCGGCCAGGCCCTGCCGGTGCATCCAGTCCAGGTCGGCGACCGTCGCCCGGGAACCGGGCAGCACCGCCAGGTCCGCCTCGGCCACCTCGGCCGGTGAGGTGGTCCACCGGACGGCCACCCCGGGCTCGGCGGCCAGCGCGTCCACATCGGTGGCGTTGCTGGTCCGCGGCAGCCGGACGGCGGCCACCCGCAGCGTGTCCCGGCCGACCGGCGGCCCGCAGACCGGGAGCGGGACGTCGAGCGCGAGGGAGTCCTCGGCGTCGAAGGCCAGCCCCGGCACCCAGGGCAGCACGCCGAGGGTGGGCCGGCCGGTCAGCCCCGCCAACTGCTCCAGGCCCGGGGCCAGCAGCCCCGGATCGCCCCGGAACCGGTTGATCACGAACCCCGCCAGCAGGGACTGGTCCCGCGCCGACAGCAGCGCGACGGTCCCGAACAGGGAGGCGAACACCCCGCCCCGGTCGATGTCCGCGACCACCAGCACCGGCAGGTCCCGGGCATCGGCGAGCCCGAGATTGGCCAGGTCATGGGCCCGCAGGTTGATCTCCGCGGCGCTGCCCGCCCCCTCGCAGACCACGACGTCGAACCGGGACCGCAGGTCGTCGTAGGCGGCCAGCACGGCCTCCCGCAGCATCGGCCGGACCCGGGCGTAGTCGGCGGCCCGCACCTGCGTCACAGAACGGCCCATCACCACGACGTGGCTGGTCCGGTCACTTCCCGGCTTGAGCAGGACGGGGTTCATCGCCGCCTCGGGCTCCAGCCCGCAGGCCACCGCCTGGACACCCTGCGCGCGGCCGATCTCCCCGCCGTCGGCGGTGACCACACTGTTGTTGCTCATGTTCTGCGCCTTGAACGGCGCGACCTTGATCCCCTGCCGGCTCAGCCAGCGGCAGATCCCGGCCGTGAGCACGCTCTTCCCGGCGTCCGAGGACGCCCCGGCGACGAGGATCGCCCCGGCCAGCCCGGACAGGTCCGGTCCACGGGGCACAGGGGCAGCCGACGGCACGCCGACCACGCCTCAGCGTGAAAAACGTTGCGGCAGCGTGATAGTGGCAGACATCATCGGGTCCTCCTCGGGGGTCCGCGCCCTGGGGTCATGCCCGACGGCCGAAGTATCCTGGCTCCCGGATCGACGCTCTCCCCCGGCCTTCCAGCCGCGGTGGCGGCCGTGACGCACGAGGGGGGATCGCTCCCCGGTGACAGTGGCGGGACCGCGCCGGACTCGCACCGGCTTCCTTCACTGCCGTCAGCCCTGGCAGCCAACCACATGCGCCCGGCCCGTGCAACGCCGCCCTGCCCGGACCGTCCGGCCGGTCCTGCCGATCACCCCACCCGGCCCGGTTCCACCGGCCGGTCCGCCTCGCTGTCCTGCCCGGCCCCGCTGTCCTGCCCGGCCTCGCTGTCCTGCCCGGCCTCGCTGTCCTGCCCGGCCTCGCTGTCCTGCCCGGCCTCGCTGTCCTGCCCGGCCCCGCTCCCAGGCATCCCCTCGGCGGGGCCGGCGGCGGGCTCGATGTCGGCCGACACGGGGCCGAGGCCGGGACCGGCGGTTCTCCTGCCGGCGGTGGGACGCCGCGCCAGGACGATCGTCACCCGGACGCCACCGGCCACCGGAGCCCCAGGGGCGGCGGAGTGCTGGGCAGGAATGGTCACGGGGGTGGGGTTGCCACCCGCGCGAAGGGTCATCGTGGCCCGAGGCGTCGGCGCGGCGGGGGCCGTGACGGGCCGCCCCTGGCCCAGCAGTTCCCGGCCGGCGACCGCGACGACCCCGACGGCCAGCAGCACACCCAGCACCCCCGCCAGGGCGAACGCAGCGCGGCCCTGCGGCGACGCCCCGGCCGCCCGGCCACTCTGGGCGGGGACCGCCGCGACCGGCAGTCCCCCGGACGACAGCGGTCCGGCCGGATCGGCGGGCTCCGGATCCGGCTCCCTGGCGGACCTGCGGCGCAGCAGCCCGTGCAGCAGCCCGGCCGCCTGCGCCGCCGTGGGCCGCGCCAATGGGTCACCTGCGGTCATCGCGGTCACG
>DASTGO010000069.1:0-19537 GCA_035719045.1 Kineosporiaceae bacterium | reverse complement strand
CGGGCGGTCAGCGACGCGACCGCCTACTGTGCCTCGAAGTTCGGCGTCGTCGGCTTCACCCGCGCCCTGGCGGCGGAGAACGCCGGGCAGGTCGGGGTCACCCTGCTCATCCCCGGCGGGATGCGGACGGCGTTCTTCGACGGGCGCCCGCAGCAGTACCGGCCCGGCCCGGACGCCGTCCTCGCCGATCCCGGCGACGTGGCCGAGGCGGTGGTGTTCGCGCTCACCCGGCCGCCCGGGGTCGAACTGCGGGAGCTGGTGGTGTGCTCCGGCGTGGAGAGCTCCTGGCCCTGACTGGTCCTCAGCCCTCCTGGGGGAGGTACAGCGCGCTCAGCCGGGGCAGCCGGGCGGCCAGCTCGCCGGCGTCGTCGAAGTCGAACTCCTCGCCCGAGGGATCCAGCCCGGGCAGCGGCCAGCCGCCGCCCTCACCCGGACCGCCCTGATCCGGCCCGGCATCACCCGGGCCGCCCTCACCCGGACCGGCGGGCGACGCGGGCAGGTCGGACAGGGCGGGTTCCCGCTCGTCGATCAGGTCGAAGAAGGCCTCCTCGTCCCGCCCGGTCACCCGGGCGAACGCCCCGGCCGCCGCCTCAAGCAGTTCCTCGCACTCGGCGATCTCGGGACGGCCGGCCGTCACCAGCTCGGCCAGGGAGTCCGGGTCGGCCAGCGCCGCCTCCCAGACGGTCCGGCCCTGCGCCACCAGCCAGCCACGGAAGTAGTCGAAGCCGTCGTCGCTGCAGCCGCCGTTCACCAGGTAGGCCGCGGCCCACAGATCCCAGCGGTAGGAGGCGCGCAGCAGTTCGTCGAGCACCAGCTGGAAGGCCACGATCTCGTCCGCGGGCAGGGTGACCAGCTGCTCGACGAGCGCTTCGGCCACCCGCTCCGGCTCGCGCACCGGGTCGGTGACCTGGGCCCGGGCGGCCTCCACGACGTCCCAGAAGGTGTCGGTCCGCATGGTCCGCGAGCATGCCACAACCCCACCCCGCGCGGACGGATCCGCGCTCCGTCCGCCCGGGTTTGCCCCACCCCGCGGCGTGGAACTGGGACCGCGAGGAGGCCGGTGCAGCGGTACCGGCTGCGCAGGAGGGAGAGGCGATGAGCGAGCAATCCCCGATGATGCAGGGCGAGGACGTCATCACGATCCTGCTCAAGCAGCACGAGCGGGTGAAGGGCCTGATGGCCGAGATCCACACCGCCGACGGCGAGCACAAGCGCCAGACCTTCGACGAGTTGCGCGCCCTGCTGGCCGCCCACGAGACCGCCGAGGAGATGGTGCTGCGGCCGGTCAGCCGGTCCGCGGGCAACGAGCAGGTGGCGCAGGCACGCAACGCCGAGGAGGACGAGGCGACTCACGTGCTGGCCGAACTGGAGAAGCTCGACGTCGCCTCCGCCGACTTCGACGCCATGTTCGCCGGCTTCGAGCGGGCCGTGCTGCAGCATTCCGAGCGGGAGGAACTGGAGGAGTTCCCGCAGGTGCAGGCGAACACCTCCGCCGACAAGCGGGCGAGCATGGGCAAGGCGCTGCTGGCCGCGGAGCGGATCGCTCCCACCCACCCGCATCCGGGTGCCGCCGGCTCGACGACGGCGCAGTGGACGATCGGCCCGTTCGCCTCCCTGGTGGACCGGGCCCGCGACGCCATCAGCAAGGCGACCTCGTAGGGCGGCCACCCGGCCACACCCTCGCGCCGGCAAGGTCAAGACGCTGGCCGCACCGGCGACCCAGTTGCGCACGAGAAGGAGAGCATCATGACGCACCCGAATGTCGAGACCGGGCAGCACACCGGCACCCAGGACCGCACCTACGACCTGATCTGGTTCACCGAGGCCTGCCTGAAGAACGCGTTGCGGCTGGAGAACTTCATCGCCGACGCCGAACGCGAGGGTGACACCGAGACCGCGGAACTGTTCCGCAAGGCGCAGGCCGACAGCCGCAAGGGTGCCGAGCAGGCGAAGCACCTGCTGAGGTCCCGGCTCGGCTGACCGTCCCCATCCGCGACCGCGCCGACCGCGGCCGCGTCCCGGCACAGGGACGCCCGATCGCCCGCCCCGCGGCCCGTGCGGGACGGGCGGTCGGAGGTGCAGTTGTGTGGCGGGGCCGCAGGACGGCTTCAGGGGCAGGAGGGGACTCAGACAAGAGACGGTGGCGACCGCCGAGGGATAACCCCCGTGGTCGCCGGGTACGGCAGGGCTGTGCCGTCAACGAGTCTCCCGGCGGGTCTGCTGCTGGCCGTCGGTTGCGCGGCGATCGCCGGATGCGCCGGACCCACCCCGGACGGCGGCGCCTACCGGCGGCAGGCACAGCTGACCGCCCAGGCCGTGAGCAGCATCGTGCGGACCGCGACCCTGGCCGCCGAGGCCGAGCTCGACGGGCGCTCACTGGCGCCGTTCAGCGACACCACCGTCTCCGATGCGGAGACCGACGCCGGGTCGGCGCAGACCACCTTCGACTCCCGCCAGCCGCCGGACGCCGCCGCTGACCGCCTGCGCCGGCAGCTGGACGCGCCGCTGAGCAGCGCCGTGGACGGGTTGCAGGCGCTGCGGATCGCCCAGCGACGTGGTGATGCCGGGGCGGTCCGGGAGTCGTTGCGCCAGTTGGAGGCGGACGCCGACACCCTGGACCGGCTGCGGCGGGGGATCCCGTGAGCCAGCGCAGCGAGCGAACCGACAGGCAGTCCGCGGGGCTCACGGTGGCGACGAGCGCCGGCGAGGGGGCGCCGTGACCGGGCTGGGCCGGGGATGGAAACGGCTCCTGGGGGTGGCCCTCGGGGTGATGACGGCGATCGGCGGTTTCGTCGACATCGGCAACATCGTCACCTCGGGGCTGGCCGGTGCCCGGTTCGGCATGTCGCTGGCCTGGGCGCTGGTCTTCGGCACGATCGGGATGGGCCTGTACGGGGAGATGGCCGGACGGGTGGTGGCGGTCACCCAGCGGGCCACCTTCAACCTGGTCCGGGAACGGCTCGGGGTGCGTGCCGGGCTGGTCAACCTGGCTGCCGCGCTGCTGCTCACCGGGCTGACCATGGCGGCCGAGATCGGCGGCGCCGGGATCACCCTGCAACTGGGCAGCGGGATCAGCTACGTGATCTGGGTTCCGGTGGTGGGGCTGGCCACCTGGCTGGTCATCTGGCGGGTGCCGTTCGGGGTCATGGAGCGGGTGCTGGGACTGCTCGGGCTCGCCCTCGTGGTGTTCGTGGTCGCCCTGTTCGCCCTTCCGGTGCCCTGGCAGGAGTTGCTGTCCCAGGCGGCGCAGCCTGCCGTCCCGCCGGACGAGGGCCTGGCGACCTGGCTGTTCTTCGCGATCAGCCTCATCGGCTCGGCCGTGGTGCCCTACCAGGTGGTGTTCTTCTCCTCCGGCGGGGTGGAGGAGGGCTGGCGGCGCCGGGATCTCGGCGAGATGCGGCTCAACGTGTTCGTCGGCTTCCCGCTCGGGATGGTGCTCAGCCTGGCCATCATGGCCTGTGCGGTGCCCGTCCTGCAGCCGCGTGGGGTGGACGTGCAGCGGCTGGAACAGGTCGGGCTGCCGGTCGTGGCGGCCCTGGGCCGGGTCGGGCTGCTGGTCATGCTGCTGGGCTTCTTCGCCGCGACGTTCGCCGCGGCCGCGGAATGCGCGCTGAGCCTGGGCTACAGCGCCGCGCAGTACTTCGGCTGGACCTGGGGCAAGTTCCGCCGCCCGGCGCAGGCGCCGCGGTTCCACGTCGTCATGCTCGCCGGGATCATCGCCGCGACGGCGCTGATGCTGACGACGATCGACCCGGTACAGCTCACGATCGTGTCCGTGGTGCTGGGAGCCGCGGCGATCCCGTTGACGTACTTCCCGATCCTCGTCGTGGCCAACGACCGGTCCGCGATGGGCCGGTACGTGAACGGGCCGTGGGCGAACACCCTCGGCGTGGTGTTCCTCGTGGTGATGGTCGTCGTCTCGGTGATCAGCATCCCGTTGCTGTTCCTCACCAAGGCGGGGCAGTGAGGTGGGTGGGATGACGGCGGACGGCGGGACGCACGACCTGGGCGTCCGGTACGGGTTCCCGCACCGGCTCGACGTGGACCGGTGGCTGCTGGACCGGCAGATCCTCGACGTCGACGGGGTGGTGGTGGGCACGGTGGACGACCTGGAGCTGACCGATCCCGCGCCCGGTGCGGCACCGGAACTGACCGGGCTGCTGTGCGGGCCGGCGGCGATGGGTCCGCGGATCGGTGGGCGGCTCGGGGTCTGGTGGAGCGTGATCGGCCTGCGGATGCGCAACACCGCGGACACCGAGCCGGCCAGGATCCCGGTCGCGGAGGTCGCCGGGGCGCAGCCGTCGGGCCTGCGGTTGCGCATGCACCGGGACGCCGTCGGGACGCTGGCGCTGGCGTACTGGACCCGGGAGAAGATCGTCCGCCGGATCCCGGGCAGCGGCCGCCCCTCGCGGAGCAGGCGATGAGAGCCGTCCAGCTCATCGGTGCCCGGGTGGTCGACCGGGACGGGCAGGTGGTCGGGACCGTCCACGATCTGCGCCTGGTGGCCGGACCGCACGCCCACGGCCTGATCGGGTACCGGCTGGACACCCTGATCACCGGCACCGCCGGGGTCGGGGACCGGCTGGGCTACGCCACCGGCGACGTCCGCGGCCCGTGGCCGTTGCCGTGGCTGTTCTCCCGGCTGGCCCGGCGGGTCCTGCTGGTCCCGTGGCGGGATGTGGTCGCCGTGGAGGGCCGCGTGATCCGGATCCGCAGCAGTGCCAGGCAGTTGCGGTCGCTGCGGGACGGCGGGGGCGACCCCGGGGCACGCGATGACGTGGCAGGGCAGCCGGAATGATCGAGACCGACGGGCTGGACCTGTTGCTGGGCTGGGGAATCTTCCTCGGACTGCTCGCCGTGCTCGCCTGGCTGCTGTTGCGCAGCGGGCAGAACGATGCCCTGTCCTCGATCGGCAAGCCACCGGCCGAGCAGCCGCACCACTCGGCCGGTGATCCGCCGGACCCTGACGACGACTGACTGTGAGGGTTCAGCTGCGCGTTCCGGGGCCGCAGTCCCCTGGGCGATCGGCTCCGGGTGGGCTACCGTGTGATCTCCGCGCCGGCGTCCGGGGTCCGTGGGAAGTTCCCGCGGCCTGCTGACGCACCCCCGGCCCAGGGTGTGCGCGGTGAGGGACGTTCCGCATGGACATGAGGGGCCGCATGCTCACCACCGACCGGTTGATCCTTCGCCGTTGGCGCGACGGGGATCGTGAACCGTTCGCCGCCATGAACGCGGACCCGGAGGTGGTCCGTCACCTTCGGGGCTCGCTGGACCGGGCGTCCAGTGACGCCTTCCTGGACCGGATCGAGGCAGGTTTCGCGCGGCACGGCTTCGGGCTGTGGGCGGTGGAGGCCGAGGCCACCGGACAGTTCCTCGGCTTCACCGGCCTTGCCGTGCAGACCTTCCCGGCGCACTTCACCCCGGCGGTCGAGGTGGGCTGGCGGTTCGCCCGGCACGCCTGGGGTCACGGGTACGCCACCGAGGCCGCCGAGGCCGCCCTGCGCTACGCGTTCATCTGCGCGGGCCTGATGGAGGTCGTGTCGATCACGACGAAGGGCAACGAACGTTCGGTCGGCGTGATGCGCCGGCTCGGGATGACCAGCGATCCCGCCGAGGACTTCGAGCACCCCCTGCTGCCGCGGGGCCATCCGCTGCGCCCGCATGTGCTGTACCGGCTGAGCGCGTCCGACTGGTCGGCCCGGGCGATGGCTCCCCGGGCGGAGGTCGGCTCGCATGAGGGCGGGCGAGCGGGGTACTGACGACCGGGGTCTGGCGCCGTCGGCTCTGCGGGTGTTGGCTGGGAGATAGCAGGGCACCCTCCGGGCCGAACGAGGGGCTGTGATGCCGCATCGTGATCTGGTCGTCGTGGGGGCGTCCGCCGGGGGTGTAGAGGTCCTGCGGTCGCTGGTCGCCCCGCTGCCCGCCGACCTGCCGGCGACCCTCTTGGTCGTGCTGCACCTGCCCGAGGGCGGCCACAGCGCGCTGCCCCAGATCCTGGCCCGCGCCGGCCGGCTCCAGGCCCGCCACCCCGCGGACAACGACCGGCTGCGCCCCGGGCAGATCCTCGTCGCCCCGCCCAACCACCACCTCGTGGTCAGGGACGGGATCGTGCGGCTCTCCCACGGCCCCACCGAGAACGGGCACCGCCCGGCGATCGACCCGCTGTTCCGGACCGCGGCCCGCTGGCACGGCCCCCGGGTGATCGGCGTGATCCTGTCCGGAACCCTCGACGACGGGACCGCGGGGCAGCTCGCGGTGGCCGCCCGGGGCGGGGTCACCGTGGTGCAGGACCCGGCGGACGCGGTGTACCCCGGGATGCCGCGCAGCGTCCTGGAACATGTCCGGGTCGACCATGTGGTGTCGGCCGGCGGACTCGGCTCCCTGCTCGACCGGTTGTGCCGGGAGGAGTTCGACGGCCACGGTGCCGGGTCCGCCCCACCGACCATGCGGGAAGAGCGGGAAGAGGCGGCCGTCGTGGAGATCGGGCATTCCCAGTCGCCGGACCCGCCCGGCGTCCCTGTAGGCCTGGGCTGCCCGGAGTGCGGCGGCGCCCTGTTCGAACTGCGCGACGAGGCGCTGATCCGGTACCGCTGCCGGGTCGGGCACGCCTGGTCGCCGGAGACCCTGCTCGCGGAGCAGTCCGCCGGGTTGGAGTCGGCCCTGTGGGTGGCGGTGCGGACCCTGGACGACCGGTCCGCGCTCTGCCGCCGGGCCGCGGACGCCGCCCGGGAGCGCGGGCACGACTATGTGGCCGGGCGGTACGACCGGCAGCGTGCCGAGGCGGAGGCCGCCGCGCAGGTGTTGTGCCAGGCACTGGTCCGGGCGCAGCGCGGGATCGGGGACGTTCCTCCCGATGCCACGCCCGTCACCCTCGAGCGACCCGCCGGGCCCGCCTGACGGCGCCGCGGGCGGCGCTGCGGACCTGATGGTGCGGGTGGGGAGTGGATTACTGTGATGTGGGTGGAGCCGAGATCACAGCGGCCGCCGGAGGAGTCGGACAGGGAGGTGCCGGCTCCCGCGGACCGGTCGGCCACCGGTGCGGGAAGGACGGGTGTGACGGCAGCGGATCCCGAGTTCGAGGCGCTGTTGCAGCACCTGAAGGACAATCGTGGGTTCGACTTCACCGGCTACAAGCGCGCCAGCCTGACCCGCCGGGTGGACCGCCGCCTGTCGGCCCTGGGGATCGGCAGCTATGCGGAGTACCTCGATCACCTGCAGGTGAGCCCGGACGAGTTCACCGCGCTGTTCAACACGATCCTCATCAACGTCACCGAGTTCTTCCGGGACGCCGACGCCTGGCACCACCTGCGCAGTGAGGTCCTGCCGGTCCTGCTGGCGGAGAAGGGCCCCAACGACTCGATCCGGGTGTGGGCTGCGGGCTGCGCCTCCGGGGAGGAGGCCTACAGCCTGGTGATCGCCCTCTGCGAGGAACTCGGCGTCGACGACTACAAGGACCGGGTGAAGATCTACGCCACCGACGTCGACGAGGAGGCGCTGATCGAGGCCCGGCACGCCACCTACAGCGTCCGCGAGATCCAGAATGTGCCGCCGGAGCTGGTCGAGACGTACTTCGAGCAGCACGGCCAGCGGTACGTCTTCCGCAAGGACCTGCGCCGGTCGGTCATCTTCGGCCGCAACGACCTCGTCCAGGACGCCCCGATCTCCCGGATCGACCTGCTGGTCTGCCGGAACGTGCTGATGTACTTCAACGCCGAGACCCAGGCCCGGATCCTGCGCCGGTTCCACTTCGCGCTGGCCCCCGGCGGGGTGCTCTTCCTCGGCAAGGCCGAGATGCTGCTGGGCCACGGCGCGCTGTTCGCCCCGCTGGACGTGCGCCGCCGGGTGTTCCGGAAGGTGGCCGGCCCGGTCGGGGCGGGCGACGGGGAGCCGTGGCGGCACGGGGAGGGCATGCATGCGACCCGGGCGCTCACCGGAGTCGACCTGTTGCGCGAGGAGGCCATGCTCGCCGGACCGATGCCGCATGTGGTGGTCGGCGTGGACGGCCGGGTCGTGCTGGCCAACCGGCAGGCCGAGATGGTGTTCGGGGTGTCCGCGCGCGACATGGGCCGGCCCTTCCGGGACCTGGAGCTGTCCTACCGCCCGGCGGAGCTGCGCGGGCTGATCGAGCAGGCCCAGCTGGACCGGCGCACCGTCCGGGTCAAGGACGTCGACTACCTGCGCGGCACGTCCATAATGCATCTGGAGATCCAGGTGACCCCGCTGGCCGATCGGGAGGGGGAGATCCTCGGGGTGTCGATCTCCTTCCAGGACAACTCCGAGGCCTTCCGGTTACGCACCCAGCTGGAGCACACCAACCGGGAGCTGGAGACCGCCTACGAGGAGCTGCAGTCCACCAACGAGGAACTGGAGACGACCAACGAGGAACTCCAGTCCACGGTGGAGGAACTGGAGACGACCAACGAGGAACTCCAGTCCACCAACGAGGAACTGGAGACGATGAACGAGGAGCTCCAGTCCACCAACGACGAACTGCAGGCCATCAACGACGAGCTGCGGGAGCGGACCGATCAGCTCAACGACGCCAACGCATTCCTCGCCTCGGTGCTCACCGGGCTGCGGGCCGGGGTCGCGGTGCTGGACCGGGACATGCACATCCAGGTCTGGAACCGCCCGGCGGAAGACCTGTGGGGGCTGCGCAGCGAGGAGGCCGTCGGCCAGCACTTCCTCAACCTCGACATCGGGCTGGCCGTGGAGCGGCTGCGCAACGAGGTACGCCGCGCGGTGTCGGACGGCGGGGCGGAGTTCGAGGCGGTCATGCCGGCGATCAACCGGTTCGGCCGGGACGTCGAGGTCCGGGTGGTCGGCAGCCCGCTGCGCCGGAGCGGGGAGGTCCGCGGCGCGATCCTCGTGATGGACGTCCTCACCCAGCACCAGGCCGTGGCCACGGTCGGCAGCGGGGGCGGGACGGGTGCGCCGGCGTAGTTCCGGCGGGCGACCCGATCCGCCGGCACCGGGCGACCCGATCCGCTCCCCGGGCCGGTCAGTCCCGGGGAAGGCTGCGGCTGCGCGGGATGGCCGCGGCGGGCTGCCCCACCGGGGACGGCAGCGCCGCCCACACGGTCTTCCCGCCGTCGTGCACCAGCCGGACCCCCCACGCGGACGCGAGCCGGCTGATCACCTGCATCCCGCGCCCGGACACCGCGGTCCAGCGCGGCGGCCGCAGGAAGGGTTCGGCCCGGCTCGGGTCGGTGACCGCGATCAGCGCCCGGGTCGACGAGATCGCCAGGGACACCATGGCCGGTTCGGCCACATGTTTGATCGCGTTGGAGGCCAGTTCGTCCGCCACCAGGACGGCGTCCTCGACCCCACCGACCCGTTGCGGCCACAGGTCCCGCAGGCAGTCCCGGATCTCCTTCAGGGCTTCCGGTTCGGGCTGAAGGATGATCTCCCGGGTGTCGGCCAGTGCGTCCGTCCCGGCCAGGTGGAAGGCGTCCGCCAGGGTCGGGTGGACCGGCAGGTACCGCCGCATCCGCACCCGGCGCAGTGCGGCGGCCAGGTCCGGTGCGGGGGCGGCCAGGTGCAGGGAGGCGCGCGGCCAGCCTCCGCAGCGGCGGAGTGCGGCGGGGAAGGCGGTGAGCAGCCAGTCCGACATCGGGGGGAGCAGTCCGCTGACATCGCACACGGCCACCCCGTGCCGGGTCGCCTGCATCCCGCGGACCAGCGCGGCGGTCACCGAGGGCACGTCGGGTAGGTAGATCTCGCCGGAGAGGCGGATCAGCGCCACCGGCTCCGACTTGCGCAGCTCGATCGTCAGGTCGTCCACAGACTGTCCTGCGGTGAGCCGGGGCCGCTGGGGACCGGCTGGGCCAGCATCGTCCGGGCCAGGGCGACGGCCTCGTCGGCGGTGCCCACGATGGTGAGCACGCGGTCCAGTTCCAGCGCGGTGAGCACCCGGCGGACCAGCGGGGACGGCCCGCTGAGCAGATACGGGCGGCCGACCCGCATGCACCGGCGGGCCACGGTGAGCAGGGTGCTCAGCGCTGTGCAGTCGAGGAAGCCAACCTCGCTGAGATCCACGACCACGGCCTCCGCGCCGGGACGGCCGGGCAGGCCGAGCAGACCGGCCTCCAGCTGGGGCTTGGTGGCGAGGTCGAGTTCGCCACGGCAGTAGGCCACCACGACGCGTCCGTAGCGCCGGGTGCTGACGATCTCGTCCATATCCCTGGCCTTCTGGGACAGAAACGGTCACGGTCGGCGCTGCTGGCCCATGTGCGGATCACCGTTGATCGGCGTCGGACCCGTCTCAACCCGACAGGGCCGTTCCCCCATACGGCCCCATCTATGCCCCACCGCTATGGGTACTCCTGTCCCGGGACCAGGGCAAGCGCAGACCGCCGCAGCCGGCCGGGTCAGCCCGCCACGGCCTCGGCGGACAGCAGGGCCGGGGGTTCGTCCTCTTCGCGCATCCGGGAGGCGGGTCCGACGAGGAGGGGGTCGGGGGCGGTGGCGACGGTGTAGTCCTTGCCGGGGTAGGGGAACTGGTGCAGGACGTGGCGCATCGCGGCCAGCCGGGCCCGCTTCTTGTCGTTGCTCTTGATGACCGTCCAGGGCGCGTCCGGGGTGTCGGTGGCGGCGAACATGGCCTCCTTCGCCGCGGTGTACTCGTCCCAGTGGTCCAGTGACGCCAGGTCCATCGGGGAGAGCTTCCACTGCCGGACCGGGTCGATCTGCCGGATCAGGAACCGGGTGCGCTGTTCGGCCCGGGACACCGAGAACCAGAACTTGACCAGCCGGATCCCGGACCGCACGAGCATCCGCTCCAGTTCGGGGACCTGCTGCATGAACTCGACGTAGTCGTCGGGGTCGGTGAACCCCATGACCCGCTCGACCCCGGCGCGGTTGTACCAGGACCGGTCGAACATGACGATCTCGCCGGCAGCGGGCAGGTGCGCGAGGTAGCGCTGGAAGTACCACTGCGTGGCCTCCCGCGGCGTCGGCTTCTCCAGGGCGACGACGCGGGCCCCGCGCGGGTTGAGCCGCTCGGTGAACCGCTTGATGGTGCCGCCCTTGCCCGCCGCGTCGCGGCCCTCGAACACGATCACCAGCCGCTGGCCGGTCTCCTTCACCCACGCCTGCAGCTTCAGCAGTTCGATCTGCAGCAGCCGCTTGTCCCGTTCGTACTCCCGGCGGGACAGCCGCTCGTCGTAGGGGTAGCCCTCCCGCCAGGTGTCCACCACCCGGCCGTCGGGGTGCAGCAGCACGGGCTGACCGTCCCGGTCGACGCAGATCCGCCAGCGGGACAGTTCCTGCAACAACTGCGCGCCGGTGATGACCTCCGCCGGGGTGGACTCGGGCCGGCGGGGGGTGGGCACGGTCGGCGGCGCTCCCGCACCCGGTCGCGGGGGAGGGGCGGCGAACAACTCCCCGACGGGCGCGAGCAACTGCCCGCCGGGCGCGAACAACTCCCCGACGGGTGACTGCCCCTGACGCCGGACCGGGACCGCCGGCACCTGCACCCGCTGACTCATCGGTTCCCCCTCGCCCTTCGCATCCGCTGCCCGCGGACCTCACTGTCCGGTCCGCCGGTCGGCAGTTGCCGCCTTGATCGGCTGCGCAGGGGCGGAACCTGAGTCCTCGCCCGCACCTTCCCGACGCGGACGCACTGACCCGGGCGGTGCCGGTTGTCGCCAGGGAGGCCAGGGCGAGAAGGCCTGCGGCCGCGGGCCCGGAGAATCTGCCGGGGACAGGGACGGCTCAGCTAGGGGCGCTTCAGGAACCTGAGGTAGAAGGCCAGGAACACGAGCACGATTCCGACGTTGACCGCCAGCCGCTCCCAGGCGTGGTTCCGGAAGAACAGAACGTCCACGCCGACCACGACGACGACCAGTGCGAGCACGTAGAGCGCAACGGCTGCTGATCTCCCCATCGTTCTTCACCCGTCCCTTCGCTTTTCGCAGGGTAACGGGAGCCTGCGGCGGTGAGCCTCAAGAACCCGGCCGGCCGGACCGGTGCAGCGGCATGGCTGCCCCTGCGCTCCCCCTGCACACGTCACTCGTCGCGAGAAGGCATCCCGGCCTGACCGGCCCGTCCCGGTTCCCGGTCCCACCGCAGGCCACCCGTGACAGGGCGGGCGAAGCCGACCTGGGCGGGACCGTGCTCGGTGCGATCACCTCGGCGGCCACGGACGTCGCCGACGCCCGTGCGCCCCGAGGCCGTGACGCCTCGCGCCGACACGATGGCCGAGACCGGAGACGGTGTGCCGCGAGCCTCGAGACCCCTACGGGCACAAGGGAACTGCGGACTCCACGCGCCGGTCCCGTCATCGGACTGGTCGTTCTCGTCGCAGGGATCTGGGCGCTGCCCCGTCTCTCGCCGGTGCTCCGGGCGGGAGTCCGGGCCGCGCGACCAGGGCACCGATGCCATCTCTGCCGTCCGGGTCGGCGCCTCCTGCCCCCGCGTCCGCGGAGGGGCCACCGGTCGGCGTGACCCAGCAGGAGCGACAGCGTCCGGCCCCCCTGAACGAGCATCGGCCCGGCCCGCACATGGGGAGTGCAGGCCGGGCCGTGCTGGTGGGAAGACCACGGGGAACAGCCGTCCCCGGCCGTGGATGGGATCTGCGCGCGGTGGCGGAACAGGGACCGGGGCCCAGCCCGGGGCGACGGGACACCGAACACCTGTGTCTTCCGCTCCTGATCTCCGAGTCCGACGTGAACCAGGCGTTGGCCTCGGTGAGGCGATCTCGGACAGGAGCGTCGTCCGGGAGAAGCTCACCCAGGCCGACGATGTGGATCGCCCTCCAGCACATGGCCGGGACACTGCGCAGGAACACGTGACCTGTCCGGAGTTGTGCCTCGCGACGGAGGTCGAAGAGCAGTTCCAGGCCGGTGAAGCCGAGGTAGGTCACGTGTGCGAGATCGACCACGACATCGCAGGCGACGGACCGGCGGTAGGCGGCCACGGCGCCCTGAAGGTCAGGCTTGCAGACAAGGTCGATCTCACCGTGCAGGTGGATCGAGAAGGCTCCGTTGATCATTCCGGTGGTGCAGCAGCGCTCCATGGCCATCCTCCATAGCCCCCGTCGGGTGGTCACGGGCGGACGTTCCGACAACGTAGTCAACGTGGGGCGCCGCCAGTGATCCAACCTTGCATTACTGACTGTGTGTGGCCAGACACATAGTGGAATTGCTGACTTTAGAGGCATTCAGTGTGCATGGGTGGGAGTTCGCTGAAATCAGACTTCCGACACCCCGGCCGTCCCTGCCGGGATGGTGGACGGGCCGTCGCGCGAGGGTCGTGGATCTACGGATCGCCCCGGCCCCGGTCGTCCTGCGTGTGCCGCCCGGACGTGGCCCGGGCCGCCCGGGTCCGCTCCTGGAGGGCCTGGGCAGCAGCCAGGGCGGAGGTCGCCCGGCTCTTGCCCAGCAACCGGCCCGGGGGCGGCGAAGGGGCCGCCCACCGGCCGGTGTGCGTCGGCGGCAGGTGGTTCACGTGTTGCGTTCTCGATGTGCTCCGGTTGGGTCAGAACGGTTCGAAGCGCGCGCTGGTCGGGTCGACTCCGGCGGAGTGACCGTTGCAGGCGGAGTGACCGTTGCCGGCGGCCGCCTTCCCCGCGCCGACGCCGACCAGGGCCTGGTCCCCGTGGGGTGAGGTCGTGCGCTGGGCGGGCGCCGGAAGGGTCCGCCTGGCCTGTCCGGTGACGTGGGCGTCCTTGTCGCCGGGACGGGTCCGGCCGGTCTTGAAGAAGCGCATGAGGTCCTGCAGGTTCCCGGTCTGGGTGGACATCTCCTCGGCGGTGGCGGCGAGTTCCTCGGAGGAGGAGGCGTTCTGCTGGGTGACGGTGTTGATCTGGGTCATCGCCTTGTTGATCTGTCCGACGCCGGCGGTCTGTTCGGCGGAGGCGGCGGCGATCTCCTGCACCAGACCGGAGGTCTTCCCGATCGAGGGGACGATCTCTCCCAGCAGGGATCCCGCGCGCTCGGCGGTGGCGACGCTGTCCCCGGCGAGCTGACCGATCTCCTGCGCGGCGACCTGGGAGCGTTCGGCCAGCTTGCCGACCTCGGTGGCGACCACCGCGAACCCCTTGCCGTGTTCTCCGGCCCGTGCGGCCTCGATGGTGGCGTTCAGCGCCAACATGTTGGTCTGGAACGCGATGTCGTCGATGATCGCGATCTTCGCCGCGATGTCCTTCATCGCTTCCACGGTCTGCTGGACGGCCTGACCACCCTCGGACGCCTGCTGTGCGGCCTTGGCGGCGATCCCGTCGGTGACCTTCGCGTTCTCGCCGTTCTGGGCGACGGAGGCGGACATCTGCTCGATGCTGGCGGTGGTCTCCTCCACGCTGGCGGCCTGCTCGCTGGAGGCCTGGGACAGGGTCTGGGCGGTGGAGGCGATCTGGTTGGAGGCGGTGGCCAGCTGCTCGGAGGCGGAGACGACCTCGCCGACGGTCTGCGCCAGCCGGGTCACGGTGTTGTTGGTGGCCTGACGGATCTCCTCGAAGCTGCCGCGGAACTGCGCGTCGATGGTCTGGGTCAGGTCGCCGTTGTCGATCGCCTGCAGCACCCGGCCGATCTCACCGAAGGTCTGCGCGAGGCCGGCCACCGTGTTGTTGGCCGCCCGGCGCAGGTCCTCCAACTGTCCGCCGTAGCTGGCCGTGATGGTCTGGGTGAGGTCCCCCGCCTCCATCGCGGCCAGCACCCGGCTCACCTCGGTCAGCGGGCCGATCACCGCGTCAAGGGTGGCGTTGATCCCGTCCACGATGGCCCGGTAGTCGCCCTGGTGGCGGTCGGCGTCCACCCGGGTGTCCAGCTTCCCCTCGGTCGCGGCGGCCACCAGGGACTTGGTGTCCGTGATGACGCTCTGCAGGTTGGTCTTCATCCCGTCCAACGCCCGCAGCGCCCGCCCGGCCTCGTCACCGCGGCTGGTGTCCAGGGTGAACTGGAAGTCCCCGGCGGCCATCCGGTCACTGGACTCCGCCAGCTGGACCAGGGGGCGGCGGATGGTGGCGGCGATGTACAGGGACAGGGCGACCACAACGGCCAGCACGATCAGACCGAGAACGATGTTGACCAGCAGGGTCTGGTTGCCGGAGTCCTGCGCCGCCTTCGTGGTGGCCTCCTGGTCCTTGGTCAGGTTGTCGGTGAAGGAGTTCAGGTTGGTCACCGCATCGCCGAAGATCTTGATCTCGTCGCCGAGGACCAGGGCGTCGGCCTGGGTGCGGGCGGCCGGGATCCCCTGGCGGTACAGCCCCACGATCTGGTCGTCGACCTTCATGAACTTGTCGACCTCGTCGGAGGCCTTGACCAGCAGGGCCTGATCGGTGTCCGGTCGTGCGGCGGCGAGCTTCTTCAGCGTCGCCAGATCCGTGCGGGTACGGGCCACTGAGTCCAGGAACGACTTCCGGGACGGCGCCGTGTCCGCGGCCGCCTGCGCCCCCTGGTGTGCGACATCGAAGGCGTAGGCCGTCTGCCAGCCGTTGAAGTCGGCGAAGTCGTACTGCATCGTCTGCGCCGCCGACCGCATTCCGGCCATCCCGGCCAGTTCCTTCTGCGCGTCCAGTTGACCGGTCACCGCCGCATACCCCAACACGACGATCCCGATCAGCGCGACCGCGAAGATCCCCACCAGGACATTCATCCGCGCCGAGATCCCGGCATTCTTCAACATTCCAGTAGAACCCTTCTGCGATTCCCCGTCAGGACCCACCGTTTTTCGGTCCGCGCCCCCGACCACCTGAACCCCCCCGGCGCACCCGCCCGGACGGACTACAAGCCAAGGGACCAGGGCAGCACCACGGGGTGACCGTCCATGGCGTGCCGCCGGGCCCACCTGGCTCAGGAGGCGAATTCCTTTCACAGACGGTGATCAACCAGTTGGCCGGTTCAGTTTCAGTGACAGCGCAGCGGCGGCCCCGCTTCGTACCTGACAGGGCCGGCGTTACTGGCGGCCCGGTCCGGCTTCTCCCCGCATCGGCTCGGGCCACCGTCGCATTTCTGCCGGATACGGGTTACCGGTGGGTCGTCGCCCGGGGCGGAAACCTCAAGTCGCTGGGCCCGGTCCCGATCCTTGTAGGGGGTGGGCGGATGCCTGGCCCGCGGCCCGGACGAGGGCGAGGGGAGCCATGCCGATCATCAACGAGCCGACCGACTTCGGGTGCCGGGTGGCCTTCCTGGACCCGCTCACGGTGACGGACCTTCAGCGCTGGGCGCGGGACGTGGAGTCGGCCGTGGCGGGCCGGTCAGGGTTCGGGCTGGTCATCGATGTCCGCCACCACGACCGGGCGGGCCGAGACGTCGAGGTCACGCACGCCCTGCGGGACGCCATGATCATGATTCGTGGCTGGGGGCTGCGGCGCGCCGCGTTGATCGTCCCCGACCAGATCGCCGCCCGTCGACTGATGCGGTTGGTGCAGGGCTACACGCCCGACATCGGTGAGCGCTTCATCGACGGGCGTCACCCCGGGTGTGAGGAGGCCGCCCGCGCCTGGATCCTCTACGGGGACGAGCCGTTCGAGACCCTCACCCCCACCTGGCGCGCGAGCCTGTCTGCCGTCGCTGACCCCGGTTGCACCCCGGCCTGAGATCGTCCCTCGACCTGCCCCGGCTCGCAGCGTCTTCCATGGTGTAGACAGGGGATCGTGATCACTGGCCTGCGACCGGTCGAGGTCGCGATGTTCGCGTTCTACCTCGTCCTCCTGGCGCTCGGCATCGTCTCGGCCCTACGCACCCCCGGTTGGTTCGCGGCGCTCGCGTTGTCACTCGTCTGCGCCGCGCTGTGGGTCATCGCCCGCCAGCAACTCGGGGCAGCGTTCTCCGTCCGGCCCGAGGCACGTCAACTGGTCACGAACGGCTTCTACGCCAAGCTCCGCCACCCCATCTACGTCTTCGGAACGGCGGCGTTCCTGCTCGTTCTGCTGGCCGTGCAGGGCTGGCAGGCATTGGTCATCTGGGCCATTCTCATTCCGGTCCAGGTCATCCGTGCGCGACGTGAGGACGCCGTCCTCGGCTCGGCCTTCGGCGCCCAGTACGAGGCATACCGTCGGTCCACCTGGTTCTGAACCATGAACTCGTCGACCTGACCGCCGCACAAGGTCACACGGTCGTTCACGAAGAACCCGCCGGCTCCCGATTCGGCCTGCACGATCCGGGTGGTCCGCTAGCCCGGCATCCCCGCCAGCACCGGGGGGTCCTCCAACCAACGAGGCGTCCTCCAACCCCCGGCCGAGGGCGTGTGGCATGCCATTCGATGATCCGAGCAGGTCGCCACGCAGGCGTGTGCCCGAGCGTCATGTCCGGTGCCGGCATCTGACCGCGCTTCCGATACGTGCTCACTGTCGCGAGACGAACACCCAGATAGGCGGCCACATCCGTCGTGGTCCACCACTCGGCGTTCGGGTCCGGGACAGCGGTCCTGAGGTCCATTCTGTCGAATGCTCGTCGGCGCAGGCTGCGGCCCATGAGCGGGGACACCCTTGTCCGCGGATTGACCGGGCCTGGGAGCTTGCCGATACTGGAGTCACCAAGGCCAGTGAGGCTGAGGGAGTGAGCCCGGCACCCGTTCGGACGGACGGCGGCCGGGCTTCGCGCTGTCCTGGGCACGATCAGGACGTGTCACGGGGTGCAGTCATTTACGCAGGTCACGGCGGGGGCGACACGGCGTCGCCATTCCCCTCCCGCCCCATGGGCCCAACCGATGACGTCAGCGACCCAGATCAGCGGCTCGGAAGCAGAGTCGGCGTGGTCGAAACGCAGCACCGCCCCCGGCCGAGTCCCCAGAGCCGCCCAGATCGTCCGCGCGTCCAGATGATCGCGGCCTGGTCGCGAGTCCAGGACCAGGCGTCCCGCGCCCTTGTCCGCCAGGTCCACCACGAGTTGGTGCACGCAGGCGGCGCGGGCGTGCTCCTGACCGATCTTCGCGTGCTCGGCGCTGTAGATGCTGACCTGGACGCCGCTGCCGACCACCACGTCCAGGAGTTGCCGACGCCGAGGGGCCTTCTCGGTCTTCAGGTGGATCTCGCGCTGGCCAGGCATCCGAAGCCGACGCATCGCCACGCGCAGCTGGTGAACCTCGGTCGGAGCGACCAGGGCCGCGCTCACCAGGTAGAGCCGGTCCCGTACCGATTCGTCAGCAAACGCGTGCACTCCCACCCGGAGCATCCTGCCTGATCGTCCCGGCACCAGATCGTGCGGCTTCCACTCACAGACGACCAGAGTCTCCCGGGACCGTCTTCCGGGTATGAGTAGGACATGAGCCCGAACCCTCAACCCGCGGATTGAGAGAGTGCTCCCCTCCGTGTCACGGGAGGGCTGGTCGTCCCGCGATGCGCTCCCGTGCTGGTCAGGGCCATGCCGTGTCGTTCCTGGCGCCGTGAGGGAACGTGGGTGACAGCTGCGTTCGTGAGCAATCGGTGAGCGATCGGAGCGGGGTGCTGCACGGCATCCGCTCGATCGGGCACGCAACAGACGCGACGAAGCTGTTGCTGGGTCAATGTCGAGGAGAGGACAACACGACATTGTGGAGCAGACCGACCGCCGCGATGGCAAGGAGCGCGAATGTGAGGACGGTGAGCGGCCAGGCAGGAAGGCCACCTGCTCTCGCCGTTTCTAACACCTGGCGTGGTGTGCTAGGCACGAAACGGCGGCCACCGCCAAGGAAGCTGATGCCGACCCCTGCGACGATCAAGACCCAACCGACCATGAAGCCTCGGACATCAGGGATAGACCAGAAGCCGATCGCTCCCCCCAATACGTTGACGACCGCTCCCCCAATCAGGACCCTCGCCTGGGTGCGAGTCAACGGGGGGATGGCCTCCCGGCGCGGGGTGGGCTGGTCGATCACGGGATGAGCATGCCACGGCGAGCCAATCATGCCGAGCGTGGTGGTCACCGGCCCCATCTTTGCTGTGCGGCCTGGCGGGTGGCACCGAGGCGGGCGGCGAACGCGGCGTAGTCGGTGTTCTCCACCCCCGCCCTGCGCCGCCGTACCGACCCGGCAGGCCTCTCCGTCGAGCGCTGACCGGCCGGGGGTTCGGCCGTCAAGCCGTCCTGGACGTCGCCGGTGAGGCGGGTGGCGGGGGTGCTGGCTCATCGGGTCCTCCCGGGGGTGGTGTCCGCGGCATGGGGTGATCGTCCCCTGCCGGCGGGCGGAGGTACCGCGGCCAGCGAGGCTCACGGTCAAGGCCCAACACGCTCACCCGGTCCCCGCAGGTGCGGAGCACCCTCCCTGCCACCACCAGCACCTGGGCCGGCCTTGACCGTGAGACTGGCCGTGGTACCGGAAGGCGACATGCCCCCGGCGGTGATCGGCCCCGCGCGTCCCCCTGCCGCCCCAGGTCGAGCCCTGCGCGCGCCGAACGGAGCCTCCCGTCAACGCCGCGACTCGATCAACCCGCGGCATACTGCCCCCATGGGCGTCCTGGAGTTCCTGTGGAATGACGTCCTGGTGTGTCAGCGACGCCGGAAAACTGACCCCCTGACGACGTTCGAAAACTGACCCCCCTTGCCGAGAACCCTGGCAGTCGAGTGTCAGGGAGGAAGGGGTGTTGTCGGTGGAGGACTGGGCGGAGATCCGCAGGTTGCAT
>DASTGO010000068.1:0-3222 GCA_035719045.1 Kineosporiaceae bacterium | reverse complement strand
CGTCCGCTTCCTGCCCTTGCCGGCCTGGCCTCGGCGGGAGGACGGGGGCGGCGAGGGCTTGGGGGGTGACGGTCTGGGGGGCGACGGCTTGGGCGGCGACGGCTTGGGCGGCGACGGCTTGGGGGCGGACCTGGGTGCGGGCGGGGGTGCCGGGTGCGCCGGTTCGGCATCGGTGACGCTCAGGGAGCTTGTGACGTGCGTCACGTCCGATAGGACGCTCACGGGGCCGGCGGAGGCGGCCTTCTCCATGGCGACGAGATCCACCGTGGCATCCGATCCCTGACCGGCACCGGCCTGGTTGTGGGAGTGGCCGGCCGTCTCACCGGGAGGGACGTCGTCGCGCGGAGTGGTCATCCAGGGCCTCAGTCGTTGAGCACGAGCACGCGGGCGTGCAGAACGGGACGTTGGGCGAGTGCCGCCCGAACAGCCCGGTGCAGGCCATCTTCGAGGTAGAGGGTCTCCTGCCACTGCACGACATGCGCGAAGAGGTCCCCGTAGAACGTGGAGTCCTCGGACAGGAGTTGCGTGAGGTCGAGGGTGCTCTTCGTGGTCACCAGTTCGTCCAGCCGGACCTGGCGCGGCGGCACGTCGGCCCACTGGCGTGGCGTGGTGTACCCGTGGTCGGGGTACGGCCGGCCGTCGCCGACTGCCTTGAAGATCACACGGGTGATTCTACGTAGTGCGCCCGGGGTCTATGGCTCCAGGTGACCGATCGTGCCTGATCATGGGCTCGAGTGGTCGGTCCGGGTCGACCGCCGGGACCGAGGGGCCCGGCAGAGCGTGCCGTCGCCCGTGCCCCACCCGTCGGGGGTGCACACTGAGTTGCCGGGTCGGATGCCGGTCGGGCACGTGAACTGCCGGCCGGGTAGGCCGTCGGCGGTGCGGGTCCGGGTCCCTCGGTCCCGGCGCCCCGCAGGAGCGGAAGGCACGCTATGCGCCTGGCTTTCCGCACTGCACGAGGACAGCGACCTGGGGACAGTGAGGTGGAGTCGGGCCGGTGCCCGACTGCTACCGGGAGGTGTGATGGACGGCAGCGTCGTGCTCGCTTTCGTTGCAGCCGGTCCAGTACCGGCCACCGTGGAGAGTGCTCTGACCGCCGCTTACCGTCCCGCACCCAGTCCGGCGGCGATGCTCGTCCCGCTCGTGCTGCTGGCCGTCTGGGTCTGGGCGCTGGTCGATGTCAGCCGGACCGGTGAGTACGAGGTCCGCAGCCGAACCAAGACCTGGTGGCTGGTCGTCGTGGCGGTGCTCAACGTGTTCGGGGTGCTGTGGTGGCTGGCCGAGGGGCGGCCTCGGCGCCGTTAGGACGGGCTCGGGACGCGCCTCAGGGTCAGGAGTCCTTCGATCATGAAGGCCCCGAGGAACACCAGGAACGACAACTGGCCCGATGCCGGTGAGTGATCACCACTCTCCGGCATCGGGCCAGGCCAACTGGCGGAGGATAGGGGATTTGAACCCCTGAGGGTGTTTAGCCCAACACGATTTCCAATCGTGCGCCCTAGGCCACTAGGCGAATCCTCCGCCGAGGAGTCTAGCGACCTTCGGGCAGTGCTCGGCCACTTGGCGGCGGGACGGCCTGCGGGAGGCCCTCCGGGTGGCTCCGGTCGGGCTCGCCCCGGAGGGCGGGTAGAGTGAGGTCAGACCCCTCGCGCGGCGTCATCCCGCTGAACTCCCCCAGGGCCGGAAGGCAGCAAGGGTAGGCAGGCTCTGGCGGGTGCGCGGGGGGTCCTTGCATGTCCGGGTTGGCCGCCGCCCGCCACGCGCCCGCCGCCGCCTGCGTCCCCTGGCCGCCCTGTCGACCGGCCCCCGCCGTCGTCATCGATCGCGCCGCGCGCGGACCCGCGCTCCCGGACCGACCCACCCAGCGCTCACCAGGCCTGGTTCATCCCCAGCCTGTGGGTAGAGCTGGGGATGAACTGGGGATGTCCCGCCTCGGATTGTGGACAGCTGTGGACGACGCCGGAACCTTGGGGATGACCCGGTCCGCGGAGGGGACCGAGGACGGTGGCCGCCGTTAGGGTGCCAACGTGGCCCAAGCGCTGTACCGCAGATACCGCCCGGAGACGTTCGCCGAGGTGATCGGCCAGGAGCACGTCACCGGGCCGCTGACGGCCGCGCTCACCAAGGACCGGATCAACCACGCCTACCTGTTCTCCGGGCCGCGTGGCTGCGGCAAGACGACCAGCGCGCGGATCCTGGCCCGCTGCCTCAACTGCGCGGAGGGTCCCACCGCCACGCCGTGCGGGCAGTGCCCGTCCTGCCGGGACCTGTCCCGCGGCGGTCCGGGCAGCCTTGACGTGGTCGAGATCGACGCGGCCAGCCACGGCGGTGTGGACGACGCCCGCAGCCTGCGGGAACGGGCTGCCTTCGCCCCGGCGCGGGACCGGTACAAGGTCTTCATCATCGACGAGGCCCACATGGTCTCCACACAGGGGTTCAACGCCCTGCTGAAGATCGTCGAGGAGCCCCCGCCGCACGTCCGGTTCGTCTTCGCCACGACCGAGCCGGACAAGGTCATCGGGACGATCCGGTCCCGGACCCACCACTACCCCTTCCGCCTGGTCCCGCCGGAGCGCCTGCAGGCCTATCTCGCCGAGCTGTGCGCGCAGGAGGACGTCCCGGTCGGGTCGGGGGTGCTGCCGCTGGTGGTCCGGGCCGGGGCGGGTTCGGTCCGGGACTCGTTGTCGGTGCTCGACCAGCTCATCGGCGGTGCCGGTGAGGACGGGCTGACCTACGCGCTCGCGGTGTCCCTGCTGGGCTACACCGACGCCGCACTGCTCGACGACGTCGTCGACGCGCTGGCCGCGGGGGACGGGGCGAGCGTGTTCGGGGTCGTCGACCGGGTCATCGAGTCCGGGCACGACCCCCGCCGATTCGTGGAGGACCTGCTGGAACGCCTGCGTGACCTGGTGGTCGTGGCAGCCGTTCCCGACGGTGGGCACGCCGTGCTGCGGGCACTGCCCAGTGACCAGCTCGACCGGATGCGGGGGCAGGCGGCGCGGTTCGGTCGTGCGGAACTGTCCCGGGCTGCCGACGTGGTCAACGTCGCACTCACCGAGATGACCGGGGCCACCTCCCCCCGGCTCCAGCTGGAACTGCTCTGCGCACGGCTGCTGCTGCCCGCCGCCGACGACGCCACCCGCGGCCTGCCCGCCCGCCTGGACCGCCTGGAACGGCGGCTCGGGATGGCCGGGGCCGGCGCCTTCGCGGCTCCGATGCCCG
>DASTGO010000067.1:0-41253 GCA_035719045.1 Kineosporiaceae bacterium | reverse complement strand
TCTCCAGGCGGGTGGTCATCGCCGGGTCGGCATCGGGCAGGCCCGGACCGGCGACGGCCGTCCGCGGCGGGCCGGGCCTGGCGGTGCGGCCGGTGCCGGGCACAGTGGCCCCGCGGGGATCGCCGCCCGGCGCCTGCCCGCGCAGAAACCGCCGGATCGCCATGCCGAGCAGGATCCGCTCCTCGCGGCAGACCGCCCGGTGCGGACCGGGCAGTGCCCACTCCGCACCGCCGTCCAGCATGATCTCGGCCAGCGCCGCGGACACCCAGCGGCGCAACTGCGCCTGCGGCAGGGTGGGCCTGACCTCGCCCGCGTCGGTCACCACGGGAACGGTCCCGCCGGGCCGGCGCCCGGCACCGTCCACCCGCCGGTACGGCGGCAGCACGAGCAACGGCAGCCAGAGCTGATCCCGTTGCTCCCGCAACGCCTCGTGGGCGATCCGGTCGAGGTTCACCTCCACCCGGACCGTGGTGTGGACGGTGCCGGCCTGCTGGAGGTCGATGAACTCGGTGGTCGCCTGCACCCACTCGTCGTTGGCGATGAGGTACAGCAGCTCCCGGCCCAGCCGCGAGTCCAGGTCGTGACGGGTCTCCTGGTTGCGGAACTCCCCGGCGGTGACCGCGTACAGGGCCTGCCGGAGCCGTTCCAGGATCCGTTGCCCCTGGTCAGAGGCTCCCGCGGGGGGTGGGCTCGGGTCCACCGGCACGGTCCACCCGGGGGATGCACTGCGGGCGTCGTTCCGGTCACCACCGGTCATGTCCTGAATGTAGTGATCTGGGGCTGCCGGGACCAGCATTCCGTCCCGATGGGTCGAAACCGGGTCACGGGCAACGCCGGGCTCAGCCGCGCGGCGGCTCCAGCAGGGCGTTGACGGCGGCGGTCAACGCCCGCCGGGTCACGGCGTCCAGCCCGCGCAGCGCCTGCCGCCGGGCCCCTGCCTCATGGGCCGTCACCGCACCGCCGTCGTCCTCGCCGGCAAGGTCGACGATCGCCGCGACCCGCAGCGCGGTGGCGAGCACCCCGGCGCTGCGGGCCGGGGTCGACGGCGGCAGCGCACCGGCCGGGAGTCCACCCGAGCGCAGCGCGGCGATCCGTCCGGCCGCGTCCTCCCGCCAGCGTCCGACCTCCAGACCGGCCAGCGCCTCGGTGGCCGTGCGCATCGCCTCCCGCAGTTCACGTTCGGCCTCGGCCAGACTGCCGACGTCGGTCACCCGCCGCGCGGGGACCGCCGACACCCGCCAGCTCACCAGCACCCCGGGTTCCCACTGCGAGCCGAATCCGGTCACCTGCGGGACCAGCCCCCAGCCGGTGCCGTCCCGCAGCGGCTCGGTCAGCACGCATTCACCGGACTCCAGCGCGGCCGCGTTGAACGGCCCCGGTCCGGGCAGCCCCAGCAGGTCCCCGGGAACCGGCAGCACCACCCGCAGGCCGCGTACGCCGAGCCCGGCCAGCAGGGTCAGCAGGGTGTCCAGCCCGGCACCGGGGGGCAGTGCGTCCGGAGCCCCCGCACCGCTCTCGACCGTATGCGGCTCGTCGTCCCCGGTGACCGCACGGACCGCATCCCGGACCGTCAAGGTGCCGCGCAGGGCGGCCGTCCCCCAGGCGGCCAGCCGGGCGGAACGGGCAAGGGAGAACACGCCTTCAGGGTAGGTGCCGGTCCCGTCAGCCCGGTGCCCTAGGGTCAGGCGCATGGGTGACGTGCTCGACCTGGTGGGGGTCTCGGTCGTCCGCAACGGGTCGACCATCCTCGACGAGGTCACCTGGAGCGTGGACGAAGGCGAACGGTGGGTCGTGCTCGGCCCCAACGGCGCCGGCAAGACCACGCTGATGCAGATCGCCGGGGCCCGGATGCACCCGACCCGCGGCCGCGCGGGCATCCTCGGCGAGACCCTCGGCCAGGTGGACGTCTTCGAGTTGCGGCCCCGAATCGGGCTGGCCAGCGCCGCCTTCGCCGAGTCGCTCCCCGCCGACGAACTCGTCCGCGATGTCGTGCTCACCGCCGCCTACGCGATCGCGGGACGCTGGCGGGAGAACTACGAGGAGCTCGACCACGGCCGCGCCAAGGACCTGCTGGCCGCCTTCGGTGTCGACCACCTGGCCGAGCGCACCTTCGGCACCCTCAGCGAGGGGGAGCGCAAACGGGTCCAGCTGGCCCGGTCCCTGATGGCCGACCCGGAGCTGGTCATCCTCGACGAACCCGCGGCAGGCCTCGACCTCGGCGGCCGGGAGACCCTCGTCCGCGACCTCGCCGAACTGGCCGGGGACCGCCGCTCACCGGTACTCATCCTGGTGACCCACCACGTCGAGGAGATCCCGCCGGGCTTCACCCACGCCCTGCTGCTGCGCCAGGCCCGGGTGGTGGCCGCCGGACCGGTCGACGAGGTCCTCACCGAGGAGCTGCTGACCAGCACGTTCGACGTCCCGCTCTTGGTCGACAAGACTGGGAACCGCTGGACGGCGCGCCTGCGTCAGGGCTGACGCGCCGGGCGGCGCTCGGGGAGGGAGGCAGCCGTGGACTGGCTCATCTGGATCGCCGTGGCCCTGGTGGCGGGGGTTCTCGAGGTCACCTCCCTGCAGTTCGTGCTGGCGATGTTCGCCGGCGGCGGACTCGTCGCCGCGTCCGCCGCAGCGCTCGGCGCCGGCGTCGAGGTCCAGGTGGTCGTCTTCGCGGTGGCGTCCACCGCGCTCCTGCTGGGGGCCCGCCCGCCGCTGCTGCGCTGGAGCCGCCGGACGGCGGGGGCCGTCACGGGGGTGGCCGCGCTGGTCGGGCGGCGCGCCGAGGTGCTCCGCGAGGTCAGCGGATCCGGTGGCCAGGTGAAGCTGGCGGGAGAGATCTGGTCGGCACGCACGGAGCAGGCCGGGCTGGTCCTCCCCGCAGGCATGCAGGCGTTCGTCGAGCGCATCGACGGGGCCACCGCCGTCGTCGCCCCTGAACCACCGCCGATCGATACCGGACGCGCAGAACCCCCTTCCCGGACGGAGCCGCCCCGATGAGTCCTCAGAGCGTCATCTCGCTGGTCGTCCTGCTGCTGATCCTGCTGTTCGTGATCTCCACGGTGCTGCGGGCGGTACGGATCGTGCCGCAGGCCACCGCGGTGATCGTCGAACGGCTGGGCCGCTACTCCCGCACCCTCGACGCGGGGCTGCACTTCCTGGTCCCGTTCGTGGACCGGCCCCGGGCGGTCGTCGACCTGCGGGAGCAGGTGGTCTCGTTCCCGCCGCAGCCGGTGATCACCTCCGACAACCTCGTGGTCAACATCGACACGGTGATCTACTTCCAGCCGACCGACCCGAAGGCGGCCGTCTACGAGATCGCCGACTACATCCAGGGCATCGAGCAGCTCACCGTCACCACCCTGCGCAACGTGATCGGCTCCCTTGACCTGGAGCAGACCCTGACCAGCCGGGACGAGATCAACGGACAGCTGCGGGGGGTGCTCGACGAGGCCACCGGCCGCTGGGGGATCCGGGTCAACCGGGTGGAACTGAAGGCGATCGACCCGCCGGCCAGCGTGCAGGACTCGATGGAGAAGCAGATGCGCGCCGAGCGGGACCGCCGGGCCGCCATCCTCAACGCCGAGGGCGTCAAGCAGTCCCAGATCCTCACCGCCGAGGGCGACAAGCAGTCGGCGATCCTGCGGGCGGAGGGCCAGGCGCAGGCGGCGATCCTCAAGGCCCAGGGTGAGGCCCGGGCGATCCAGCAGGTCTTCGACGCGATCCACCGCGGCAACCCGGACTCCAAGCTCCTGGCCTACCAGTACCTGCAGGTGCTCCCGCAGATCGCCAACAGCCCGTCGAACAAGGTCTGGATCGTGCCGACCGAGCTGACCCAGGCGCTGCGCGGCATCGGCAACGCCCTCGGCGGCGGCAGCGACGGGACGGGCACCTGGGTCCCCGGCGACAGCGGCAACGGTGGCGGACTCGCCGCCGACCTCGCGGCCACCCGGCTGGAAGACCCGCAGGAGGCGTTGACCCGGGCCCGGGAGGAGGCCGCCGAGGCTGTCGCGGACGCCGAGGGCGCCTCCCGGCAGACCGGCGGCCCGCTGACCGGGCACGTCCCGCCCGCACCCCCGGTGCCGCCCGCACCGCAGGACCCGGGCCTGGCCCGACCGTGATCGCGGCCTGACCACGGTCCCGGCCTGAGCCACCACTTCGGGCGGGCCTGCCGGTCAGGACGGCCGACGGGCCAGGATGGCCTGCTGGGCGGAGAGCACGAGGTCGACGTACCACTGGGCGTGGTTGTAGGCGAACAGGGCCTGCCGGACGCCGTCCTCGGAGCCGCCCTCCGCGCCGGAGGCACACAGATAGGCGGCGGCGGTGAAGGTCGCGTCACGGTAGTTCCACGGATCCGTCGTGCCGTCACCGTCGCCGTCCACCGCGTACCGCTCGAAAGTCGCCGGCATGAACTGCATCGGGCCGATCGCGCCGGCCGACGACGGGCCGTCGTTGCGCCCGTGACCGCTCTCGATCTGCCCCACGGCAGCCAGCAGGGTCCAGTCCATGCCGGGGCAGGTGCCGGCCGCGGCCCGGTAGGCGGCCTCGTACTCGGGCGGAATGGTCAGTGCGCTCACCGCGGACGCCCGCAGCCGGGCTGCCTCGGCCTGTGCCTGTGCCTGTGCCAGCCGCAGCGCCGCCTCCTTGGCCTCGGTCAGTTCCCTGGCCCGTGTGTCCAGGCGGTCCAGTTCGGCGCGGGCCTGCTGCAGGACGGTGTCCGCGGCGGCCGCATCGTTCTGCAGTTCGGCCAGGGCACGGGCGAGGTCGGTGTCCGCGGCGGCCGCTGCCGAGACCTGCGCGGCGGAGCCGGCCTCCGCGACGGATGCCCGCTCGGCCTCCCGGTCGAGGTCCACCAGGGCTCCGGCCTCGACGCGATGGGCCGTGGCCAACCGCCACAGCGCGTCATCCGGCGAGCCGGCCGACAGCACGGACATCATCAGCCCCAGGCGGCCGCCTCCGGTGTAGACCTCCCGGATCGCCGCGCCGCGGACCGTCCGGGCCCGGGCCAGGGCTGCGGCGTCGGCGTCATGGCGGCCGTCCAGCCGGGACTGCTCTGCGAATGCCCCCGCCAGCCGGTCCGCCGCCTGGGCAGCCTGATCGGTGAGCTCGAGGTACTGCTGACGCAGGGCATCCACCCGGCGGGCGGCGTCCGCGGCGGCCCTGCGGGCATCGGTGACCTGCTGGTCCAGGGGTCCGGACCCGCCGACCGGTGCGGGTGACCCGCCGAGCGGGGGCGACGGTGCGGCGGCGGCGGGCGTGACAGGCACGGCCACGCAGACGCAGACGGCCAGCGTGATCAGGCTGATCAGGACGATCACGACGCCCGTGGCCGACGGCGGCCGCGCTGTCGGGCGGCCGACGCCACCCAGGGGGCGGGCGGGGGCACGGTCGGGTCCCACACGCCGGACATCGGCAGATCCGGTGCGGGGCTGGAGCCGGTCCGGGGGGAGAGACCGAGCGCTGCCGGTTCGGCACCCGTGCCCAGGTGGTGACCATGCTCCGGCGCCCGGACCGTCCCGGATAGGCTCGCCGGGTGAGTCCCTGGGAGGTGGTGGCGGTCTTCGTGGCCGGCCTCGCCGCCGGGACGATCAACACCGTGGTCGGCTCGGGGACGCTGATCACCTTCCCGACCCTGCTCGCCTTCGGGGTGCCCCCGGTGAGCGCGAACGTCTCGAACAACATCGGCCTGGTGTTCGGCACCGTCACAGGCACCTGGGGTTACCGCCGGGAACTGGAGGGCCAGCGCAGCACCCTGCTCCGGCTGGCGCCGATGTCCCTGATCGGGTCGATCGCCGGAGCCCTGCTGCTGCTGAGGCTTCCGGCTTCGGCGTTCACCGCGATCGTGCCGGTGCTGATCGGGATCTCCCTGGTGTTGGTCCTGGTCCAGCCGAGGCTGTCCGGGACGCTGGCCGCCCGGCGGCGCAACGGCGAGGGCGGGCAGGTGGGGGTGGCCGCCGCGATCGGGGTGCTGCTGGCGGGGGCCTACGGCGGCTACTTCGGCGCCGCGCAGGGTGTGCTGCTGGTCGGGCTGCTGGGTTCCCTGCTGGCCGAGTCGCTGCAGCGGGTCAACGCGACGAAGAACTTCCTGTCGGCCGTCGTGAACTCCGTGGCCGCGGTGACCTTCCTCGTGGTGCGTCCGCAGGCCGTCAACTGGTGGGTGGTGCTGTTGATCGCGGTCGGGTCGGTGCTGGGCGGGCTGCTGGGTGCGCGGATCGGGCGGCGGCTGCCGCCGGCCGGGCTGCGCGCGGTGATCGTCGCGGTCGGGGTGATCGCGATCGTGCGGCTGGTGACCACGTGACCGGCAGTCTCGGTGAGCTCGGGCGGGTCGAGTCGACCGACGACCCCCGGGTCGGCGACTACGTGGGCCTGACGGATGTGGCGCTGAGATCGCGCCGGGAGCCGGAGCTCGGGCTCTACCTGGCGGAGAGCGCGAAGGTGATCGAGCGGGCTCTGGACGCCGGTCACCGGCCGCGGTCGATGCTGCTGGCGCAGCGGTGGCTGGAGCCGCTGGCCCCGCTGGTCCACCGGGTCCGTGAGCTCGGTGCCCCGGTGCTGGCGGGGGATCCCGGGGTGCTGGAGGCCATCACCGGCTTCCACGTCCACCGGGGCGCGATCGCCGCGATGCACCGCCCGGACCCCCGGGACCCGCTGGAACTGCTCGCCACGGCCCGCCGGGTGGTCGTCCTGGAGGACGTGGTGGACCACACCAACGTCGGGGCGATCTTCCGGTCCGCGGCGGGGATCGGGGCGGATGCCGTCCTGGTCAGCCCGCGCTGCGCCGACCCGCTCTACCGGCGGGCGGTGCGCGTGTCGATGGGCACCGTGTTCCAGGTGGACTGGGCGCGTCTGGAACCCTGGCCCGGCGGGCTGGACCTGCTGCGGGAGAACGGGTTCACCGTCGCGGCACTGGCCCTCACCCCGGACGCGGTCGCCCTCGACGCCTTCGCCGCCCATCTGCCGGACCGGGTGGCCCTGGTCCTCGGCACCGAGGGGGACGGACTGACCTCCCGGACCCTGAGGCATGCCGACCTCGCGGTGCGGATCCCGATGGCAGGCGGGGTGGACTCGCTCAACGTCGCCGCGGCCGCGGCGGTGGCGCTCTGGGCCGTCCGCCCGGCAGCCCCGGAACAGGCGTCGTCCGGGGAGTGATTCGCCCCCGGACGAGGGCGGGGCCGGGCTTACTCGAACAGTTCGGCCAACGGCCGCCGTGGTGTGACAGGCGCGTCCACCAGTGGGCGCCCGACCCGCAGCAGCACCTGCGGGTGCCCCCAGATCCCGAGCACCTCGGCGATCTGCGGGCGCACGGTCGGGTTCTGCAGGGCCTGTTCGGCGAAGGTGGCCACCAGCCCCTTCGCGGTGGCGGTCAGCAGCAGCCGTTCCAGTGCCAGGCCGGCGATCACCCAGTCCAGCCGGGTGTCCTCGCGGGTGGAGACGACAAGGACGGTGCTGCGGGCGAGTTCCGCCTCGACCTCTTCGGCATCGGGGATGCCGCGGGTACCGCCGTGCACGAGGGAGTCGACCGGGAAGGGCGAGGTGCCGAGGGCGTTGCTGGGGATGCCGTCCACCAGGGCACCCGGCTGCCCGCCGCGGCGGACCCAGCGCTCGACCTCTTCCCGCAGTTCCGGGTCCTGGGCCTGGGCGCTGACCGCGGCCCGCAGCAGATGGGCCAGCCGGCGCCGGGCGGCGGGCTCCGCGACGCTGAGCCGGGCTCCCTCGGCGGACACCGCCTGGCGCAGGTCGAGCAGGTCCTCCTCCGCGACGAGGTGGGAGCGGTAGACGCGGCGGTGGGTGTGCCGCAGCGGGACCATCCGGTGGAGCAGGAGGTCCTGGTCGGCGGGCCGGGTACGGCCGACGGCGTGCACGGTGCCGATCAGGGCGGGGTCGGCCGGGTCGGGCAGAAGGGTGGACTGGGTGGCGAAGCCGAGGGAGCGCATCGCGACGGCGGCGTTGTAGAGCGCCGAGCCGCAGGAGATGGTTCGGTCCCGCCCGCTGGGGTCGATCACCGGAACACTGCGGCTGATGTCGTCCGCGATGCCGATGCCATCGACCAACCGGCGCAGCCGCCACGGCTGACTGTTGTGGATCGACGGAGCCCACCGGGCCGCCTCGCCGATCACCTCGAGTTCGGAACTACTCAGGATCTCCGGGCCGTGCGCGCCCGCCGGTGCGAGCCCACCCGGAGAACCGGGCCGACTGTCGGGCGGGGCGGTCATCGCGGCACCTCCGGGGAAGACGAACCCCGACCACCGTAGGTAGGCCTGACCGGTTGTGTCCGGGGCGAAGGTCCCGGAACGTGATCTCGGTCTCATCCATGCACACCGTAGCCATCTCCCCTCGGAGGGCTGGTTCGACCACGCAGGGTGACGCTTCCGGGTGGGGTCCCGCAGGGCCGGGCGGGACCCATGCCAGTGGTGCCCCTGCGGGGCCGAGTCGCCCGGCGGCCGGAGAGGTTGATGCCTGCCCTGTCGCTCGCGGGTGGTGTCAGGGGGGGTGTCAGGCGGGGGTGACGCCGGCTGACTCGGCGGATTCCGGCAGGGTCACCGAGCCTGGCTCCGCCGCCTCACACACCGCCTGGGCCTGCGGGCAGTGCGCGAAGGCGTCGGTGCCGCGCAACCCGGCCAGGACGGTGTCGCTGATCACCCGCAGCTGCTCCAGTTGCTCGCCGGTGAGCCGGTCGATGAGCAGCCGCCGGACGGAGGCCACATGAGACGGCGCCGCGGCGGCGAGGGCGGCGAACCCCTCGTCCGTGAGCCGGGCGAAGGCACCCCGGCGGTCGGTCGAGCAGCTCTCCCGTACCACCCAGCCCGCTTCCTCCAGCCGGGTCACGGCATGGGAGAGCCGGCTGCGGGAGGACTCGGAGGCGTCGGCGAGCTCGCTCATCCGCAGCACCCGGTCCGGCGCCTCGGACAGCCGGACGAGAATCTCGTAGTAGGCGTGGGGGATCCCGCTGTCCCGCTGAAGCTCGCGGTCCAGCTGGGCCTGCAGCAGGCGGGTGGCGGCCAGGAAGCTCCGCCAGGCGCGCTGCTGATGCTCATCCAGCCAGCGGGATTCCGTCATGGTGGCAGCCTATCATTAGTTGAACGCTTTACTATACGCTGGGTGCTGGAGGTTCTAGACTCCGGCCGTGCGGAGCAGCCTGCGCGGAGGTGTCATCGCGGTCCTCGTGGCCGCATGGGGACTGGCGGCGTGTTCGGGGGGTTCGTCCCACGGCAGCGGTGCCGGGGTCACGGTCTCGGCCGCGACCCCCGCCGTGCCGCCCCTGGCGAGTACGGAGCCGTCCGGGACGGCCACCGGGTCGGCGACCGGGACGGCCACCCGATGGCCGATCACCCTCGCCTTCGGCGGGGACGTCCACTTCACCGACTATGTGGCCGGCCTGTTGCGTGACCCGTCGACCTCGCTGGCCGACCTGCGGCCCTACCTGTCCGGGGCGGACGTAGCGATGGTCAACTTCGAGACCGCCGTCACCTCCCGCGGGACGCCGGCACCCAAGGACTTCCACTTCCGGACCACCCCGGAGGCGCTGACCGCGCTGCAGGACGTCGGTGTGGACGTGGTGACCATGGCCAACAACCATGCCGTCGACTACGGCGAAGCGGGTCTCAAGGACACCCTGGCGGCCGTCGGCCGCAGCTCGGTGCGGGTGGTCGGTGTCGGTGCCGACGCCGCCCAGGCATATGCCCCGGCCATGCTGGAGGTGCGCGGGGCGAAGGTCGCCGTGCTCGGTGCGAGTCAGCTCGGGGACTGGACCCTGTCCGCCTGGTCGGCGACGGCGAACCGGGCGGGGATCGCCTCGGCCGCGACCCTCGACCGGCTCACGGCCTCCGTCCGGCGGGCACGCTCCCAGGCCGACGTGGTGGTGGTCTACCTGCACTGGGGTACCGACTACACCACCTGCCCGACCGCCCTGCAGCGGCGGACCGCCGAAGCGCTGTCCGCGGCCGGCGCGGACGTCATCGTCGGCTCGCACGCCCACCGTCTGCAGGCGGGCGGCTGGCTCGGCGGCAGCTACGTGGACTACGGCCTGGGCAACTTCATCTGGTGGCGCAGTCGTGGACTCGACGCGACCACGGGCGTGCTCACCCTCACCGTCGACCAACCCGCAGGGGCGTCCCGTGCCGGGGTGACGAAGGCGTCGTTCGCGCCGCTCACGATCGCGGCCGACGGGGTGCCCCGTGCCGGCAGCGCGCAGGCGACCTCATCCGCCCAGGCCGCGTGGAAGCAGTTGCGCGGCTGTTCGGGGCTGTCCGCCGCGCCGTCGAACGGCTGATCTGCCTGGTAGATCGCTCGGAGGAGATCTCATCAAACACGGAGAGTGCGCGGATGAATACGTGCTGTAGTGTCTTCGTGTCGGTGTGGATCGTGGGGCCCATCGACTGACCGTTCCGGTTGCCGCTGTGCCGGCAGCCCACCGGGGGGTGCAGGGCGGTCAGAGCGACGAGATGAGGTCGCCGCCGCGCCCGACGCCGTCGGGGTGGGCGGTGGACCTCGCGACGGTCGGGAGGGCGGTCACCGTGCTGCAGGACCTCGATACCCCGCTGCGCAGGTACCAGCAACTGCCGCTGCAACCGGCCGTCGGGCCGGAGCGGGGCGGTGGCGAAGGTGTCCAGGTGCTCGGTGAGCTGCCTGACGACATCCTGTGGCTGGTGCCCCCGCCGGCGTCGACCAGCGGTGCGGGAGCCCGTCGGCGGCTGCTGCGCGGCACCGGGGCGAAGGCACTGCTCGCCCGGCTGCGCGGCCAGGACGCCCTCGCACTGCTCGACGCCAGCCCCGACGCGGTCTTCGCCGTGGATCCCGCCAACCGGGTCGTGCTGTTCAACGAGGCCGCCCAGCGGACGTTCGGGTACGTCGGCAGCGAGATCGTCGGCCACAGCGGTGACCTCCTGGTGGCGCCCGCCGCCCGCGGCGTGCTCGCCCTGCTCCGCCAGCAGGTGCTCGACGGTGCCCGCCCCGGCCCCGCCGGTGAGGCCGTCGAGGTGGCCGGGATGCGTCGCGACGGCACCGGCTTCCCGGCGGCGGTGTGGCTGGCCCGGGTGGAGACCCGGCACGGGCCCGTGGTCACCGCCGTGTTCCGGGACATGAGCGCGCACCGGGAGTCCGATACCCGGGCCCGGGCGATCCTCGCCGACCTGCAGCACAGCCAGGACGTGGTGAACGCCATCCTGCGGGCGATCTCCGACCGGCTGATCGTCATCGCCGACGCCGAGGGGCGGATCACCACGGTCAACCGGGCCGCGGAACGCCTGCTCGGCTACAGTGCCGCCGAACTCGTCGGGCGGCCCACCCTGTGCCTGTACGACCCGGACGACATCGCGGTGGCGGCCGCCGAACTCGGCCTGGAGCCGGGGACCGACCCGCTGCTGGAGATCACCCGGTCGGGGCTGCCGAACCTGCAGGAGTGGTCCTACGTGGCCAAGAGCGGCCAGCGCTGCCCGGTCAGCCTGAAGATCATCGCGATCGGCGACCGGCGCGACCCGTCCGGCTTCGTCTGTGTGGCCCATGACCTGACCCTGGGATGGCAGCCGATCGCCACGGCCAGTTCCGAACGGCTCCTGCGCGAACTCGACGACGCGCCGACCCGGACGCTGCGCTGGCAGGTCGGTGGCTCGGGGTACGCCCGGCGACGTTAGGGCCCACCACGGGAACGCGACCCCGACGGCTTCGTCGAGCCGTCGACCACCTGCAGGGTGCGCTCGTCGGAGGCCGGCGTGGTGGTGGGCGCCGCGGGGTCCCCGTCCGCAGCGGGCGGATTCAGCGCTGCACCGAGGCCCGGATGGTCTCGTTGAGGGCCTGCTGCAGGGCGATGACGGTGGCGCGCAGGGTCGCCGAGCGCAACCGCTCGGTCCGCTCGGACAGTTGCCGTCGCTGTGCGGCGGTATGCGGGCCTGCGCGGTAGGGTCCCCAGACCTGCTCCCGGAAGATCGCGTTCAGCTCGGCCATGATCTGGCGGGTATGGGTGTCGACCACCGTCCGTGAGCGCCGGGCGGCGTCCACGTCGAGTCCCACGTCGAGCAGGTCGGCGCCGAGCTCGAGCAGGGCCGGCGCCACCCGGAACCGGCGGCCGGTCCGGGTGAGGACCCCGAACGCCTCCAGCAGTGCGAGATCCGCGGTGCTCAACGGACGGCCGAGGCGTTCGGCGAGTTCGGCCCGGGTCAGTTCCTCGGGCACGTCCACGGTCCAGGGGGTCATCAGCGCGCCCAGGACGCGGACGTCCTCGGGCGGGGTGCCCGGCGCGATCCGCGACAGGTACTCCTCGATCGCGGCCAGGGTGAACCCCAACTCCTGCAGGCGCTGTACGAGTTCCAGGCGGGCCAGGTGGTCGTCCCCGTAGTAGCCGACCCGGCCCTGCAGTCGCGGCGGGGGGAGCAGCCGCCTCGAGGCGTAGAAACGGATGGTCCGGACGCTGATCCCGGTGCGGGTGGAGATTTCGTCCACGGTCAGCCAGGTCGCCTGCCGGCCACCGTCATCGGCTGGGCCGGGACCGGGGCCGGGGCCGGCGGACGGCTTCGCCGGCGGCTGTCGCACCTGCTCCGGCCGGGACATGCGCAGGATTAGAGCAGCGCGGCCCACCCTTGACAAGCGTCACAGTCCCGCTGCCACACGACGGGGACGGCCGTGCCCGGACCAGGCACGGCCGCCGGCGGGATCGGTGACGACAGCGGAGGGGTGGAGCGGTCAGGTCAGGGAGTTGAGCTGGGCCATGACCTCGTCGGAGAGGGGCAGCCGGCCTGCCGCCAGGTTCTCGGTGAGGTGGTCGAGGGACGTCGTTCCCGGGATCGGCAGCACCACCGGCGAGACGTGCAGCAGCCAGGCGAGAGCTATCTGGGACGGCGTCGCATCGAGTTCCCTGGCGATCGCGGCGACCGGGCCGTCGGGCTTGGCCAGCTCGCCGGTCGCGATCGGGAACCAGGGGATGAACGCGATGCCCTCGGCCGTCGCATAGTCGAGCACGGCCTGGGACTGGCGGTTGCTGAGGTTGTACAGGTTCTGCACGCCGGCGATCTCGGTGATCTCCCGGGCGGCCTTCAGTTGCTCCACCGACACCTCGGACAGGCCGATGTGGCGCACCTTGCCCTGCTCCTTGAGCTCGACGAAGGCGCCGAGCTGATCCTCCAGGGGCACTTCTGGGTCGATGCGGTGCAGCTGGATCAGGTCGATCCGCTCCAGACGCAGGGTGCGCAGCGACAGTTCCACCTGCTGCTTGAGGTAGGACGGGCGGCCCACGGGCACCCAGGTACCCGGGCCGGGTCGGGTCAGACCGGCCTTGGTCGCGATGACCAGGCCCTGCGGGTAGGGGTGCAGCGCCTCGGCGATGATGCGTTCACTGACGAAGGGACCGTAGGAGTCGGCGGTGTCGATGAAGTCGACCCCCTGCTCCACCGCGGCCCGCACGACGGCGACCGCCCCGGCCCGGTCTGCGGGCTCACCCCACACACCGGGGCCGGTCAGCCGCATCGCGCCGTAGCCGAGCCTGTGGACCGTCAGATCCCCACCGAGGGCGAACGTAGAAGGAGCATCCATGCCTGCCACCAGCCCGGTTGCCCACTCAATTATTCCGGAACATTCCGGCCGGCGGATCGAGCCTGGTCAGGTTCCCGCCGTGAGTCGAGCCAGACGGCCCCGGCTGCCGCGCTCCTGCTGACCGGTGCCGACGCTCAGCGGTTCAGGTCGGCGCTGCAGGTTCCCTCGTGCGCGGCCGGCGCCGGCGGGAGCTCGACCGCGATCTCCGCACCCAGTCGGTAGCCAGGGGCAAGTTCCAGCTCGTCGCCGCTCCAGAACCGGCCCGGGTCGTACCAGTTCGGTCGCCGGCCCGGCGGCAGCAGGCCCATCGCCTGGTAGGTGATGGCCACCACCTCGGCGCAGTAGGCGCTCTCCAGCGCCGGGCGCCCGGAGGCCGCGCCGCCCTGGTCCCGCACCGGGCCTCCCGCGAGCTCGGGCATGCCGGGATCCGCGTCGCGGCGGACGTGCTCCCGGCGCCGGGCATGCCACGCCGGGATCCGCCCGCCGAACCACCGCGCGGCCAGCCGGGCGGTGGAGGGGAACGGTGTCCCGTCCAGCCGGGCCACCGTCCGCAGCGCGGCATCCTCCATCGGCGTGCTCAGCGGCCGGTCGAGCTGACGCAGCCAGGCCCGCTGCCCGTACCGGTGCGCCCACTGCAGCACCGCGGCCCGCAGATCGTGCAACTGGACACCACGGTGGTGGCCGCCCGCCCACAGATCCGGCAGGGACCGGCCCAGCTCGGCATGCCACATGAGCGGCGGCAGGTCCTCCAGCGCCAGACACATGCCGACGTGGTTGACGGGGGAGTTCGTGGTGAGCTGGATGGCCCGGTCGGCGACCGTACGGCCCCGGAACACCCACAGGTCCCCGGTCCGCGTCTGGTCCAGCGCCTCGTCGAGACTGATCCGGGTGATCGGGTCGGCCGCCACGACCCGTAGCCTAGGCGCCATGCGCTGGTGGAAGGTGCTCGGACTGGCCGGTGTGGTCGGCGTGACCGCGACCGGGGTGCTCCTGGCCCGGGCCGAACGCCGCCGCCGCGCCTACACCCCCGACGAGATCCGTACCCGGCTGCACCAGCGGCACGCCGAAGCCCAGGCCAGGTCCACCGGGGACGGCGTCGCGCCCCGGCCCGGCCGCCGCTGACCCTCCTTGCCGGGGCTGCGCTCGGCCCGCCCTGTTTCGTCGGCTAGCGTCAAGTCCTCCGTTCCCGACACCTGGAGTACCTCGTGTTCGTGCCGTCGCGGCGTCTCGCCGTCCTGATCGCCGCCTCGTCCCTGCTGCTGGCCGCCTGCGGCGCAGGCTCGAAGGCGAACTCCGCCCCCGGCGGCAAGATGTCCAAGGTCGGGGTCTCCGTCACCGGAACGTTCGGCCAGAAGCCGACCCTGACCGTGCCGACCTCGGCCGCGCCCACCTCGTTGAACACCGAGGCGATCAGCGAGGGCACCGGCCCTGCGGTGAGCACCGGCCAGACCCTTGTCGTCAACTACCTCGGCCAGACCTGGGACCTCAAGGACGGCAAACCGAACATCTTCGACAACTCCTTCGACCACAAGCAGGTCTTCAGCTTCCCGCTCGGTGGCGGCCAGGTCATCCCGGGCTGGGACAAGGGCCTGGTCGGTCAGCACGTCGGGTCGCGGGTCCTGCTGACCATCCCGGCCGCGCAGGCGTACGGGGCGTCGGCCAGCGCCAGTGAGCCGCTCGCCGGGCACACGCTGGTGTTCGTCGTGGACCTGATCGCCGCGTTCAGCCCGAACGCCGCGGCCTCCGGCACCCCCGTGACGCCGCCCGCAGGTTTCCCGAAGGTGACCTCCGAGCCCGGCAAGAAGCCCACCGTCGACTCCGTCGAGGGGATCAAGGCGGACGCCCAGCCGAGGTCCACCCTGCTGATCCAGGGCAACGGCGCGAAGCTGGACGCCACCAAGAGCTTCATCATGGAGATCGTCCAGGTGGAGCTGGCCAGCGGGAAGAAGAACGAGACCTGGGGTGGGCCCCTGCAGTTGGGCTCCGGGCAGGCCGTGATGACCGCCCTGACCGCGCTGAAGGGCGGCAACGTGGGCAGCCGGGTTCTCGCCGTGATGCCCGCGGAGGCCCAGAGCAAGACACCCGATTCGACCCTGATCGTGGACGTCGTCGGCCAGTACTGATCGCCGACGGACTGATCGCCACGGACTGATCGCGACGGACCGGCCGCGCCGGTCCGTCGCGGCACCGGCCAGCGGTGGTGTCCGCCGGACCGGTCGCACCACTCGGCCCGGGAGCGCCACCGGCCAGGGGAGCACCACCGGCCAGGCACGGAGGACTCACTCCCCGGGCCCGGCCGGTCCGGGAAGTCCGGCGCCAGGATCAGCGGGCGAGGGTCCCGGACCCGGCCTCGACGCACTCGACGGCCCGCACCTCGGGCGGCCGAGGTGCGTCGTCCAGGTTCACCCGATCGGGAGCTCGCTGCGGGGGCCGACGGCGACCAGCCGCAGGACCGCCTCCCCGGCCTCGTCGCTGGCCGCCAGGTCGATGTCCGCCGCGATACCCCAGTCCCGGTCACCCTCGGGGTCGTCGAACACCTGCCGGACCGCCCAGATGCCCGGACGACCCTCCGGCCGCTCATCGACCAGCAACAGGGCCGGACCCCGGGCGTCGGGCCCGGTCCCCAGCTCCGCGTACTCGGCGAAGTACGGCTCCAGCGCGACACGCCAGCGCTCGGCGTCCCAGCCGGACCCGCCGTCGAGCTCCCCGAGGTCCTCGTACCGGCGCAGGGCGGCCAGCTCGACGCGGCGGAACAGCGCATTGCGGACCAGCACCCGGAACGCCCGGCGGTTGGCCGTGACCGGCGGCGGCCGGTCGTCCCCCGAGGTGCGCCCGTGCCTCCCGTCCTGCGTGCCCGCCCCCGCGTCCTCCCCGGCGCGCAACTGCTCCCACTCCTCCAGCAGGCTGGAGTCCACCTGCCGGACCAGTTCCCCCAGCCACTCCTGCAGGTCCGCGAGCTCCTCGGTCTTCGCCTCGTCCGGGACGGTCTGCCGCAGCGCCTTGTAGGCGTCGGCCAGATAGCGCAGCACCTGGCCCTCACTGCGGGCCAGCCCGTAGAACGCGACGAACTCCCCGAAGGTCATCGCCCGCTCGAACAGGTCCCGGGCCACCGATTTCGGGGACAGCTCATAGTCCGCGACCCAGGGATGGCCCTGGCGGTAGATCTCGTAGGTCGCCTGCAGCAGCTCGTCCAGCGGCTTCGGGTACGTGATGTCCTCCAGCAGGGACATCCGCTCCTCGTACTCGATTCCGTCGGCCTTCATCTGGGCCACAGCCTCGCCGCGGGCCTTGAACTGCTGCGCGGACAGCACGGCCCTGGGGTTGTCGAGCGTGGACTCCAGCACCGACAGCACGTCCAGCGCATAGTCCGGGGACTGCCGGTCCAGCACCTCGATCGCCGCCAGGGCGAACGGCGACAGCGGCTGGTTGAGGGCGAAGTCCCGCTGCAGGTCCACGGTGAGCCGGACGGTTCGGCCGGCCGCGTCCGGCTCCGCGAGCCGTTCCACCACCCCTGCGGCCAGCAGGGCCCGGTACCCGGCGATCGCCCGCCGGATGTGCCGGCGCTGCGCGGGACGGTCCTCGTGGTTGTCCTCCAGTAGGTGCCGCATCGCCGGGAACGGGTCCGCGGGCCGCTGCAGCACGTTCAACACCATGGCGTGCGAGACCGCGAAGGACGAGGTCAGTGGTTCCGGCTCGGCGGCCACCAGCCGCTCGAAGGTGGGCCGCCCCCAGGAGACGAAACCCTCCGGTGCCTTCTTCCGCACGACACGGCGCCGCTTGACCGGGTCGTCCCCGGCCTTGGCCAGTCGCCGCTCGTTCTCCACCTCGTGCTCGGGGGCCTGGACGACCACCGTCCCCGCGGTGTCGAACCCCGCCCGGCCGGCCCGGCCGGCGATCTGGTGGAACTCCCGGGCCTTCAGGTGGCGCACCCGGCTGCCGTCGTACTTGCTCAGGGCGGTGAGCACGACGGTGCGGATCGGCACGTTGATCCCCACCCCGAGGGTGTCCGTCCCGCAGATCACCTTGAGCAGCCCCGCCTGCGCCAACTGCTCCACGAGCCTGCGGTAGCGCGGCAGCATCCCGGCGTGGTGGACGCCGACGCCGTGGCGGACCAGCCGCGACAGTGTCCGCCCGAAACCCGCCGAGAACCGGAAGTCCCCGATCAGCTGCGCGATCCGGTCCTTCTCGGCCCTGCTGCACACGTTGACGCTCATCAGCGCCTGTGCCCGCTCCAGGGCGGCGGCCTGGGTGAAGTGGACGACGTAGACCGGGGCCTGACCGGTGGACAGCAGTTCCTCGATCGTCTCGTGCAACGGCGTGACGGCGTAGTAATGGTGCAGCGGCACCGGACGCTCCGCCGAGGTCACGGTGTGCGTCGGGCGACCGGTCCGCCGGGTGAGGTCGGCGTCGAACCGGCTCACGTCGCCCAGCGTGGCCGACATCAGGAGGAACTGCGCCTGCGGCAGTTCCACCAGGGGGACCTGCCAGGCCCAGCCGCGATCGGGTTCGGAGTAGAAGTGGAACTCGTCCATCACGACCTGGCCGACTTCCGCGGCCGAGCCCTCCCGCAGGGCCAGGTTCGCCAGGATCTCGGCGGTGCAGCAGATGATCGGCGCCGTCGGGTTGACGCTGGCGTCGCCGGTGAGCATGCCCACCATGTCCGGGCCGAAGGTGTCGCAGAGGGCGAAGAACTTCTCCGACACCAGGGCCTTGATCGGCGCCGTGTAGAACGTCCGCTCACCACGGGCCAGGGCCGCGAAGTGCGCCCCCGTCGCCACCAGGCTCTTCCCGGACCCGGTCGGCGTGCTCAAGATCACGTTGGCCCCGGTGACGATCTCGATCAGCGCCTCCTCCTGGGCCGGGTAGAGGGCCAGCCCCTGCCCGGCGACGTAGTCGACGAAGGCCTCGAAAAGGGCGTCCGGATCGTCGGAGGCGGGAAGCCGGGAGGTGAGCGTCACGCCACCACTCTGCCCGCACCTGCGCCGGACCCCGGCGGCAGGGTCCGGGACGGCGGGTCCGGGTTTCGTCTGGTGGAATCGTCGTCGGGTACGGCCGCCGGGGCATACGATCACGGCCGGCGCGAGATCATCACCGTGCCGGGGGAACGAGTCGCTCGGGGGACGTCATGACGGAGGCATCGGGCCTGACGGGCACGGGGCTTGAGGACCGGCTGCGGGCGGACGCAGCGCAGCGCTGGCGATGGCTGGTTCTCGCAGCGGCCGTGGGAGGCCTGCTCTGGGCGGCGCTGGGTGCATCGCTGCGCAGCCAGGCGCAGCTGCTGACCGCAGGCGGTCCGGCCCTGCTCCTCCTGGTGATCTGGCTGCTCGGCGGCTCCCGCTCACGCTGGACCGCCGCCGGGGCCTCCGTCCTGCTCGCCTGGGTCTGGCTCGTCGCGGGCTCCTGCCTGTACCGGTCCCGGCCATCCTGGCCACTGGCCGACCTGGATCTCGTGGCCGTGGACCTGACGCTGCTTCTGCTGGTGGCGGCCGGGCTGGTGGCCCAGGCGTTCCATCGGCGCCGGGGGCCGCAGGCACCGCCCTGGTGGACGGCCGGCCGCCTGGGCAGGGTCGGCCTGCTCGGCCTGCTGCTGGTGCCCTGGCTGGCGCTGTCCCTGGCGGACGCCCAGGAGGAGCAGGGGCCGCCGGACGACGTCATGTCCTTCCTGGAACTGCCCGGCGACGGGCTGTCCGCCCGGTCCGGCCCGAACGTCACCGGAACGAGCGGCTGGCACTGCGAGCGGAGCCGCCGCTGGTGCGTCGCGACGGTGGCCGTCACCTCCCGGGACAGCACCGGCGAGGAGGTCAACGCCCGCCTGCACCGGCACCTGACCGGGCTCGGCTGGGCCGGTCCGGGCCATGACCAGGTCCGGCACAAGGGCCTGCTGCGCAAGGTGCCGGTCTCGCTCGACGTGGCCCCCGGGGAGCGGTCAGGTCTGGTCACCGTGTACTGGGGGACCGACCCGCAGATCGGGCACCCGGTCACCCCCTGACTCAGCCGGCGGCATTCACCTCGTCGAGGGAGTTCTCGACCGGGCCCGGGAACGTCGGGAGCCGGCCGGTCCAGGTGTCCAGGACCGCCTTGAGGTCGGCGGGCACCTCCCGGACGGCGCCGCTGGTGTCCACGTCCCAGGTCAGGCCGGCCGTTCCCGCGCCCACCGTGTCGATGCCCTGCTCCCGGCACAACCAGACCGCCCGCGGCAGATGCCAGGCCTGGCTGACTACCACGGCCCGGCGGACGCCGAACACGTGGCGGGCGCGGTAACAGCTGGAGAAGGTGTCGAAGCCGGCGTGGTCGAGGACGATCGCGCTCGCCGGGACCCCGGCCCGCTGCGCGACCTCGGCCATCGCGAGGCCCTCGTCATGGCCGACGGCGCCGTGGTCCCCGGACATCAGCAGGGCCCGTACCCGGCCCTCCTGGTAGAGCCTGACCGCGACCTCGACCCGTTGGGCGAGCAGCGGACTGGCACTTCCGTCCGGGTTGAGCCCGGCACCGAGCACCAGCGCCACCGGACGGCTGGGCACCGTCGCCCCCGGGCCGAACCGGGCGTCGCGGGTCGAGTTGATGATCACCGCCGCCGGGATCGATCCCAGGACGGCCGCCACCATCGCCGCCACCACCCCGATGGCCGCCTGCCGCCTGCTCGGTAGCCGCACCCCGGACCCCCTCGCCGTCCCCGTCACTGCCGTCCCGCCCACTGCCGTCCCGCCCACTGCCGTCCCGTCACCGCCGCAGCTGCGACCGCCCGACCGGTCTTTCGTGGCACCCGTGACGACGCCCGAGCCCATGGGTACGTTGCTCCGGAATTGGCGCCGACCGGCCTCAGCGCCGGTCGGGGCGATCCGCCGTGCGGCCGGGGGATCCGTACCGCAATCAGGTGAGCTGTCCGGGTCCCGCCCCGAGGCCGTCCGGGGACCCGGGGCGGGCCTGGCGCGGTGAGCGGCCGCAGCGGTCGGTAGGGTCTCGGGCAGACGCGCCCACTGAGCGGCGCGACGAGGGAACCGACGAGAGAACAGGGAAAACGCGGGTGGTCGCGACCGTGCAGGACGGGTGGCAGTCGGAGGTCCGCCGGCTGGCGGCCGAACGGGACGCGGTGATCCTGGCGCACAACTACACCAGCCCGCAGATCCAGGACATCGCCGACCACGTCGGGGACTCCCTGGCCCTGTCCCGGCTGGCGATGACTTCGCCCGCCTCGACGATCGTCTTCTGCGGCGTGCACTTCATGGCGGAGACGGCGAAGATCCTCTCCCCCGGCAAGACCGTGCTCATCCCCGACCCCGCCGCGGGCTGCTCCCTGGCCGACCAGATCGACGTCGACCAGTTGCGGGCCTGGAAGGCCGAGCATCCCGGTGCGGCGGTCGTGGCCTACGTCAACACCACGGCCGAGGTGAAGGGCGAGGCGGATCTGTGCTGCACCTCGTCCAACGCCGTCGAGGTGGTGGCCTCGCTGCCCGCCGACCGGGAGGTGCTCTTCCTCCCGGACGTCTACCTGGGCTCCTTCGTCCGGCGGCGCACCGGCCGGGAGAACCTGCACGTCTGGCACGGGGAGTGCCACGTGCACGCCGGGATCAGCGCCCAGGCCCTCACCGACGCCGCGGACCGGCATCCCGACGCCGAACTGTTCATCCACCCCGAGTGCGGCTGCGCCACCTCCGCCCTCTACCGGGTGGACGAGGGCGCCGTCCCGGCCGAGCGGGTCCGGGTGCTGTCCACGGGCGGGATGCTCGGCGCGGCCCGCAGCACCACCGCGACGAAGGTGCTGGTGGCCACCGAGATCGGCATGCTGCACCAGTTGCGTGCGGCCGCCCCCGCGGTGGAGTTCCTCCCGGTGAACGAGCGCGCGTCCTGCCAGTACATGAAGCTGAACACCCCGCAGTCCCTGCTGGACTGCCTGCGCACCGGGCGCACCGAGGTCGAGGTACCCGCCGAGGTGGCGCAGCGGGCCCGGGCCGCCCTGGAGGCGATGGTCTCGATCGGCAGCCCCGGCGGCGGCGAGTGACGGTGCGGCCGACGGCGTCGGTGGCCCAGGTGGTGGCCGACGCCGTCGAGGTTCCGGTGGACGTCGTCGTGGTCGGGACCGGGGTGGCCGGGCTGACCGCCGCCCTGGACGCTGCCGAGCAGGGTGCCCGCGTCCTGGTGGTCACGCGGGGCCGGATCAGCGACGGCAGCACGGGCTGGGCCCAGGGCGGGCTGGCCGCGGTGCTGGCCGAGCACCCCGTCCCCGGCGACGACCTGGACCTGCATGTCCAGGACACCGTCGTCGCCGGTGCGGGCCTGTGTGACCAGGAGGCCGTGCGCAGCATCCTCGCCGGCGCTGGCCCGGCCGTGGCCCGGCTGGCCCACCGGGGCGCGGTGTTCGACGTCGACGACGACGGACGCTGGCTGCGGGCCCGGGAAGGCGGCCACAGCGCCGCCCGTGTGGTCCGGGCCGGCGGGGATGCCACCGGCGCGGAGGTGAGCAGGGCCCTGGTCGCCCGGGCGGACCGGTCCGGGCTGGTCGTCCTGGAGGGCCACCGTGCGACGGACCTGCTCACCGACGACGCGGGCCGGGTGGCCGGGGTCCGGCTGGCCGGACCGGGCGGACGTGTCCTGACCCTCGGCGCCCGCACGGTGGTGCTGGCCACCGGCGGGTCCGGGCAGCTGTTCGCCAGGACCACCAACCCGCCCGCCGCCACCGGGGACGGCCTGGCGCTGGCGCTGCGGGCCGGTGCCAGGGTCGCCGACGTGGAGTTCGTCCAGTTCCACCCGACGGCGCTGTGGGTCCCGGACTCCGCCGGAGGACAGGTCCCCCTGGTCACGGAGGCCGTCCGCGGCGAGGGAGGCACCCTCCGGGACGACTCCGGAGCCCGGGTGATGGAGGGCGTGCACCCCGCCCGGGATCTCGCCCCCCGCGATGTGGTGGCCGCCGCGATCTTCCGGCACCTGGCCCGCACCGGGTCCGAGCACGTCTGGCTCGACGCCACGGGCATCCCCGACTTCACGGTCCGGTTCCCGACCGTGGCGGCCAGCTGCGCCAGGATCGGGGTCGACCCGTCGCGGGACCCGATCCCCGTCGTCCCGGCGGCCCACTACCACTGCGGCGGCGTGTTCACCGACCTCGAGGGCTGGACCGGCGTGGACGGGCTGTACGCCGTCGGTGAGGTCGCCCGGACCGGCCTGCACGGGGCCAACCGGCTGGCGTCCAACAGTCTGGTCGAGGGCCTGGTGATGGGGCAGCGAGCGGCGCAGGCCGCACTGCGGGCACTGCCGGGGCTGCCCGCTCCGCAGATCGGGGACCTGGAGGCCCGCCACCCGGCCTGGACGCCCCTGCCCGGCCCCGGCACCTCCGCGCAGGTGCGCCCGGACCCCGAACCGGCGATGACCGCCGTGCGGGCGGCGATGACCCGGCACCTGGGCATGGCGCGGACCGCCGAGGGCCTGGACCTGGCCGCCGCCGAACTGTCCGCCGCCGCCCGGACCACCCGCGACCTCGGCCCCGCCGGCGGCGAGCTGGCGATGCTCACCCTGGCGGCGCGGTCGGTGGTGGAGGCGGCCGCGGCCCGGGAGGAGTCCCGGGGCTGTCACCGGCGGGTGGACCACCCGCAGCGGCGGGAAGAGCTGAGGTCCAGCACCTGCTGGCGCCTGGCCGACCGCACCGGCGGCGACAGCCTGCGGGCCTGCACCCCGAGCCTGGCCGGGGTCCGCGCCACCGGCTGACGTCCAGCGGATCAGTGACCTCCACCGGATGAGGAGTCCCGCGATGAACAGCAGCAGCCAGGTCACGGCCGACGCACCGGTCGAGGTGCATGAGCAGCCGTGGCCGGCCGGCGTCCTGACCGCACTGGCCGCCGCCGGCCTGGACCCCGCGGACGTCCGCCGGGTGCTGGACGCAGCCCTCGCCGAGGACCTCGCCTACGGCCCGGATGCCACCACGGCCGCGATCGTCCCGGACGATGCGGTGGTCACCGCGACCTTCGGCAGCCGGCAGGAGGGCGTGCTGGCCGGCGTGCCCGTCGTCGAGGCGCTGCTGCGCACCCGGCTGACCGGTGCCGCCGTGACGGTCCACCTCGCCGACGGCGCCCCGGTCCGGCCCGGTGACGTCGTGCTCACGGTCACCGCGAGGGCCGCCGAACTGCTCACCGTCGAGCGGACCGCACTCAACCTGATCACCCACCTGAGCGGGATCGCCACCGCCACCCGGGCCTGGGTGGACGTCGTGGCCGGGACCGGGTGCCGGATCCGTGACACCCGCAAGACCCTGCCCGGCCTGCGCACCCTGGAGAAGTACGCGGTCCGCTGCGGGGGCGGCACCAACCACCGGATGGGTCTGGGCGATGCCGTCCTGATCAAGGACAACCACGTCGCCGTGGCCGGCTCGATCACCGCCGCCATGGACGCCGCAGGCCGGCGGGCGGGGCAGTTGCCGACCGAGGTGGAGGTCGACCGCTTCGACCAGCTCGAGGAGGCCATCGCCTGCGGCGCCGACCTGGTCCTGCTCGACAACTGGACGGTCGAGCAGTGCCGGCAGGGCGTGCAGCGTGCCCGCGGCACCGGGACCAGGCTGGAGGCCTCCGGCGGGCTCACCCTCGACGTGGCCGCCGCCTACGCCGCCACCGGGGTGGACTTCCTGGCCGTCGGTGGGCTCACCCACACCGTCACCGCCCTCGACCTCGGCCTGGACATCGACCTGGCCGGGATCGCCCGGCAGTAGCGCCCGAGCCCGCGACGGGAGACCGTACCCGGTAGCTGTCCGCTGCCGCCCGCGCAGGCGGGTCCCGGAGTCCGCCCCCCGGCGGGAGGTGATCATGGACGCGCAGACGTTCGTCCGCACGCACACCCGGCTCGCCCCGGCACCCCATCTGCCCGAACTCCGCCTGTGGCTCGGCGAGGACATCGTCGGGCTGTGGGAACTCACCGAGGAGCGGGCGGGCCACGCCGGCCTGCCCCCGCCGTTCTGGGCCTTCGCCTGGGCCGGGGGTACCGGCCTGGCCCGGTATCTCCTGGACAACCCCGCGGGGATCATCGGCCGGCGGGTACTGGACGTGGCCACCGGCAGCGGGGTGGTCGCGGTGGCGGCGGCCCTGGCAGGAGCGACGGAGGTGTTCGCCAACGACGTGGACCAGCTCGCCCTGGCGGCCACCCGGCTCAACGCGGCCGCGAACCACGTCCCGCTGCGGCTGTGGCCGGGGGACCTGCTGACCACGGACGGTCCGGGGCTGCCGCCCGGCACCGACCTGATCCTGGCCGGGGACGTCTTCTACGACCGGGACCTCGCGCAGCGGATGCTGGCGTTCCTGCAGTCGGCGGCCGACGCCGGGGTCCGGGTCCTGCTCGGGGATCCCGGGCGGCGGTACCTGCCGCGCAACCTCCTGCTGCCCCTGGACCGCCACGACGTCCCCGTGCCCCGCGACCTGGAGAGCACCGACCTGGTCACGGTCACGGTCTGGTCACTCCCGGCCCGCGGCGAGGCCGGCGCGTAGGCTGGCCGGGTGGCTGCATCGGTGTCCCAGGGGGAGAGGCTGCAGGAACCGGTGGTGAGCGACCGCGTCCTGACCGTCCCGAACGTGCTGAGCCTGCTGAGGCTGCTGCTGGTCCCGGTGTTCGCGTGGCTGATCCTCACCGGCCGGGACGGCTTCGCCCTGGCGGTGCTCGCGGCCAGCGGGATCACCGACTATCTCGACGGCGCCCTGGCCCGTCGCTGGGGCCAGGTGTCCCGGGTCGGGCAACTTCTCGACCCGTTCGCGGACCGGTTGTTCATCCTGTCCACCCTGCTCGGTCTCGGCTGGCGTGACGTCATCCCGTGGTGGCTGGTCGCACTCATCGTCGGCCGGGACGTCCTGCTCACGTTCACGCTGCCGGTCCTGGCCCGGAACGGATACGGCCCGCCGCCGGTGCACTTCCTGGGCAAGGCCGCCACCTTCAACCTGCTGTACGCCTTCCCGCTGCTGCTGCTGGCCCAGGGAGACAGCGTCGCCGCGGCGGTCGCCCGCCCGATCGCCTGGGCCTTCGCGTGGTGTGGGACCACCCTCTACTGGTGGGCGGGGTGGCTGTACCTGCGGCAGATGCGGCAGATGATCGCCGAGCCCCGGCCGGCCGGCTCTGCGGTCGACCGGGCCGCCGACCGCTTGAGCGGCTGAGCCCGTCGCGGTCGCACGGGTCTTCCGCCCGGGCGACCGCCGGAACATGACACGATGTCCGCGATGGCAGCACCACAACCCCAGGACGCGTCCGGCCCGGGACGCCGGCCGTCCCGCCAGCGGGACGCCGGGCGGACCCGGCGTCTCGACGCGTCCATGACCCTGCTCGTCGAGGTGATGCAGCACCCCCTCGACCCCGGCTACGAGGCTGCGGCCCGGTTGAAGGCGCAGCGGCAGGAACAGGGGCGGCCGGGTCGCGGACGGGTGTCCCTGCTGATCACCCTGCTGGTGGCCGTGGTCTGCGGATGGGTGACTACCACCTCGGTGATGGAGTTGCGCCGCCCGCAGCCGGAGGCGATCCAGGCCCGGGCCTCCCTGGAGAAGGAGATCGAGCAGCGGACCGTCGAGGTGGACCGGAGGCAGAAGTCCAACGAGGACCTCCGGACCCGGATCGCCGCGGCCCAGCAGACCGCCCTCGCCGCGGACAGCAGTTCGGCCATGGCGGCGCAGAGCCGGATCCTGGCCCTGGTCACGGGGGAACTGCCGGTGGCCGGGCCGGGGCTGGAGCTCACCGTCGACGACGCGCCCGGCACGGACATCCCCGGCGGGACGGATCCGCGCCAGAGAGGCGGGCCCGACCAGGGACGGGTCCTCGACCGCGATCTGCAGGTCATCGTCAACGGCCTGTGGGAGGCCGGTGCCGAGGCGATCTCCGTCAACGGGGAACGTCTCACCGCGCTGAGTGCCATCCGGGCGGCCGGACAGGCGATCCTGGTCGACTTCCGGCCGTTGTCCCCGCCGTACGTCATCGATGCGATCGGCGACCCGAAGCGTCTGCAGTCCGGGTTCGGGGAAGACTTCGCCGGGGCCTACCTGAAGTCGTTGAGCAGCAACTACGGGATCCGGGCGGGGATGGCGGCCAAACCGGCGATGACGGTACCCGGTGCGGGCTCGCTCTCGCTGCACTACGCGACCACCCCGGACGCCGCCTCGAGCGCCACGGCCAAGCCCGGTGCCTCGCCGACCGCGACGCCGTCCGACGCGACGAACAGCAGCCGCCTCTCCGGCAACTCGTCCCGGACGCCCGGCGCGACGTCGTCGCCCTCGCCGTCCAGCACGTCACCCCGGGGCGTGACGGCGGCACCGACCGCTTTCGTGTCACCATCGTCGGCGCCGCCCAGCAACGGGACGGCAGCCAGGAACCAGGAGGTTTCCGCGTGATCGCCGTGCTCGGCCTGGTGGTCGGTGTCATCGCGGGGCTCGTGCTCGAGCCCACCGTGCCGCTGTGGCTGCAGCCGTATCTGCCGATCGCGGTGGTGGCGGCCCTCGATGCTGTGTTCGGGGGGCTGCGGGCGGTCCTCGACGGCATCTTCGACGATCGCGTGTTCACGGTCTCCTTCCTGTCGAACATCGTCGTCGCCGCACTGATCGTCTACCTGGGCGACAAGCTCGGGGTCGGTTCGCAGCTGTCCACGGGAGTGGTCGTCGTCCTCGGCATCCGGATCTTCTCCAACGCCGCTGCGATCCGCCGCCACCTGTTCAAGGCCTGATATGCCCGACGACCCGCGCCCCACCACACCGCCCGCGTCCGCCCCGTCCGGGGACGGACCATCGGCGAGCGTTCCCGCGCCCCTGGACGTCGTCGGGGAGCCCGGCGCCACGACCGCGGACACCGGCACGACCGGGGCCCAGCCGGACGACCAGGCCGTCCCGGCGCAGACCGGCGAGCCCGGCACGGCCGACGTCTCCGCTGCAGTTGAGCCCCCGGCCGGACAGTCGGAGGCAGACGAGTCCGGGGCCGCCGAACCCGGGCCCACCACCGCCGCAGCCGAACCTGAGGCCGACTCCACCGAACCTGAGGCCGACTCCACCGAACCTGAGACCACGCAGACCGAAACCACCGGGCCCGATGCGACTGCGCCCGGCACCGCAGATTCTGCGGCCACGCAGGCCGTTGCCGACAGCCGCGACCACCCACAGCCACCCGACCGCCCCGGTCCTGCGCCCACGCAACCCGGTTCCGCGGAGACCTCGGCCGATCCAGTCCCGGACGCCACTGCACCCGGCTCGTCGGCACCGGCGGAGCCTGTGGCCGAACCCGCCGAGGCTGAACCCGCCGAGGCCGAACCCGCCGAAGTCGAACCCGATCGGTCCCCGCTTACCGCGGCGCAACCCTCGGACGGGTCCACTCCACCGGACGCGGGGGAGGCGTCCGCGCCCCTCACGTCCGGGGAGCCCCCCTGGGATCCGCTGGACCCGTCGTCGCCGATCGAGATCGACGGCGACGACCGCTGGTTCGAGGACCTGCGCGAGCACGGCCCGGCCACGTGGTGGCACGACCAGCCCCAGGAGTCCTCCGGCCGCCTCCCCCTCGGCCAGGCACCGCAGCCGGGCGTCGCCGACACCACCGGGGCTGTCGATCAACCCTGGGACGGCGAGGACGACGACCTGACGACTCCCGCCGACCAGCCCGTCGTCAGCGACTGGCTGCGCGAGGACTACGCGTCCGCCGCCGCCCCGGCCCGCAGTCCCGACGAACAGCCGGGGGAGCCCACGGGGGCGGCCCGAGTCCCCGCGGAGCCGGCCGTCCCGGACGTCTCGCCCCGGATGCGGCTGCTGCGGGCGATGCGACCGCGGGCCACCCGCGCCCAGGGACTGGCCATGCTGCTCTGCTTCGTCCTCGGACTGGCCGGCTTCCTCGCCGTCCGGCAGAACCAGAACCTCGGCCTCACATCGATGCGCCAGAGCGACCTGGTGAGCCTGCTGGACAACCTCACGGAGAAGTCGACGCGGCTGGAGGAGGAGACCCGTCGGCTGCAGGGGACCGCCGACAAGCTGAGGTCCGGCACCGACAAGTCCGCCGCCGCCCTCGACGCGGCCAAGCAGCGCCTGGACCTGCTCGGCATCCTGGCCGGGACCTCTCCCGCGGTCGGCCCGGGCATCGAGCTCAGCATCACCGACCCGAAGAACCAGGTGAACTCGAGGATCCTGCTCGACGCTCTGCAGGAGTTGCGGGACGCCGGCGCCGAGGCGATGCAGATCGGCGGCGTGCGGGTGGTGGCCAGCACCTCCCTGGTGGACGCCAACGGCGGGGTCCGGGTGGACGGCACGCTGCTCGCGGCGCCGTACACCCTGTTGGCCATCGGCGATCCGCAGACGCTCTCGTCCGCCATGAACATCCCCGGCGGCGTCCTGGAGACGCTCCGGCAGCAAGGTGCGACAGGTCACGTGACCCTCCAGACGACCCTTACCGTGAGTGCGTTGCGTGTCGTCTCGGCGCCTCAGTACGCTCGCCCGGCCGCGTCCGCCAGCCCGTAGGCCGGTCCGGCTGCCCATGCCCATCCGATCGCCTCAGGAGACCCAGCTCACCATGGCCGACTTCGAGTACCCCGCCGACCTGCGTTACACCGTCGAGCACGAGTGGGTGAAGGCGGGTGGCAGCCGCGTCCGGGTCGGCATCACGGCCTACGCCCAGGACGCCCTCGGGGACATCGTGTACGTGTCGGCTCCCGCTGCGGGCAGCGCGGTCACCTCCGGACAGGCCTGCGGGGAGGTCGAGTCCACGAAGAGCGTCAGCGACATCTTCTCGCCCGTCACGGGCACGGTCACGGCCGTCAACGAGGCCCTCGAGGGCACCCCCGAACTGGTCAACACCGCCCCCTACGGCGAAGGCTGGATCTTCGAGGTGGAACTGTCGGACGAGAGTCAGCTCGACGGGCTGCTGACCGCCGAGCAGTACCGGGCGCAACTCGGCTGACCAGCCGGAGCACCTGGGTCCGCTCCGGGTCCGGGAGCCGGTCCCCGCCAGGGGTGGCCCCTCCCCAGAACGGGCGATGCGGGCGTCACAGCGGGTGTCTCGACCTTGTCTGGAGGGTTAGGCTTTCCCGCAGCAAGTTCGCACCGCGGCGTGCGGCCGTTCGCCGGCCGCCGGGACACCGCACGGGATCGCTCAGTTCGCCGGACGAGGAGGCAAGGCCATGTCGGTAACCCCGCCGGGGGCGGGTCAGCAGCCTGAGCGCGACGCAGCGCCGGGCAGCCCCCGCGAGCCTGCGGCCGCCCCCGACACGACGGTGACCCTCGGGGCCCTCGGCTCTACCGAGGAAGTCAGCGATCCGGGGCTGACGGCGGCCGAGCAGGCGGCCATCGAGGCATTGCCGGCAGGCAGCGCGCTGCTCGTGGTCCGGCGGGGTCCGAACGCTGGGGCGCGCTTCCTGCTCGACGGCCCGCGGACGACAGCAGGCCGCCGTCCGGACAGCGACATCTTCCTCGACGACGTCACCGTCTCCCGCAAGCACGCGGAGTTCCTCCGCAAGGAGGGCCGGTTCGTGGTCCGGGACGTGGGCAGCCTCAACGGCACCTACGTCCAGCGGGACCGGATCGAGGAGGTCGTCCTACGTGCGGGCGACGAGGTGCAGATCGGCAAGTACCGGATGATCTTCCACCCGAGCCCTCGCGACACCGGAGCCGGCGCGGGGTGGTGAGTCCGTCGTGGTGAGCGCGGCGGTCGGCCGCCGGGGGGCGCCACGGCCCTCGATGAGTATCGGGGAAGTGCTCGCCCTGCTACGCCCGGAGTTCCCGGACGTCAGCATCTCCAAGATCCGGTTCCTGGAGGAGCAGGGCCTCGTCGAGCCCGACCGCACGCCGTCGGGGTACCGGAAGTTCACGCATCCCGATGTGGAACGCCTCCGGTTCGTGCTGAGCGTCCAGCGTGACCACTATCTGCCGCTGCGGGTCATCCGGGAGCACCTGGAGGCGGTCGACCGCGGGCTCGATCCGCCACCGTTGCCGGGCCGGCCGCCCCGCGGCCCGCGTCTGGCGGACGCCAGCACAGCGACGTCCCCGCAGCGGTTCGGGCCCGCCCCCTCGCTGCGGCTGACCCGTGGTGAGCTGCTGGCCTCGGCCGAGGCCGCCCCGGACCTCCTGGAGGCCTTGGAGTCGTACGGTCTGGTCGCCCCGCACCGCGGCACCTCGCTGTACGAGGAGGAGGCCTTGGTGGTCACCCGGGCCGCTGCCCAGCTGGCCGCCTTCGGCATCGAGCCACGGCATCTGCGGGCCTTCCGCAGCGCCGCCGACCGGGAGGCCGGTCTGGTGGAGCAGGTAGCGGCCCCGCTGCGCCGCCAGCGCGGCCCGGAGGCGGCGGCACGGGCGGAGGAGGTCACCCGCGAGGTGGCCGCCCTGTGCGTCCAGTTGCACGCGGCGCTGGTCAAGGCTGCACTCTCCCGCGACGACCGCTGACCTGGCCGGCCATCATCCGTGGCCGTCCCGATTCCTGGTGCGCATCGCGGGGCAGGTCCGCCCGGGGTACCGTGGCGATGTGCGCGAGCTCGACGTCATCGGGGTCCGGGTGGAGATGCCCTCGAACAATCCCATCGTCCTGCTCCGCGAGCGGGACGGCGACCGTTACCTCCCGATCTGGGTGGGTGCGGCCGAAGCGAGTGCCATCGCCTTCGCCCAGCAGGGTGTCGTTCCGCCGCGCCCCCTCACCCACGACCTGATGCGCGACATCATCGCCGCGCTCGGCCGCCGGGTGGAGGAGGTGCGCATCGTGGCCATCCGGGACAACGTCTTCCACGCCGAACTGCTGTTCGACGGTGGGTTGACGGTGGGCTGCCGGTCCTCCGACGCGATCGCCCTGGCCCTGCGCACGGGATCCCGGATCGTTGGGACGGAGGAGGTCCTCGAGGCGGGCGGGGTCGCGGTCCCGGACGAGGACGAGGACGAGGTGGAGAAGTTCCGCCAGTTCCTCGACCACATCTCACCGGAGGACTTCGGCGAGACCGGCCCGGAGGGCCGGTCATCGAGCTGACATCACCCGGACGGTCCAACCTCAAGTAGAGGGTGAGAGTTCGACGCTGCGTAGCCGACGGCGCGGCGAAGGCGACACGCCGGAACGCTCAGCGGACCCTTCGTTGACGCTGCGGGGGCACACGCCTACCGTTCCAATCAGAACGTCCTCGCTGTAGTTCCAACGGTGTGCTCTTGGTGAAGGGCGCACCGGCTTCCCCGTCGAGGACGACGTGACAGGAGGTCGGCGTGAGCGGTACCGGTGAAGCATCGGGTTACGCGAGCCGTGCGACTGCCGTACCGGAGCGTGCCCAGGGCCTGCTGTTCACCGACGATCTGCCGGTGCTCGACGAGCAGGTCGGCTACCGCGGGCCCATCGCCTGCCGGGCGGCCGGGATCACCTACCGTCAGCTGGACTACTGGGCCCGGACCGGTCTGGTCGAGCCGAGTGTGCGACCGGCGACCGGGTCGGGGACTCAGCGGCTGTACGGGTTCCGCGACATCCTCGTGCTCAAGGTCGTCAAGCGCCTGCTCGACACCGGGGTGTCCCTGCAGCAGATCCGCACCGCCGTCCAGCACCTGCGGGACCGCGGTGTCGACGACCTGGCCCAGCTGACGCTGATGAGCGATGGAGCCAGTGTGTACGAGTGCACCTCCGCGGACGAGGTGATCGACCTGGTGCAGGGCGGTCAGGGCGTCTTCGGGATCGCGGTCGGGCGGGTCTGGCGGGAGGTCGAGGGCAGCCTGGCGGAACTCCCGTGCGAGCGTCCCGGCGAGGAGGAGCCGGCCGTCGACCACCCTGACGACGAACTGGCGTCCCGGCGGCGGGCCCGGGCCATCGGCTAGCCCGAGTGTCCTGGCTAGCAGTTGACGGGCTGGTGTTTCCGCTGGTGAATGCGGGTTTCGAGGTGGTCGAGGTGTATGACCTAACTCTTGGGCGCCCACCGTCGGAGGTCGAAGATGTCGATCAGGGCGTCCTGTTCGGGGGTGGTCTGGGTCAGGACCCTGCGGGCCTTGGGGCGCCCGCCGGTGGAGGGGTAGATCAGGACGGTCTCCTGGATACCGGCCAGGGTGTCCATCAGCGCCCGCACCGACAGAGGGATGCCCGCCTGGGTGGCCTGTCGGCGCATCAAGTGGGCCAACTGCAGGGCCAGGACGCAGGTGTAGGTGTGAACCCGGATCGCCTGGTCGGTCCAGTGGTTCATGGGTGAGAACGACACCACGTGCGGGTCCTTGAGTTGCCGGAACCCGAACTCGGCGTCGGACTGGGACCGGTAGGCCGCCACCACGTCGGCGATCGACCAGGTGTCGCGGTTGGTGACCAGGACCCGTTTGCCGAACACCTCGTTTTCCAGGTCGGCGCGTGCGTCGTCGTCCACCTGCCAGGTCAGCCGTAGGTCCGCGGGAGTCTGGCCGGTCAGCTCCCGGACCAGGATCCGGTTGACCCAGGCGTCCTTGCAGATCGCGGTGATCTCGGCGGTGACTGCGGAGCGGGCGCGGCGGGTCTTGCCGCGGGCCAGCCGGTCGGCCAGCTCTCCCAGTCGGGCCTGGGCCTTGGCCAGGGTCTGGTCCAGGCCCCGGGACTGCCCGGCGTGCAGGGTCGGCGAGTGAGTCAGGATCACCCGGGTTTCCTTCCCGTACAACGTTTTCCTGGTCTCCAACGCGGTCAGTCCCGGGTAGCGGACCGGATCAACCACGGTCCGGTCCTCGCCCGGCAGGGCCAACAGATCCGGATGATCCGACGGCGGCAGGGATGTGACGTAACCGACCTTCCGGGCGCGCAGGTCGGTGAAGTTGTCCCGGGAATTCTGGCCGGCATCGAAGACCACGGTGACCTGGTCCAGCGGCTCGGGTCCGGCGACCAGTACGGCGTACCGGTCGCACAGTTCGGTCAACATGGTCGGGAACTGGGTGACGTCCGGGCGGTTACCCGGATACGTATGGGACAGCAGCGGGATCCCGCCGTCGCGGGTGACGACCAGTCCCAGGCCGACCAGGCGCAGGTCGGCACGCTTCTGCTTGGCCTTGCCGCGCTGGGCCAGCGATGCGGACGGGTTGGTGGAATCGATGAACGTGGCGAAGTTCGTCATGTCCAGAGCGACCGCGGAGATGTCCAGACCGAACTGGGTGACCATCGCCGCACCGACCCGCCGCTCGATCTCGGCCAGATCCCCCGCGCTCACCCCGTGGGTGGCATCCCAAGCCCGACGGTGATCCAGGACCGCCGGGCGGATCCGGGTGAACCGCTCCGCGGCCGTGGTGGCCCACCAATCGGCGAACGAGCGCTTGGACCGCGGATCGACCAAGCGGTTGAGGGCCGCCAGCGCCAGATACGTCCCGACCGAGGCCCCGGCATCCGAACGGCGAGGGCCGACCACCTCATCGACGATCCCGGCGACCCCCAACCGATCCAGGACCGACCAGCCGGCCGCGACCGCCCCGAACCCCAGATGCCGCGTCCCGGCGGGCACCGCCACCGCCCCGGTCATCGCCGCCTCGATCTCGGCCGCCGTGCCCAGATACCGCTCGGAGACCATCTTCGGCTTGCCGTCGACCCGGGCCATCTCCCGCAGATACCAGTAGGTCTTCCCACCCACCTTCTTCGGGTACAGACTGGCCACAGATCCACTTTAGGTCATACACCCCAGGTGCCCAAACCAGAACAGTCAGCACCGCATCACCCCAGGTCGGACCGACCCCATCGTGATCACCGGACCATCAAGATCGAACTAGCCAGGACACTCGGGCTAGCGATCCTTGGTTGCGGGGGTTTTGACGGTTGAGCCGAGTTCTGGTGGGGCGACAGTCATGCCGTTGGGGGTAGTCGTGCCGCGGTGAGGTAGTTGGTGAGGGCGGTGTCGATGGTCTTGAGGGCCTGACGCAGGGGCGGCGGTGCGGGTGGTTGGTCGGCGGCGGTGAGTGGGACCAGGACCCGTTGGTAGACCTTGGTGTAGAAGATCGCGATGCGTTGGCCGTCCGGGGTCAGGATGTAGGTGTTGGAGTGCGGCAGGCGGCGGATCAGGCCCTTCAGGCGTAGTCGGCGCAGGTCGTAGCTGGTCTGGCTCATCGTGTAGGGCGCACCGAGCAGTCCGGCCACGAGCGGTCGAAGGCTTCGGTTGGTGAAGCCGGTGACGGTGTGCACGGTGATGGCCAGGGCGCCGGTCAGGGCCATGACCCGAGGGTCGCCGAACCGTAGGGCTGGGGCCCTGCCGCCTTCCTCGAGGGTGGGACGCGCGACCCGCTCGAAGGCTGGGCTCGCGAGGACACAGCCCTGACCGACGCGTTCAGCATCCAGCAGTCGGTGGTTGATCGCGCGGGCGGTGTCCTGGAGTTCTTGCAGGTTGTGCAGGCGCCGGCCGACACTCAGGTCGGTCGGTGAGTTGACGACCAGTTCGATGCGTAGGGCTCGGCCGTCCTTGAGGTATTGCTTGATCCGGGAGTGCTTGTAGAAGGCGTTGACGGTCACGTCAACGCCGCGGGTGACGACCTTGGTCTTGAACACCCCCGGAGTGGACCGCTTGCGGCCGGTGCGGATCTGGCGGCCGAAGATGACCTCGATCATGTCGGGGCGACCCAGGTCGAGGTTGTCAGCGATCAACGCCTCTACGAAGGATCGCGCGTGGCGTGGGGCGTCGAAGACCAGAGTGTGGGACACCTCGATCTGGCGCATCGAGAACTCCCACCAGTACCCGCCGACCTCGTCGACGTCGGTCAACGGGGTGGGCAACAGGTTCAGCCACCGGTTGACGAACCCCTGGATCTGGGTGAAGCCGAGCCGGTCACAGATCGCCTGCAGGCCCTCGGGGTCGGTGCAGGTGGCGAACCCGTTGGACAGTTCGGTGAACCCGATACCTGCCTTGGCCGCCTGCCGTTTGGCCCACTCGTGGCCGTTGACCCACACCTTGATCGGGTAGGGGAAGTAGGAGCAGATCTTCACGAAGCCGGGCCCGAACTCGTCGTCCCACAGGTAGAAGTAGAAGCAGGTCACCCGCCGCCGGACCTTGGCGAACCCGAACTGCGGCAACGGTGAACCGCTGGACTGGCGCGGGTATCCGGTCCAGACCAGCGCGAACTCCTGCGCCACCCCAATCGCAGCGACCCCGGAGCGGCCCTCGGCAGCCAGTCGCTGCTGGAACGGGTGCATCACCTCGACCTTGCGGTCGTCCTTGCCGAAGCGTACGACGGGGATCTGCCCGGTCCGGGCGAACGCGGCGACCTCACGGCGGAACCGGGCCCCGATCGCCTCGAACAGCGCCGGTGACGGGATCGGCTTGCCCAAGTGCTTGGTGAGGAAGGTGACGACCTGCCCCCCGACCTGCAGGTTCGGCACGTACCCGTTGAGGTAGATCCGGTCCAGGCACTCGATGCTCAACCCGACATGCCCGGCCATCAACTCGCTCAACGTCACCCCGGAACCAGCCACCGCGCACCTCCACCGACGAGGGCAACCCGCCAAGCCTGGTGGTCGGGAGACTTCGTGACCAGGCCCGGACTCACCGCTGGGCGGTCCGAGGCGCAGCCTCTTTAGGAGATCGAGGCGGCAACGGGGTCGAGACAGTGACGGACCGGTCGGCCAGGCGCTGGCCGGTCCGTCGTCTGTGCCTCTCCTGACAGGACCGTCGCACCCAGCTTCCCTGGCGCCCGGAAGGTCGGCGCCCCGAAACCGGCTGCCCCCGGGACCTGAGGTCACCGGGGGCAGGGGTGAAGCGGTCGGACGGAAAGACAGAGCGGGCGACCCCGCTCAGGAGACGGCTTCGGACCGCACATGACGCCCGCGCCGGCCGCCCACCCGCATCACACGGGCCAGGTGGGCGTCGAAGGCGGACGCAAGGTCGGCGGCCGCCGAGCCGGGCCAGCGGTGGACCGGCTGACTGGCACCCTGCGCCTGCTGCAGTGCGCTGCGCTCGGCGACGGCGGGGGAGAGCACGAGCGGTCCGAACATGCTCTGCAGCTCGGCGACCCGGTAGCGATGCTCCGGGGAACGTTCCCGGTAACGGTTGATCAGCACACCGAGGGGCTGCAGACCCGGGGCGACCGCGGCCCGCAGATCGTGAATGGCCCGCAGTGCCCGGTCCGCGGCGGTCACCGAGAACAGGGCCGGCTCGCTGACCACGATCGCCCGCTGGCTGGCCACCAGGCCGGACCGGGTGAGCCCGCCGAAGGACGGCGGACAGTCGATGAGGACCAACCGGTAGCTGCTCTGAGCCTTTTCCAGCGCCTGTCCGAGGCGCAGCAGGGACTTCTCCGTGGGCCGGGGGCCGTCGAGGACTGCACTGTCCGGTGAGCCGGGGAGAACGTCGAGCAGCCCGGCCTGGCCCTCGCTCCAACCGCTCGGGATGACGGCCGCGTCGAGCAGTCTGCGGCGCGAGGAGGAGATGACGTCGGCGACGGTGAGTTCGGTCCGGTCGCCGACGTCGAGTCCGGTGGTGGCGTCGGCCTGCGGATCGAGGTCGACGACCAGGGTGGGTATGCCACGGTTGAGGGCTGACGACGCGAGTCCGAGCACTACGGACGTCTTGCCGACGCCGCCCTTGAGGCTGCACACGCTGACCACGATCACGCCGACGACGGTACCCCGCAGCGCCCGGGTCTGGCACGGTATGCGGCGCGTGACGCGCGGACCACCTGCCACGCCGGTGATCGTCGAACACGCCACGAATGTGACAGGAGCCACCGGCTCACAGGTGGGCAACGGCTGCCTGGTAGCGTCGCCCCTGCCGAAGAACCCGCGCGGGAGAGTCCCCGCGAGGGGCGCCGAAGGGGCAATACTCCCCGGAACCTCTCAGGCGCCAGGACCGTGTGGGTGAGGCGACTCTGAAGGGGTACCGCCAGGGCGGTCCCCGACAGAGGGGGAGGCCGAGGGCAGCCATGCGCTGCACACCAACGCCACCCCGGGGAGTCCGTGTGACCCAGACATTTGCCGCGAACCTGTCCGAGACCTCGCCCCACCCGGCCGGTGCCGCCGGGATCCGCCCGGCGGCCGAGGGCTTCGCCGACCGCCACATCGGCCCCGACGGGCCCGCCACCGCCCGCATGCTGGAGCTGATCGGGTACCCGAGCCTGGAGGCCCTGGTCGACGCGGTGCTGCCGCAGTCGATCCTGGGCGACGGCTCGCTGGACCTGCCTCCGGCGGCGGGGGAACGTGAGGTGCTCGCCGAGCTCCGGGAACTGGCCGGCCGGAACACCGTCGCCGTCCCGATGATCGGCCTGGGCTACTACGGCACCCACACCCCAGGCGTGATCCAGCGCAACGTCCTGGAGAACCCGGCCTGGTACACCGCCTACACCCCCTACCAGCCCGAGATCTCGCAGGGCCGGTTGGAGGCGCTGCTCAACTTCCAGACCATGGTCGCCGACCTGACCGCGCTGCCGGTGGCCAACGCCTCCCTGCTCGACGAGGCCACCGCGGCGGCCGAGGCGATGACCCTGATGCGGCGTGCCTCGAAGGCGCCCGCGGATGCCGTCCTCGTCGTCGACGCCGACACCTTCCCGCAGACCCGGGCCGTGATCGACACCCGGGCCCGGCCGTTGGGCCTGCCCGTCGTGGCGGCCGACCTGTCGGCAGCGGACCCGGCAGCCGCGCTGGCGACGGCGGCCGCGGGCCGGCCGGTGTTCGGCGTGATCGTGCAGTACCCGGGCTGCGACGGTGCCGTCCGCGATCTGGCTCCCGTGGCGACCGCGGCCCACGAGGCCGGTGCCCTGGTGACCGTCGTGGCGGATCTGCTGGCGCTGACCCTGCTGGTCGCTCCCGGAGAGTTCGGGGCGGACGTCGCCGTCGGGTCCACCCAGCGGTTCGGGGTGCCGCTGGGGTACGGCGGTCCGCATGCCGCGTACCTGGCGGTCCGTGCCGGGCTTGAGCGGTCCATGCCGGGCCGGCTGGTGGGGGTGTCCAAGGACGCCGACGGCGCGCCCGCGTACCGGTTGGCGCTGCAGACCCGCGAGCAGCACATCCGCCGGGAGAAGGCGACCAGCAACATCTGCACCGCTCAGGTGCTGCTGGCGGTGATGGCGTCGATGTACGCCGTGTACCACGGTCCGGCCGGCCTGCGCCGGATCGCCGAGCGGGTGGCCGGCCAGGCGTCCGCCCTGGCCTCCGCGCTGCGCCGCGGCGGGGTCGGCGTGGTGCACGAGGCCGTCTTCGACACCGTGCTGGCCGAGGCGCCCGGCCGGGCGGCCGACGTGGTGGCCGAAGCCCGCCATCGGGGGGTGCTGCTGCGCCAGGTGGGTGCGGACCGGGTCGGGATCTCCTGCGACGAGAACACCACCCGGGCCGACGTGGAAGCGGTCCTGGCCGCGTTCGGGCTGGACGGGCTGCCCGAGCAGGCGGGCGCGGACACCGCCGGTGACGGCATCGGCGCCCTCCCGGCGGCCCTGGCCCGGAGCTCGGCGTACCTCACCCACCCGGTGTTCAACACCCACCACAACGAGACGTCGATGCTGCGGTACCTGCGCCGGCTGGCCGACGACGACTACGCGCTGGACCGCGGGATGATCCCGCTCGGCTCCTGCACGATGAAGCTCAACGCCACCACCGAGATGGCCGCGGTCACCTGGCCGCAGTTCGCCGGCCTGCACCCGTTCGCCCCGGCCGAACACGCGGCAGGGACCAGGGCCCTGATCGCCGACCTGCAGCGGTGGCTCGCCGAGGTCACCGGCTACGACGCGGTCAGCCTGCAGCCGAACGCCGGGTCGCAGGGCGAGCTGGCCGGACTGCTGGCGATCCGCACCTACCACGACTCCCGCGGCGACTCCCACCGCGACGTCTGCCTGATCCCGTCCAGCGCGCACGGCACGAACGCGGCCAGCGCGGTGATGGCGGGCCTGCGCGTGGTCGTGGTGGCCTGCGACGAGTTCGGCAACGTCGACCTGGCCGACCTGCACGCGAAGGTGGCCGAGCACGCCGACCGGCTGGCCGCGGTGATGGTCACCTACCCGTCCACGCACGGGGTGTTCGAGGAGGCGATCACCGACCTGTGCGCCGCGGTACACGACGCCGGCGGGCAGGTGTACGTGGACGGGGCGAACCTCAACGCCCTGGTCGGGCTGGCCAAACCGGGCCGGTTCGGCGCCGATGTCAGCCACCTCAACCTGCACAAGACCTTCGCCATCCCGCACGGCGGCGGTGGCCCCGGGGTCGGGCCGGTCGGGGTGCGCGCCCACCTGGCACCGTTCCTGCCCGGCCATCCGCTGGACCCCGCCGCCGGGCCCGGTACCGGGGTGGGTCCGGTGTCCGCTGCACCGTACGGGTCCGCGGGTGTGCTGCCGATCTCGTGGGCGTACCTGCGGCTGCTCGGACCCGAGGGGCTGACCCGGGCGACCCGGGCGGCGATCCTCGCGGCGAACTATGTGGCCGCCCGGCTGCGCGAGGTGTACCCGGTGCTCTACACCGGTCGCGGCGGGCTGGTGGCCCACGAGTGCATCCTGGACCTGCGGCCGCTGACCAAACGGACCGGCGTCACGGTCGACGACGTCGCCAAGCGGCTCATCGACCACGGTTTCCACGCCCCGACGATGTCCTTCCCGGTGGCGGGCACGCTCATGGTCGAGCCCACCGAGAGCGAGGACCTCACCGAGCTCGACCGGTTCTGCGACGCGATGGTCGCGATCCACGCCGAGGCCGAACGGGTGGCGGCCGGGGATTGGCCGGCCGACGACAACCCGCTGGTCAACGCACCGCACACGGCCGCCTGCCTGACCGGGCCGTGGTCGCACCCGTACAGCCGGGCCGAGGCCGTGTACCCGGGCGGCCTGTCCCCGCGGGCGAAGTACTGGCCGCCGGTCCGCCGCATCGACGGCGCCTACGGCGACCGGCACCTGGTCTGCTCCTGCCCGCCGCCGGAGGCCTTCGAAGCCTGACCACGCATCTGCTGGTGGGGCCCGTCCGGAGCGTCACCGGCCGCCCGCGCTCCGCGCGCGACGGCCTGTGGCCTCCGGGCGGGCCTACCCGGCGGCGCGCAGCCGGGACCCCGCCCGGGTCTTGACCACCTCGAGCCGGGACGGGATGCGCTGGCGCAGGTCGGCGACGTGGCTGACCAGCCCGACCGCCCGACCGCCGCTGCGCAGGGTGTCCAGGACGTCCATCACCTCGTCCAGGGTGTCCTCGTCGAGGCTGCCGAACCCCTCGTCCACGAACAGGGTCTCCACGGCCGCCCCCCCGGACTCCGCGGTGACGACATCGGCCAGCCCGAGGGCCAGCGCCAGCGACGTGTAGAACGACTCCCCGCCGGACAGTGACGAGGTCTCCCGCTGCGCCCCGGTCCACTCGTCCACGACCCGCAGCGACAGCCCCGAACGCACCCGGCCACGCTCCAGGCCGTCGGAGTGGACCAGCGAGTACCGGCCGCCCGACATCGCCGCGAGCCGCTCGCTGGCGGCCGCCGCGACCTGCTCCAACCGCGCCGCGAGCACATAGGCGGACAGGCTCATCCGGCGGGTGTTGTCCCCGCCCGTGCCGTCGAGGCAGCGGGACAGCTGCTCGGCGGTGCGGTAGCGCTCGACCACCGGGGCACTGGCCGTCAGATGGGTCCGCAGCCGGGCGAGCAGTCCGTCCAGGGCGGTCACGGCCGTCTCACCCACGGCCAGCCTCCGCGCGGCGGCCTCGTCCTCGCTGCGGGCGTCCTCCTCCGCGGCCTGCAGGGCGGTCAGGGACGGGGCCGGCGCAGCCGCGGCCGCCACCAGCTCGGGGTCGGCCAGCCGGTGTTCCAGCGCGGCCAGTTCCTCGTCGTGGTCACGGACGCGGGCGCGCAGCTCGGCCGGCCCTGGCGGCAGGGGCAGACGGAGCCGACGAGGGGGGTGACGTGGCCGCCACCGGCATGCGTCTGGTCCTGGCCGCGGTGGT
>DASTGO010000066.1:0-21222 GCA_035719045.1 Kineosporiaceae bacterium | reverse complement strand
GGACAGTACCTGCGCCGTGGTGACCCCGGGGGCGGTGGCCACCTCGGCCACCGCCATCCGCCCGGTGGTCACCGTGCCGGTCTTGTCCAGGACGACCACGTCGATGGTCCGGGCGGACTCCAGCGCCTGCTGCCCCTTGATGAACACCCCGTTCTCGGCGGCGACCCCGGAGGCCACCATGAGCGCCGTCGGGGTGGCCAGGCCGAGGGCGCAGGGGCAGGCGACGATGAGCACGGCGATCCCCGCGCCGATCGCCGGGGTGCTGCCCGCACCGGAGATCAGCCAGCCCGCTGCAGTGAGGGCCGCCAGGACCAGCACCACGGGCACGAACACCGCGCTGATCCGGTCCGCCAGTCGCTGCACCGCGGCCTTGTCGGCCTGGGCCGCCTCCACCAGCCGGACCATCGCGGCGAGCTGGGTCTGCGCCCCGACCCGGGTGGCCCGGACCAGCAGCCGCCCGTCCATCACCACGGTGCCGCCGAGCACCTGGTCGCCCTCGGTCACCTCGACCGGGGCGGCCTCGCCGGTCATCCGGGAGCAGTCCAGCCAGGAACGTCCCTGCGTGACCATCCCGTCGGCCGCCACCGTGTCCCCGGGCCTGGTCAGGAAGAGGTCGCCCACCCGCAGCCGGTCGGCGGGGACGAGCCGCTCGCCGCCGTCCGGTTCCACCCGGACCACCTCCCGGGCCGACAGAGCCGCCAGCGAGCGCAGCGTGCCACCGGCGGTCCGCTTGGCCCGGGCCTCGTAGAGCCGGCCGATGAGCATGAAGATGGTGATCCCGGCCGCCCCGTCGAGGTAGAGCCCGCCACCGGGCAGGAAGAGCAGGTCCCAGGGCGAGGACGTGGTCGTGGTGGGGGCCGGGTCGGCGAACATGGCGTACACCGACCAGACCGTCGAGGCCGTGATCCCCAGCGACACCAGGGTGTCCATCGAGGACGACCCGTGCCTCAGGTTGGTCAGCGCGACCCGGTGGAAGGGCCAGGCCGCCCACCCCACCACGGGCACCGACAGGCCGATCAGGATCCACTGCCAGTGCTCGATCCGGGCCCAGCCGATGAACGACCAGCCCAGTGACAGGTCCATCAGCGGCATCGCCAGCACCGCGGCCACGATCAGCCGGCGCCGCAGATCGCGGACCCGTTGCGCCGCAGGGGGTCCGGGTTCCTCGACCGGCTGCGGGGTGATCAGGGTGGCGGAGTAACCGGTGTGCTCCACCGTCTCGATCAGGGCTGCCACCGCGACGTCCTGCTCCAGCCGCACCGTGGCCCGTTCCGAGGCGTAGCTGACGCTCGCGCTGACCCCGTCCATCCGGCTCAGCCGGCGTTCCACCCGGGCGGCGCAGGCGGCGCAGGTCATCCCGCCGATGGCCAGCTCGACGACGGCCGTGGTGGCCGGGACGGGATCCTGCGTCGAGGCGGTCATCGGCGTGCCTTCCGGGTCACGGATCCGGCCCGGAAGTCCGGTCACGGGCCGCGCCGTCGAAGGCTAGCCCGGCCCCCGCGGTACCGGACGGGACCTTCCGGCGCGTCCGGTACCGGGCTTTCGGTTGACCTTGGGTCAGGCAAGCCTCACGGGAGGCCGCCGCTCGCCCGGCGACGGTGACCGCCTCGCCCGGGTCGACCGGCCGTCCGGGCGTCCCGACATCGGCAAATCGGGCGAGTCGGGTGTTAACACCCTGAAATATGGGCAATTCGGGTGAATACTGCCGGGATGCCAAGACCTACCCGTGATCACCGTCAACGTCATCGTCACCGTCGCCGTCCCTGGCTCGCCGCCGCGCTGCTGATGGGACTGGCGGGGATGTTCCCCCTGGCCGCCGATAGCGTCGCCTGGTCGGCCTCGGGCGACACCTCCCCGCCGACCCAGCCGGGCGCTATCGCGACGTCAGGACTGACCGCCAACTCCGTCACGCTCGCGTGGGGGGCCTCGAAGGACAACGTCGCCATCGAGGGGTACCGGGTCTACCGCGGCCCCGCGGGGGCGGCGGCCGGCGCCCTCACCCTGATCGCCACCGCGGACGCGGTGACCTCCTACTCGGCGACCCACCTCTACAGCGGCCGGGGCTACACCTTCGGGATCGTCGCCATCGACGCCGCGAACAACCAGTCCCCGATGAGAACCGTCCAGGTCAGCACCCCCGGCAGCAGCGACAGCACCCCACCGGCCGCCCCGAGCAGTGCCAGCGTCCGCGTCAGCGTCTTCTCCTCCTCCCGGATCGACGTGCTCTGGGGGGCGTCCTCGTCGTCCGACGTCGCCGGCTACCAGGTCCTGCGGGACGGGGCCGTGGTCGGCCGGATGGACCTGCCCGGCGGCCTGCACTACTCCGACAACGGGTTGGCCGCGAAGTCCACGCACAGCTACGCCGTGCGGGCGGTCGACTCCGCGGGCAACCTGTCGGCCGCGACCACGGCCCGCAGCGCCACCACCTCGGCCGCCGGCACGGCCGCCATCGCGCGCGGCCCGCTGCTCTCCAACGTGACGGCCACGTCGGCGGTCGTCTCGTGGTGGACGAACATCCCGACCACCGGCCGGATCGGCTACGGCGTCGGTTCCACGGGCTCGAACACGGCGACCGACCCGCAGGGCAGCGTGCTGCACCACATGGTGAAGCTGTCCGGGCTGGCACCGGGCACCACGTACCAGTACGCGGTCACCAGCGCGGCATCCACCGGCAGTTCGGCGACCCGCAGTGCGAGCTTCTCCACCGCGGCCCCGGCGGGGCGGACGTTCTCGTTCGCGGCGATCGGTGACTTCGGTGGAGCCAGCAGCGGCGAGCAGCAGAACGCCACGGCGATCGCTGCGGCCGGGACCTCGTTCATCCAGACCCTCGGGGACAACGTCTACCCGTCCTCCGGCTTCATTGACCCCAACTTCGCCACCACGTACTCCGACGTGGACGCCAGGTTCTTCAAGCAGTTCGGGACCGCGGTGATGTCCCAGCCGCTGCTTCCGATGAACGGGAACAAGGAGCGCTACTCCGACGGGCAGTTCTGGCAGGACTTCCCGATGCTAGGCGCGAACCACGCGTGGTACTCCTACGACTGGGGGAACGCGCATATCACCGTCATGGACAGTGAGGAGCCTGTCGACCCGGCCTCCCCCCAGTACGCCTTCCTCCAGCAGGACCTCGCGGCGCACGCCTCGTCGACCTGGCGGATCGTGACGGTGCACAAGCCGCCGCACAGCTCTACCAGCGCCAACTCCAGCTACAAGCTCGGTCAGCAGTACCTGGTGCCGCTGTTCGACCAGTACCACGTGCAACTGGTGCTGTCCGGCAACTCGCACAACTACGAGCGCAGCCGTCAGCTGAAGGGCGGCGCGGTGGTGAGCAGTGGCGGGACCACGTACGTCGTCAGTGGTGGGGGCGGCAGCGGCTTCAACGCCTTCCGGATCAGCCAGCCGTCGTGGAGCGCCTTCCGTGAGGCGACCTTCTTCGAGTTCACCAAGGTGACCGTCTCGCCCACCTCGCTGCTGGTCCAGGGGATCAGGGCGGACACCCGGGCGGTGTTCGACTCGGTGACCATCACCGGCTGACCGGAGCCGGACCGGGCCGGTTCGGGGCACCAGATACCCCGGCCGGCCCGGTCCCGCGCTGTCCGGGCCTGCCCTCCGGGCCACGGACCGAAGGTCCTGGCGGGGGAGCGGACCCGGCCGTCGGCGTATGAAGGTTCTCTGAAGAAAGCCCGTGGACCCCGATTCGGGGCGCCTGCGGGGCGCGGCACGGGCCATGGTGGGCCCGCCGTGCTACCGGAGGAGGGTCCCGTGACCGCCATGGTCCGCCATCGAACTGTCCCGGTCGTCGCCTGTCTGGCCGTTGCCGGGGTGATCCTGGCCGGACCGCTACCGTCTGCTGCGGCCGCGGCGTCCGGAAGCGCCGGGACGGTGCCGCGGGCGTCGACCACGCCGCCGATGCCGGGGATGGACCACGGTGACGGCACCGGCATGGACGGCATGCCCGGGATGGACCACGGGGACGGCACCGGCATGGACGGCATGCCGGGCATGGACCATCAGCACTCGGTGTCGGAGACGTCGGCCGGATCCCCTCCCCGTGCCCTGGTGCTGGGCGGCTTCGGGCTGGTCAACGGCCTGGTGCTGGTGGCCGCCGCGGCATCACGTCCGAAACAGTCCCGGATCCGGACCCGGAGGACCGTGTCATGACCACACCCGCGTCCGACCTGCGCCCGGCCGGCGAGGACCAGCCGCGCGAGCAGCCGCTCATTCCCTTGCGGGAGAACCTGTTGCGCAGCCGGGCGGTCTCCGGACTGCTGCGCAGCCGCTGGTACCCCGGGGTGTTCCAGCTCCCGGTCGCCGCGGTGTTCGGATTCGTGGCCTATCAACTGTTAGCCGGTCCGGATCGGGCGGCGCACAACAGCGGCACGGCGCTGATGTGGGTGCTGTGGTGGCCGGTGCTGCCCGCGGTGTTCGTGCTGCTGGGCCGGTTCTGGTGCGCGGTCTGCCCGTTCGGTGCGATCTCCGACCTGGTGCAGCGGCTGGTCGGCGTCAACCGGCCGGTGCCGCGGTTCCTGAAGACCTACGGAATCTGGATCATCGATGCGCAGTTCCTGGCCATCACCTGGAGCGACCACATCTGGGGGATCGTGGAGTCGCCCTGGGGTTCCGGGGTGCTGCTCCTGCTGCTGACCACCGGGGTGGTGGCCTCCGGGGCGTTCCTGCAGCGCCGGGCGTTCTGCCGCTACCTGTGCTTCCTGGGGGGCCTGTGCGGCAACTACGGGCGGACCGGGATGCTCCAACTGCGGGCGGACCAGGAGGCCTGCCGGACCTGCACCAGTCGGGCGGCCTGCTACAACGGCACAGCGACCGTGCCCGGTTGCCCACTGTTCAGCTTCCCCCGCACGATGGACTCCACCGCGAACTGCAACCTGTGCGCCAACTGCATCAAGGCCTGCCCGCATGACGCGATCCGGATCCGGGTCCGCCCGCCGGCGAGCGAGCTGGGGTCGGTGCGTACTCCGAGGGCAGAGGAATCCTTCCTCGCGATGGCGATCATGGGCATCGTGCTGATCCAGAACGTCACCATGCTGGGGATCTGGAACGACGCCCTCGCCGCGGTCGCCGCCACGACGGGGATCACCAGCCCCGCCGTGGTGTTCACCCTGGCGTTCGGGGTCGCCGTGACCGCGCCGGTGGCACTGCTGGCGGCGATGTCGCGGGCTGCCTCGGCCGGTAACGGGGTCGGGATCTGGGTCAACTTCGCCCGGTTCGGTTATGCGCTGATCCCGCTGGACATCGCGGCTCACCTGGCCCACAACCTGTTCCACCTGCTTGCCGAGGGCGGCACCGTGATCACCACCGTGCTGGTGACGTTCGGCGCCGGGGACGGGACAGGGCAGGCGGCGCTCGCGGGTCCGGGGACGATCCGGGCCCTGCAATACCTGCTGCTCGCCGCCGGGGTGGCCGGTTCGGTGTACACCGCACTGCGGATCGCCCGCCGTCACCACGCGGAGCGGCTGGAGCGCCGGGCCACGGTGCTTCCGTTCCTGGCGCTGATCAGCCTCCTGGCCATGGTGAACGCCTACCTGTTCGTCCTCCCGATGGGCATGCGCATGTGAGGGTGACGCCGTTCCGGCCCGCGAACCCGGGAAGGAGGTGGATCCGCCCGACCCGCCCCTGGTTCCGGGCCGGTGCCGACGTCCGGACCCGTTGAGTTCAGGGAGTTTCAGGGAATTTCAGGGAGTGAGGACTTGCGCTTCCTCCCACCGGCACGGGACCGACTGGCCGTCGATGAGATCGAGGTGGTCACAGGGGTCGGCGGCATCGGGCTCGTCGGGGAGAGCCTCAGCCGGTCCGGCGGTGTGGATGACCCGCCACGGCATGGGCGGGACGCGCCGCAGCGTCAGGCGGCGGTCCCGGCGACGGGTCTGACCCGCGAGAAAGTTCAGCAACCGAAGGCCGGGAATTCCGAAGAACGTGACATCCCCGAGATCGACCACGACATTCGCCCAGGCCGAGTCCGCGTAGGCGATGACGATCTCCTGCAGTTCGTCCTCGCAGGCCGCGTCGATGTCCCCCCGCAGGTAGACATGGAAGACCCCCTGCGTGATCTCCGTCGTGAAACAGTTCCCCATGGTGCTCATCCCCACAGATTCCCCGGCTTGTGGCCCGTCGAGGGCCGCGTGATCGGACCCGGTCACGCGGTGCCAGCCACCCCCGTGCCGATGCGCGCGAGGTCCCGGAATCCCGGTCTCCCTGCCCCGGCCGGAACCTCGCGAAGCGACCGTATTGGCGACATTGGGTATCCGCACGGTGACTTGTCGCTACTGGTGGGTAGTGACCAGATGGCGCCGGCTATCGGCGGGCGCATGCGAGCGGCGTCCTTGTCCATGGCATCGTGGATCACGCGAGAGTCAGTGGGTCCGGTCGGAGCGCTAGCCGCAGCGGTAGAGCTTCAGCGCGTCGTCCCCGCCGTACTCCGCCGCCGGCACCGGCGTGCATGCGTTGGTCACCCAGACCTTGATCCGGGAGAGCTCGGTGTCCTCGGGGTTTCCTCCGAAAGCGGATCCACCGCCCACCAGGATGTACCGCAGTTCACCCGCCGTCACCATCCCCTGCACGGCGGCGAACGTGGGCTGGGGTACCGAACCGCTGTACCCACCCATGGGCAGGAACGGCTGGCCGGTCGCCATGATGTAGGGCCGGGCGCTGTTCCAGTAGGTGGTGGCGGCAACGAATCTGGCGCCCGCGCGGTGGGCCACCAGGTAGTCGTCAAGGTGCTGCTGCGCCGGAGTCATCGTTTCCGTACCGCCGTCGAACATGTTCCCGGGAGGTCCGGACGGCCCGCTCCCGGCAGGTCCGGCAGGTCCGGCAGGTCCGCGAGCCACGGACCCGGGAGCTCCCGGCATCGGGGATCGGCCGGGTGTCACGGTTGGTCCCGGTGTCTGGCCGGTCGGGCGTCCTTGACCGGGTGGGCGTACTTGGCTGAGACCCAGCAGGCCTCCCGGACCCGCGGCTGCGTCGAAGGCGGTGCCGGCGTAGGTCGGGTTCAGCACGGAGATCGCCCAGGCGGACGGCACCACGAGCATCGCCGCACATCCGAGCGCCATGGCCGGTGAAAGCCGAGCGCGGGCTCTCCGCCGCAGCCACCCGCCGGCGATCAGGACCAGCACGGCGATCAGTGCCGCACCCAGCGCGATCCGGTTCAGCTGGGGCAGGAATGTGGGGTACTTGCTGGACACCTTCACGGTCCAGGCGAGCTCGACGGCCATCGTGGCCGGGAGGAGCCACAGCCACAGTCCGCCTCGGTCGCGGTATCCCCGCCAGAGGATGACGATCCCGGCGCCCGACAGCGCAGCGAGGGCAGGCGCCAACGACGAGAGGTAGACGGTGTGCCAGAGCCTGATGCGGCTGAACACCAACCCGTAGGTGACCAGCCAGGCTCCCCAGAGCACGAAGCCGCCCCAGGCCAGGCGTATCTTCCGGGCTTCATCCGACGCCGTGATCCTGACTCTGCCCGGTATCCAGCGGGCACCGCGGCGGTACCAGCTCAGCCCGACGACGAGACTGATCAGAGCCAGCGGGTACAGATATCCGACCTGGCTCGAGAGCGGCTGGCCGAGTAGCTTGCCCGGGCCCAGGGTGCCGAAGAACCCGTTCGCGACGTCCCCGCCGGGGATGTTGCGCGCGGCACCGTGGCTGGGGCCGTTGAAGATCGACGGCACCACCCCCGGCATGTTGATGCCGAGCCGGCTCACGCCGTTGTAGGCGAAGACCATCGTGAACGGGTTGTTGTCGGTGGTGCCGTCCAGGTACGGCCGGCCATCGGCGGGAGTCGCCGCGAAGAGCAGTACCCACGACAGCGAAACGGCAAGCATGACCACGCCGGCGAGGCTGAGGTGCGCGAAGCGTCTGCGCCGGTGGATCGGGGCGGCGAACAGGTAGGTGAGGGCCATGGCCGGGAGCACCATCCACGCCTGCAGCATCTTGGCCTGGAAGCCCAGCCCCACCCAGACACCGGACAGGATGAGCGACCGCAGCCGTGCCTCCGCCAGTGCGCGGATGAACGCGTCGGCGGCGAGCACCAGGCACAGAGTCAGCGCGCCGTCCTCCATCGGGCGGCCGAACATGGCTGCAACGATCGGCGTGAGCGTGAACAGTCCCGCGGCCAGCAGACCGGCTGCCGCACCGAACCAGCGTCTGACCAGCCGGTACATGACCAGGACCGACACCACGCCCTCCATCACCTGCGGCAGGGTGACTGACCATGGGTGGTACCCGAACAGGCGCGCAGACAGCGCCTGCGGGATGAACGAACCGGCCAGCTTGTCGAGCGTGATCGTGGCCCCCGGGTCCAGCGCGCCGAAGAAGAACGCCTTCCAGCTCACCGACATGCTCTTCACGGCTATCGCGTAGTAGTACGCGAACCCGCTCCGCTGGATGTTCCAGGCGTACAGCGCCGCGGCCACCACGGCGATGTACAGCAGGACGGGGCGGGCCCAGGGCGGCTGATCGGGTGGTGACTGCCAGAACTTCAGCCGGTCGTTCCACCGACGTGGCCCGGCAGGAACTGCGACCCCCGTCTCCCACCCCGCCCTCGCCAGGGGATACGTCTCGGTCATGATGCTCCCAGGAGTTCCTCGGGCAGATGCCTTCGAGCTGAACGCATCCCTGCCGATGGGGTGACGGACCCGGAGTCTGCCGTGCGGTCCTCTGCTTGCAGAGACGCGAAAGACCCTTGCCTCGTCACGGAAATCTCCGGAACTCCGTCAGCAAACAGTGCAAGACGCCTTGAGTAGCAAGGGGTTCGGAGCTTCGTCGCGCAGTGCGCGCATACCGGCCGCCAGTGGTCCGCAGGCCCTCACCGGCCCGAGGCATCGCTGACGAGCGCCATCGGCCGTCGACCGAGACAATTGCCCAAGCCTGGTCAAGTGAGCCCTAAAAGGCCTTCAAGATGATCGGACCTGCGCGAGGCGCTGCCCGGGGTGAGTTCGGCGCTGCGGCTCGGGATCGCCTTCTGTGAGGGCGTCCGGACCACGACTCGTGCGCCGCTCGGGCGACGACGATGGACTGGCACCTGTTCTCGGCGAGGACCCGCCGGGTGTAGTCGGCAGTCTGGAGCAGCCCCGGCACGTAGGCGACCCCGAGTGCCGGATTGTGCTCGAACCGGCCGCGGTCTGGTTGTAGTCGGCCTGGATGGGCGACCGTCCTCGCCCCATCCGCTGCTTCCACTCCCGGTACAGGGACTCCATATCGGCCAGAAGGGCGAGCAGCGAGGGGGTGGTCCGGGTTTGCGCCGCATGCCCGGCTCCACACCTCGATGTCCGCTCCGTCGGGGCGGGTGAGGCGCTCCTGCGCCCGCGGCTCACCCTGAGAGACGACGCCGTGCGATCCAGGCGAGCGGGCTGGTGGTCCCCGCGGACATGCGGCTTCCCTGCTCTCCGGCACATCACGCTCACCCGGGTGTCCCGGCACGCCGTCAGGGCCGGTTCCCGAGTCTCGGGAACCGGCCCTGATCTGGTCTTTCGTGGGGTGAGTGACGGGACTTGAACCCGCGACACCTGGGACCACAACCCAGTGCTCTACCAGCTGAGCTACACCCACCACGTTGCCGGTTGACCCGGCAGCGACGACGAGTGTACCTGGAAACCGGGGGTAGTTCGCGCAGGGGTTTCCGTGTGTGCCCGAGACGGGTCCCGGACGGCCGGTCGGTCGGGTCAGGGGCGGGTCGGACCGGGGTCCGGGATCAGGTCGGGATCAGTCGCCGTCGGGATCAGTCGCCGACGCGCAGGTACTTGGCGGCGATCGCCCGGGCGGTGTCGGAGTCCGGGCCGGGCTGCGGCACGAAGAGTGCCTCCCGGTAGTACTTGAGCTCCTCGATGCTCTCCTGGATGTCGGCCAGGGCCCGGTGCCCGCCGCGCTTCACCGGGGAGGCGAAGTAGACCCGCGGGTACCAGCGCCGGGCCAGTTCCTTGATCGAGGACACGTCGATGATCCGGTAGTGCAGGTGGCCCTCGAGGGCGGGCATGTCCCGGGTCAGGAAGGAGCGGTCGGTGCCCACCGAGTTGCCGGCCAGCGGGGCCTTGCGGGGTTCGGGGACCCACGTGCGGACGTAGTCGAGGACGGCCCCCTCGGCGTCCGCCAGGCTGACCCCGCCGTCGAGTTCGGTGAGCAGCCCGGACGTGGTGTGCATGGTGCGGACGACGTCGCGCATCTGGTCCAGGGCGGCCTGGGGCGGGCGGATCACGATGTCCACGCCGTCGCCGAGGACGTTCAGTTCGGAGTCCGTGACCAGCACCGCCACCTCGATGAGTGCGTCGGCAGTGAGGTCGAGACCGGTCATCTCGCAGTCGATCCACACGATCCGGTCAGCGGACCGATCGCCGTTCCCATTCGCCACGGCGGTCACTTTACGCGCGGGCGACCGCCACTCGGCGACAACGCCCAGGTGACCGCCCCTGCGCCGCTCACCGGCAGGCGGCCGCGAACTCCGTCACCGCGCAGTCTGGTTCCTCACGGCGACACCGGAGAGGTCCTCCTCAGCACTGTCCGGCCTCTCGCACGGTCGCCAGGCACCCGGCATGGCCCAGGCTCCCGGTGGCCCGACTCACCGGCGCGCGCCGGGGATCGTCACCCGAAAGGGGGGTACCCGCCGATAGCCTCGTCGCTGTGAGCGACTACGGCCCCTATCAGCCCGCGGTCCCGGCCGGCTTCGTCCCGGGAGGGCCGCTGCCCGGACCGCGCCGGCCGCGGGTCCGTTCGGTGCTGGGCTGGACCGGGCTGGTCGTCCTGCTGGCCGGGTGCGGCCTGGAGACGGTGTCGGAGATCAGCACCGAGACCGGCGTCGTCGGGTTCGTCGGCGGCAGCCTGCTGGCCGCGGTCCCGGTGTTCCCCGTGGTCGCGGTCTTCCTCTGGCTGGACCGATACGAGTCCGAGCCGCGCTCGCTGCTGGCCTTCGCGCTCGCCTGGGGTGCGGTGGTGGCCACCTTCGGGGCGCTGGTCGTCAACACCGCCTCGGTGCATGCCATCCAGAAGTCCGGCGGCGACCCGACCTGGGGTGTCCTGCTGGTCGCGCCGGTGGTCGAGGAGTCCCTCAAGGGCCTGGCCGTGCTGCTGATCCTGCTGGTCCGCAGGCGGGAGTTCGACGGCGTGGTCGACGGGATCGTCTACGCCGGCATGGCCGGAGTCGGCTTCGCCTTTATGGAGAACGTGCTGTACCTCGGGCGGGCTCTCGGCAGTACGGACGGCCACCCGGTGTTCGTCTTCGCGGTCCGCTGCCTGGCGTCGCCGTTCGCCCATCCGCTGTTCACCGCCGCGACCGGGGTGGGGATCGGGATCGCCGCGAGCTCGTCGAACCGGCTGCTGCGGGCGGTCGCCCCGGTCGCCGGCTGGTGCGTCGCCGTGGCCCTGCACAGCGGCTGGAACCTGTCCGCGTCGTCGGGACTGCGCGGGTTCGTCTCCCTGTACGTCCTGGTCCAGTTGCCCATTTTCGCCGCGGTCGCCGCTCTTGCGGTGCTGGCCCGGCAGCGGGAGGGCCGGCTGATCGCCCGCCACCTGGCCGTCTACTGCAGCACCGGCTGGCTGTCCCATGACGAGGTCGGCATGCTGGCGTCGCTGCGGGCCCGCCGCGACTCCCGGGCCTGGGCCCGGCGGGTCGGTGGTTCGGCCGCCCGTCGGTCGATGCGGGACTTCCAGGAACTCGGCAGCGAGCTGGCCTTCCTGCGGGAACGCATGGTCCGGGGTGCCGCCCCGGCGGACGCCCAGGAGCAGGAGTACGCCATGCTCGCGGCGATGTCGGCCCTGCGTGGAACGTTCCTGCCGCAGTGGGTGCGTCCCGGCGTGCAGGTCTGACCGGTCACCCGGCCGGCGCCTCCCCCGTGGTCTCGGCGGCAGCGTGCCGGGGCGGCATTCGGCGGGGCGTTCAGTGGCGGAAAGTAGTCAATTGACTACAGGCTCGCCGAAGGGTTGCGCGGCGGGACAAATCCGGCGAGAGTCTGCGCGTTCGATCACGCGGAGTGGTCCGGCTGTTCACCGGAGCCCAGACTGTGGCATGCCCCGGACGCCGCGGATCGCTGCGTCGTCCCTCCCGTCGCGCACCCATTTCGAGGACTCATGGAAGACCAGACCGCGATCCTCACCGGATCGCTGCAAGTTGATCTCTTCGAGACCCAGATCCGCGGTTACCACCGTAGGCAGGTCGAGGAACACGTCAAGCGGACAGGTGAGCAGCTCGCCGACCTCGAGGTCCGGCTGTCCGCCGCCGTCGACGCGGCCGATCGCGCCCACCGCGAGCTCGCCCACCTCCAGGAGCAGTACCGGCAGGTTGCCACCCGCCCCGCCCACGAGGAGGTCAGTGAGCGGCTGTCGCAGATCCTCCGGCTCGCGGCCGAGGAGGCCGAGCAGGAGCGCACCAGGGCGGAGGGTGACATCGCCGAGCTGCGGGCGTCCACGCAGGCCGAGGTCGAGAGCCTGCTCGGTGGCGCCCGCGCGGAGGCCGAGCAGGTTCTCGGCTCCGCACGCGCCGAAGCCGAGTCCGCGCTGGCGCGGGCCCACGAGGAGGCGCAGCAACTGCTCCAGGTGGCGCGGTCGGAGGCCGACCGGTTGATCATCGAGACCCGGGAACACGCCGACCGACTGCGCACCCAGGCCGAGCGCCGGGCCGCCGCCATCAACGGCGTCCTGGACCAGCGGGTCGAGGCCCTGGCGGCCGCCCACGGAGGCGCGGTCGCCCGGCTGGCCGAGATCCGCGACACCCTGGCCGGCCTGCTCGCCGCGGAGGCGGGTGCCGGTTCCCTCCTTGACGGCGTGTCTCCGGTTGCCGTCGAGCTGAACGCCGCCGAGCAGGTGGCGGCGGATCCCGAGCCGGTCAGCACGGTTGCGGACGAGGTCGCGGACGAGCCCCCGGTCGTCATCGACCTCACCACTGCCGGGGACGAGGCCGAGTTGGCCCACGCCCCGGCGGGCGCCGAACCCCCGGCCGCCTTCGGGCACTGACCGCCGGGCACGTCGATGGGGCGGGGTGCATGCACCCCGCCCCATCCGTCGTCCCGGGCCCGTCAGCCCACGCCGACCGGGACCAGCGCCCGTCCCCAGGCCCGCGCCCGGTCCAGTTCCCCGGACCGCAGCGGACCTTCGGTGCCCTCCACCACGAACCCCTCCGGCGGCGAGACCAGGTCGTACCCGTGCTGGTGCAGCCGGCGGGCGATCCTGGCGGCGGCGCCGCCGTGGAGCGGGCGGTCCAGGCGGGTGTCGAAGACCGCGGCCCGGCTCCCGGGAACCGCGGGAGACAGGTGGTCCAGCCAGTCCCGCAACCCCGGCCGGTCGGCGTCCGGCTCGAGGGCGTGGCCGTCCCGGCCGTGCCCGTCGACGTAGTCCTGCGGCCGAAGCCAGCGACGGCGGCTGCGCGCGGAGGAGATCCCGAGGCTGTGCGTCGGACCGCCCACCACGAGCAGGTCGATCCGCCCCCGGGCGTGGTCGGCGGTCAGCTCCTCCGGCAGTGCGTCGGTCGCGCGGACGCAGGTGAGGTCGGTGTCCGGCAACGCCTCGGCGACCCCGTCGGCGATCGCCTGCGCAATGTCATGGGTGCTGCCGAAAAGGCTTTCGTAGACGATGACAATTCGCATCGATATCACCTCGACAAGTGAGCGGGTCAGGCGCGCTGACCCTCACCCGGACCGGGCTGCCTGTTGGTCAGCGCCTTCCCGAGCTGGATCATCTCCTCGACCGAGAGCACCCGCGTGGCATCCAGCACGATGAGGAACTGCCCGTCGTACTTGGCCATCCCGCGGATGAACTCGGTCCGGATCCCGGCACCGAAGGCGGGGGGAGGCTCGATGTCGTCCGGCCCGAAGTGGACCACCTTGTTCACCGCGTCGACCATGATCCCCATGTCCTGGCCGGACTCGGCGCCCTCGCCGTCACCCTGGCCCGGCTCGACGATGATGATGCTGGTCCGCCGGGCGACGTCGGTGCTGCCGCGGCCGAACCTGGCCGCCAGGTCCACGACCGGGACGACCCGTCCACGCAGGTTGATCACGCCGCGGATGAACGAGGGCATCATCGGCACCACGGTGAGGTTGCGGTACTCGATGATCTCGGTGACCTCCAGGATCGGCAGGGCGAACACCTCGCCGCCGAGCACGAAGGTCAGGTAGCGCTCGGTGCCCGCGGCCACGGCGTGCGCGTCCGACGTCTCCCCGGCCGCTACGGTGCCTGTTCCCGGCGTGGCTGCCGCCGCACGCATGCTGGCGGACCCGATCTCCGTCACTGTCTGCGTCACGCTGTCACCTCAGATCTGCTCGAACCCCGTCCGGCCAGGCCCGGCACGAGCCCACCACCGGGCTCGACCCGGCATTTGTGGTCCTCGGCGTGTGCCGGCCCGGACTGAACGGGCCGGGGGAGGGAAGTCGGCGGACCGGCAGGCCGGCCCGCGCAACCGTGAGCCCCGGGAGGGTCCGACGGCGGTCCGGATCAGGCCGGACCCGGGACGATCTCGGCCGATCGGGGACGATCCGGGCCGAGCAGCCGGTCGGGGCCGAGCGGGACCTCGTGCAGCAGCAGGCGACTGCGCAGTTCCCGGACCCCGTGCCGCAGTTTGAGCCGGTCCACGACGGACTCGAACTCGGTGGGGTCGGCGCAGGCCACCCGCAGTTGGTAGTCGTACTCCCCGGTCAGCCGCATCGCCCCGACCACCTGCGGGACGTCGGCCAGTCGCCGCTCGAACTCGGTGTTGTCGGTGCCCTCCCGCAGCCTGACGTCGCTGAGCAGGATCAGCCCCCGGCCGAGCGCGGCCAGGTCGACCCCCGCGTGATAGCCGGACAGCACCCCCGAGGTCCGCAGCCGGCGGACCCGCTCCGCGGTCGTGTTGGCGCTCAGCCGGACCGCGCGGCCGAGGTCCTGGTAGGTGGCCCGGGCATCGGCGAGCAGCAGACGCACGAGATCCCGGTCGATGTCGTCCATCCCCACAGTCTCCCGCGGAAACATCCCCAGAACGCGGTCGGGGCCGTGGAATCGGCGGTAGCACGCCGCGCGGCGCAAGCCGTCGCTGTCGCCATCGGTCGCTGGGGGCAGCGGATCCGAGGGAGGTGACCGATGACGGACGTGCTGCAGATCCGCCCGGTAGGTCAGTCGCCGATCTCGACCATCCGGGCCCGGACCAGGGCCGCGACTGCTTGCCGCGGAAGGGGTTTCGCCGCGCTGAACCGCACCGTCCCCTTGGTCAGGTCGAAACCGGCCAACTGCGGTGCGGCGGTCTCGACCGCGGTCGCGCTGAACGGGAAAACGCTCAGATGGGCCTGCGCCGCCCGGAATCCCAGCAGCGGCCTGCCCCGGTACCGCAGCGCGGGCATCCCGTAGCCGGTGCCCTGCTCGGCGTCCGGAACCAACTCCAGGGCGGCCGCCAGCACCTGGCCGAAGGCGTCCCGAGATCCCTCGTCGAGCCCTGCGAGGTAGTCGTCGACAGTCCCCATCCGTCGACCCTAGCCGCCCCGGCGCGAGGGTCCGGTGCGCGACGCCGTGGGCCGTGCCGGGCTCTCCCGGGGGCGGTGGTCGCCGAGGTCATCCGGCCACCCTGCCGCTGCGCTGTTTCGGGCAGGTGAACCGGGCGCGGGCGCCGGGCAGCGCGCCGGTCCGGTGCGGAGGTGGTGCGGCGCGCCCGGCAGGGATCGAACCTGCGACCATCTGCTTAGAAGGCAGTTGCTCTATCCGCTGAGCTACGGGCGCCCGACCCGGTTGGGCGTGCGGCGCCCGGACCGGGGTCCGGATGAGGCTACCCCGGGCGGGGACGGCGGCGCTGCCCACCACCGGAATCCCTGCTGACCGTGTGAGATCCGGCACGTGTGAGTGGATCTCACAAGGTCGGCGGGCCTGCGGGCCGGGGGAGCGGGAACTGCGGGGTGCACGTGCGCTTTCGGGTGGAGGCACGCTCCGTTACTGTCCGTCTGCCCGGTATGAACCACCGTGACGGAATGCCGCTGCGGCGTGTCCCTGTGTCATTGGCCGGGGGACGGTCACAACCCGCAACTGTCTTGCGGGTTTGCGTCCCCCTGGCGCCGACGGCGTACGGGAGTGCCCTTTGGCAGGATGTGGCTGATCAGGACCGGGGTCGGAGAGGCGGTGACCATGGATGTGACCGGACAGGCGAATGCCACGCTACGTGTTCGTGACGCTGCCCAGCGTTCGTCCACGGCGGCCGGGGTTGAACCCCGGGGCGGCCCTGCCATCGTTGTCACTCCGTCACCGGCTGTTCCTCCGGCGCCCGACCCGGCGAGTGCCTCCGAGCCCGGGGCCGGGGGGCCGCCACCGGGCGGAGCGCCGCCGGGTGCCGCGGAGCCGGGCGAGTCCGCAGCGGGACCGGGTGAGTCCGCCGCCGTGGACCTGCGGGAGGCGGTACGCCGGCTGCGCAACGCCGTCGCGGCGCTTCCCCTGGAACTGGACGTGCCGGAGGTGGTGGCGGCCCGCCGGGAACGCGAGCTCATGCTCGCCCAGTTCGACGACTACCTCCTTCCCCGCCTGGCCCGGATGGACGCGCCTCTGCTGGCCGTCATCGGCGGGTCGACCGGCGCCGGGAAGTCGACGCTGACGAACTCCCTGGCGCGCAAGGTGGTCAGCCGCTCGGGAGTCCTCCGCCCGACCACCCGCTCTCCGGTCCTGGTGCACCACCCGCATGACTCCGGGGCATTCCTCACCCAGCGGATCCTGCCGAACCTGGCCCGGATCACCAGCGAGGCGCTGGAACCGGTGCAGCCGATCGAGCTGGACGCGCCGCGGATCACCGCCGTCCGCCTGGTCCCGCACGACGGGGTGACCGCCGGGCTGGCGTTGTTGGACGCCCCGGACATCGACTCCCTGGTCGAGGCCAACCGTGAGCTCGCCGTGCAGCTGCTCGGCGCCGCGGACCTGTGGCTGTTCGTCACCACGGCCACCCGCTACGGCGATGCGATGCCCTGGGAGATGCTGCGTACGGCGGTGGAACGGGGGGTGTCGGTGGCTGTGGTGCTCGACCGGGTCCCCCCGGAGAGCCTGCAGGAGGTGCGCGCCGATCTCGCCCGGCGGCTGCGCGGCCAGGGGCTGGGGTCCTCGCCGATGTTCGTCATCCCGGAGCAGACGCTGATCGACGGGATGCTGCCGGCCCCCGTCGTCGCCCCGCTCAAGCGCTGGCTGACGCGGCTGGCCATGGATGCCCCGGCCCGGGATGTCGTGGTCAGGCGCACGCTGGCCGGGATCCTGGGGAGCCTGCCCGCCCGGACCCGGCGACTGGTCCTGGCCGCGGCGGGGCAGGAGACGGCGGCGCACCGGCTCGGCACGGAACTGGATGCCGTGTTCGCCGCGGCCCGTTCGGCGCTGCGGCGGCAACTGGTCGACGGCAGTGTGCTGCGCGGGCGGCTGCTGGCCCGCTGGCAGGAGTTCCTCGGGACCGGCGAGCTGGTCCGCCAGCTGGAACGGTCCGGCGGACGGCTGTCGGACCGTTTCGTCGCTCTGGTCCGCAAGCCGGTGCCGCTGCGGACCGAAACACTGCGGGAGGCGCTGCTGTCCGCCGTGGCCGCGATAGTGGGCAGCGGGGTCAGCGGGACGGTCGACCTGGCGCTGCTGCGGTGGCGGGAACTGCCCGCCGGTACCGCCCTTGCCGAGGCGCTCGGGGCCGGTCCGCCGGTGGGTCCGCGGGCGGAGACGTTGGCCGCCGACTGGTATACCGGGGTGCTGGCGGCGGTCGCGGACCTGCGGGCGCAGGGTGGACGTGAGGCGCGCTGGTCGGGCGTCCAACCGGACAGTGTCGCCGTGCTGGCCGCGCTGGCCGCCTGCGCGGGGGACGGCGTGACCGGCAGGGAGGTGTCCGGCAGGGACGGGACGGCCGGCGGGGCCGGGAGACGGTCCGGACCGGTGAGCGAGGGCACCCGCCTGGGGCGGCAGGTGCTCGACCGCATGTATGGGGAGGCTGCTGTGCAGCTCGTGATCGACGGTGCGCGCAGGGATCTGCGGCAGCGGCTGGACGTCCTGCTCGATGCGGAACGGGCCGCCCTGCAGACCCTGCTGGACCTGGCACGGGTCCGCCCGGGACTGGCCGAGTCCGTGCGCGCCGCCGCGAAGGTGGTCGAGGATGTCCGCTGAGGCCGGCGCCGTCCCGCCCGGCTCCGTCACGACCGGCTCCGTCACGACCGGTGCCGGGCCGGCACCAGGGGATCTCACGGTGGTGGAGGCCGGGACGGGTGACGCGCCGCTCCCGGAGCGCGGCCCCACTGTGGTGTCCGTGCCGTCGGGTGTGAGCCCTGTCGTCGCCGGGGATCCGGTCACCGCGGAACCTGATACCGCGGCAACGGATCCCGTGGAGCCAGGGGCTGCGGAACCCGTTGCCGCCGAACCGGGTGTCGCGGAACCCGTTGCCACCGAATCAGTTGCCACGGATCGGGGTTCTCCGGACCTGGGTGCCGCGGAACCCGAGGCGGCTGAGCCCGCTGCCGCGGAAGCCGTTCCAGCGGCACCTGTTGCCGTGGATTCTGGTGCGGCGGAACCTGGCGGCGCTGACTCCGCTGCCGCTGACTCCGCTGTCGCTGACTCCGCTGTCGCTGACTCCGCTGTCGCTGACTCCGCTGTCGCTGACTCCGCTGTCGCTGACTCCGCTGTCGCTGAACAGGGTGCCGCCCCACAGGTTGCCCGGGAATCCGTTGTGGCAGAACAGGTTCCCGAGGCAGCTGTTGCCGCCGGGACGGGTGCCGACGCCGTTGCCGTGGAGGGATCCGGTGGACCGGCAGAGCCCGGCAAGGCGGCACCGGTGCTGTCCCGGCGGGCCCGGCGTGGCCCCCGCCCCAACCCGGTGCCGGACGTCCTGGCGCGGATGAACGTCCTGGCGCAGGCGCTCGAGGCGGGCGGGGAGCGGCTGGAGCCTGCTGCCGTGGCCCGGGCGACGTCCGCCCTGGAGCGGGCCGGGCAGCGGATGCAGTTCGGGGCGGACCTGACCGTGGTGGCCCTGGTGGGCGCGACCGGCAGCGGCAAGTCGAGCATGTTCAACGCCCTGGCCGAGATGGAGATCGCCGAGGTGACTCCCCGTCGGCCGACGACCAGCCGGCCGACCGCCTGCGTCTGGGGCGGCAGCGACGCGACGTCGCTGCTGGACTGGCTGGGGGTGTCGGCCCGCGACCGGACCCGCCGGGAGTCGGTGCTCGACGCGGACAGCCAGGCGAGGCTGCACGGGCTCGTCCTGCTCGACCTGCCCGACCACGACTCCGCGTTCGTCCACCATCGGCTCGAGATGGACCGGCTGATCGAGCTGGTCGACCTGCTGGTCTGGGTGGTGGACCCGCAGAAGTACGCCGACGAGGCGCTGCACTCCGGGTACCTGCGGCCGTTCAGCGGACGGTCCGACGTCATGCTCGTGGTGCTCAACCAGATCGACCGGCTCGGTCCGGAGGAGGCGGCGACCTGCGAGCGGGACCTGCGCCGGCTGCTCGACGCCGACGGGCTGAAGTCGGTCCGGTTGCTGACCACCTCGGCCACCCGCGGCGATGGTGTTCCCGCTCTGCGCGCGGTGCTGGAATCGACCGCGCGGCAGCGGGAAACGGCGCTCGGGCGGACCTTCGCCGACCTCGCCGCGGCGGCCGGGCAGTTGGCGGCATGGCTGGCCGAGACCGAACCGGACCTGCAGGAGCTGGGGGCGGCCGATCGACTGGTCCGCGACCTCGCCGACGCGGCCGGTGTGCCCGTCGTGCTCGACACCGTCGACGCCGACCAGCGCCGCCGGGCCGGCGCACTGCTGGACTGGCCCTATCTGCGCTGGTGGCAACGGCTTCGGCCGGACCCGTTGGAGCAGACCGAGTTGGGTGTCGCCGGCGCCCGGCTGCGAGATCTGGTCGGCGCTGCCCTGCCCGCACCGACCCCGTCCCAGCAGGCCCAGGTGGACCTCGCCACACGCACCCTGGCCGACGCCGTGTGCCGGACGCTGCCGCCGCGCTGGGCGTCCGCCGTGCGGGCTGCGAGCGGTTGGCACCGTGGTGGTTCCGGGCTGTCCGCAGCCCTCGACCAGGCCATCCGCGAGGTCGACCTGACCTGGGTCCGGCCGCGCTGGTGGACCGTCGCCTGGCTGGTCCAGGTGCTGCTCGCCGGATGCGCCGGGGTGGGGTTCGGCTGGCTGGCCGTGATCGGCGTTCTCGACTGGCTTTCCGGTGTCCCGGGGCGGACGCCGTTCCTCGGACCCGTACCGCTGCCGACCGCACTGCTGCTGGCAGGGCTGCTAGGTGGAGCTCTCGCCTGGCCGGCGCACCGGCTGATGGAGTCGGGGATCCGCCGGCGTCGTGCGGAACTGGCTGCCCGGCTGGAGGCTGCGGTCGAGCAGGTCGCCCAGACCTGGGTGCTGGACGGGGTCGCCGGGGTGCTGGCGGACCACCGCGAGGTCCGGGACTGCCTGGCCGAACTGCGCTGAACCCCCGCCGACCGGCGGACGGGGTCCACGGCGGGGGAGGACCGGATCGGCCGGTGTTCCGGCGCGACGAGTCGTCCACAGCGGTCCGGGTCGTCCCACGGTCCACAGGCGCGGGGGCGGTGGTCGCGGATGATCGGTCGCCGGCAGCAGGCTCGTCACCGACCCCGGCACCAGGTCGGGGGCGAGGAGGAGCACCGTGAACGAGACCTACCTGACCGTCAGCGGCGTCGTGGCGAGCGATCCACGGGCCGTCGTGCTCGACAACAACGTGCGCATCACCAGCTTTCGGCTGGCGTCCACCCGCCGTCGGCGCGACCGTACCGGGCAGTGGGTGGACGGTGAGACCACCTGGCTGAACGTCACCTGCTGGCGGAACCTGGCGGTCAACGTCGCCGACTCGGTGGCCAAGCGGGACCGGGTCGTCGTCCACGGGCGGCTGCGGGTGCGCAAGTACAACGCTTCCGACGGGGCGGAACGGCTGTCCGTCGAGGTGGAGGCCGATTGCGTGGGCCACGACTTGGCCTACGGCACCTCGGTGTACACCCGGGTGCGCCGCAGTGAGCCGATCGAGCCGGGTCGGGCCGAGGCCGACGAGCTGGTCCGCCAGGTGGAGCTGGACGCGATGGCCCAGGATCTGGACCTGCTCACCGACCCCGAGGCCGACGAGCTCGACGATGACGCCGGCGCGCCGGAGGGCGTGGCCGCGGCACAGCTGGTCGGTGCAGCGGGCTGATCCGCGGCGGCTGACCCCCGCCGCTCGGCCGACGGCCCCGGGCCGTGGCCGTGGTTGTGGTCGCCGAGGGGCCGGGGGAGCCCGGGTGGCGGGGACCCGGGTGGGCGCGAGCCCGGGTGGCGGG
>DASTGO010000065.1:0-9510 GCA_035719045.1 Kineosporiaceae bacterium | reverse complement strand
GGTGCCCGTTTTCAGGGCGCTATGTGCCACCGTGCCCATCGGGTTCGGGCGTGATCCTCCACGCCAGCACGGACCCGTCCCGTCGTGTGGACGCCCGCCCCGGCCGGTCCGTGCCCGGCGGATGGATCGTGGGCCGGTCCGGAGTTTCGTCACGCAGAGTGCCCGTTCGGGCTGGGTCGTCGCCGTGGGTCCCGACAGCCCTCCGGCAGTCGCCGAACGATGGCCGAATCTTTGTTGAACGGCGCGTGAACGCGACTTCAACCGGACTGCAACGGCGATCGGTTGCCGCAGGTCAGTTGCGTTTCGGAGGTGTGAACGCCGGATGTCCGCCCCGAGTCGCGGGTCCTGCGGTCCCGCTGGGCGGGGGCCTTGATCTGCCATCCTGGCCGCGGGTACGACTGGGGAGGCTCCGTGGACCTGTTGCTGCTCAGCGTGATCGCTGTGATCGCCCTGGCTCTTCTCTTCGACTTCTCCAACGGCTTCCATGACGCGGCCAACTCGATCGCCACCGTGGTCGCCACCCGGGCCATGCCCGCCCGGCTCGCGGTCGGCTTCTCGGCCGTCTGCAACTTCGCCGCGTACTTCTTCGTGGGCACCGCGGTGGCCAACACCGTCGCCAAGATCGTCAAGCCCGGCACCGAGAGCGTGGCCGTGGTGTTCGCGGCACTCCTGGGCGCGATCGCCTGGAACTACCTCACCTGGTTCTTCGGGATGCCGAGCTCGTCCAGCCACGCGGTGATCGGCGGCCTGGTCGGCGCCGGGATCAGCGCCGGCGGCCTGCACGCGATCAGCTGGCCCAGCGTCGAGAAGACGGCACTGTTCATCGTCATCTCCCCGCTGGTGGCCTTCGTCATCGCCGCACTGGTCACCCCGTTCGTGATGGGCCTGCAGAAGCTCACCGGATGGCATGACAACTCCCGGCCGTTCAAGGCACTGCAGCTGGCCACGGCGGCCGCGATGTCCTTCGGCCACGGGGCCAACGACGCGCAGAAGACGATGGGCGTGATGGCCGCCCTGCTGGCCGGGGCCGGGTACCTGCACGGCGCCTCGGGCAACATCCCGGTGCCGGAGTGGGTCGCCCTGGCCGCTTACGCCGCGATCGCCCTGGGCACGATGTGGGGCGGCTGGCGGATCATCGAGACCGTCGGCCTGAAACTGACCCATCTCAACGCCCGGACCGGCGCCACCGCCAACCTCGGCGCCACCGTGGCCATCTTCGGCGGCACCGACCTCGGCATCCCGCTGTCCACCACGCATGCGGCGACCTTCTCGGTGGTCGGCGCGGGTGCCGCCGCCCGGCGCGGCATCGGCCTGCGCACCATCGGCGAGATGGTCCTCACCTGGGTGGGGACGATCCCGGCGACCGCGGCGGTGGGCTGGCTGGTCTACCGGGTGACCCAGCTGCCCAAGCCCGCCTCGGTGATCGGCGTGAGCGTGGTCGTCGTGGTCTTCCTCGGCGCGATCGGCTGGGCCATGCGCAACAGCCTCGGCGCCCGCCAACTGGAGGAGGAGCTGGCGTCGGCGGCCGAGCGCGAGAAGTCGTCCGCGGCGCCCCTGTCGGCCAAGGATCTCGCGAGCAGCGGCGTCCCGGCCGCCTGAGCCGGACGGTCACCGACGGCGGGGGTGCTGCCGCGCGATCGCCGGGCGTGCTAGAAGTGCTCTGGCGCCTGGCGTCCGGCCACCGCCCGCAGATCGAAGGACTGTGACGTCGTGCCGTTCGCCAGCACCCCGACCGCATCCGCCCGGGCCTCCCTCCGCGAGGCGTCGCCCGTCCCGTTCTGGCTGGACGCCCCGGATCGCCCGGAACCCCGGCCCGGCCTGGTCGGGGCCGAGTCGGCCGACCTCGCCATCGTCGGAGCCGGGTACACCGGGCTGTGGACCGCCCTGCTGGCCAAGCAGATCGACCCCGACCGTGACGTGGTGGTCCTGGAGGGGGAGACCGCCGGCCACGCGGCCAGCGGGCGCAACGGCGGGTTCTGCTCGGCGTCGCTGACCCACGGCCTGGCCAACGGTGAGGCCCGGTTCGCGGCCGAACTACCCACCCTGCTCGACCTCGGCGCGCGCAACCTGGACCAGATCGAGGCCACCATCGCGCAGTTCGGGATCGACTGCGGGTTCGAGCGGACGGGCGAGATCGACGTGGCCACCGAGGAGCACCAGGTCGGGGAGCTGGCCGAGTACGCCGAGCTGGCCCGCCGGTACGGCCAGGAGGTCGGTTGGCTGGACCGTGACCAGCTGCGGGCCGAGGTGGTCTCCCCGCGCTACCTGGCCGGGGTGTCCGAGCCGCACGGCACGGCCCTGGTCGACCCGGCCCGGCTGGCCTGGGGGCTGCGCGAGGCCTGCCTGCAGCTGGGAGTCCGGCTGTACGAGCGGACCCCGGTGCTGGCCCTGAGCACGGACCCCGCCGGAGTCCGGCTGCGCACCTCCTACGGCGGGGTCCGGGCCGCCCGGGTGGCGCTGGCCGGCAACGCCTACCCGCCCCTGCTGCGGCGGATCCGGCACTACGTGGTCCCGGTGTACGACTACGCGGTGGTCACCGAACCGCTGACGCCGCAGCAGCGCGCGGAGATCGGCTGGGCCGGGCGGCAGGGGCTGGCCGATGCCGGTAACCAGTTCCACTACTACCGGCTGACGACCGACCGTCGTACCGGCGAGGACCGGATCCTGTTCGGCGGCTACGACGCGATCTACTACCGGGGCAACGGATTCGGCCCGCAACTGGACCAGCGGCCCGCCACCTCCGCCCTGCTGGCCACCCACCTGGTGGAGACCTTCCCGCAGTTGGAGGGCATCCGGATCAGCCACACCTGGGGTGGCGCCATCGACACCTGCTCGCGGTTCAGCCCGTTCTGGGGGACGGCCCACGCCGGGCGGGTCGCCTATGTCGCGGGGTACACCGGGCTCGGGGTGGGGGCCACCCGGTTCGGGGCCGCGGTCATGCTCGACCTGCTGGAGGGCCTCGACACCGAGCGGACCCGGCTGGACATGGTCCGCAGCCGGCCGCTGCCGTTCCCGCCGGAGCCCGTGCGCGGAATCGGCATCGACCTCACCCGGTGGTCCCTGGACCGGGCCGACCGCACCGGCGGGCACCGCAACCTGTGGCTGCGCGCACTGGACCGGCTCGGCCTCGGCTTCAACTCCTGACCTGCGGGCGGGCTCACCTGTTCCCGACCTGAGGGGCCGGCTCACCGCGGGGGCAGGGTGAACCCGGTGATCCCGACCTGCGCCCCCGACCAGTGCGGCCGGGGACCGTTGATCGCGACCCAGTCCCCGTGGGGGCGCATCCGGGACAGTCCGGGGCCGACGTTCTCGACGGTGATCCCGCCCCGGGCCAGTGCGGTCCGGGTGGCGGCGAAGCCGTCGTCGCCGGGGGCGTCCGGCCCGAAGCTGTCCGACCCGACGGCCAGGACCGCCCGCTCGTCGAACAGCCAGGCCACCGCCTCGCCGGACAGTCCCGGCGCGGGTTCGTCGTAGCCGGCGCCCGGCCGGTAGCGCTGCGCCCGGCCGGTCAGCAGCAGCAGGCAGCCGCCGGTCGGGATCGGTCCGTGCCGCGACTCCCAGTCCCGCAGCCCGGCCACCCCGAGCACCGGGCCGGCCCCCGGATGGCGGACGTCGACCACCGCCAGGGGCATCAGGGTCCAGCGTTCACCGAGTTCGTCCAGGTGGAGCCCGTCGGTGCGGACATGGGCCGGGACGCTGACGTGGGTCCCGGTGTGGCTGCCCAGGCTGGTCACCTGTTCGACCAGGAACCCGTCCGCCGGCACGGTCGACCAGATCCCGACCTCCGTCGGCGGATCACCTGGGAAGAGGGGGTTGTCCGCACGCAGTTCCTGCCACAGCGGTACGCGCAGCGCGGTGCGGGGGTCGACCTCGGCGTAGCCTGTCGGGATGCCCCCGGGGCCGGGAGCGGGCAGGCTCTGCCTGATAGCGGCCTGTGGGGCGACGGGTGCGCCGGCTGCGGGGGCCGGTCCGTCGACGGGGGCACCGGCGGTGGGGGCAGGGGCACCGACGGGCGCATCGCCGGCGGGGGCGGGATCGCCGGCAGCAGGGGCAGGTACGGGGTCGTCCGGGGCCGAGGCAGCGGCTCCGGAAACGGTGCCGGGGTGGTTCGCGGGTGGCGGGCCGGTCCGGTGGGTGCCGTGACCCGGGGCCGGGAAGGGGGTTCCAGCGGTGCTCAATCGGATTCCGTTTCAGTCCGTTGCAGGTTTTCATCGGTGTGTCGTGTCGGCGTGTCCATCGACTCGACAACGGTGTCTCTTTGCGCCACGCCGAGCGGAAACGCTTACCCGCCAGACAAAGCTGTCGCCTGTGACGGGTTTGGGGTAATTTTCCGGTGAGCTTCGTCACGTGTGTGCGGGGGACTCGCCGGGGTGAGGCTGTTTGCAGCGCGTTACACAACAGCGCGGGAAACTGAGGACCCGCAGGCCTGGGGGGGCCGACCACATCCTGACGTGACGGGTCGAAAACGTACTGCGTCCGCCGGTGATGTTCAGGTTGTGGATGCCGGGTTCTTCCAGGGCCGTCCCGGACGGTTCGGCCAGTAGGGTCAATCAAGCGTCCCCCAGATGGTCGAGTTCTGACCGAAGGAGTGATCCTGAGTGGCGGGTCAGCCACCTCCGGCCGGCGACGCGGTCCCGGACTGCGGCACCGGTCCCCTCCCCCTTCTCGAGGACCTGGACGACACCGGCTCGCTGCCGGTCGCGGCCCTGGCCGGTGGAGGTACCCGGCCGGATCCGGCGACGGGTGCGTTCGATCTCGTCATCGTGGCCAACCGGTTGCCGGTGGATCGGCGGGTGGGGCCCGACGGCACGCATTCCTGGCAGCCCAGCCCCGGGGGCCTGGTCGCCGCACTGGAGCCGGTGATGCGCCGGCAGGGAGGTGCCTGGGTCGGCTGGACCGGGTCCGCAGGGGAGGCTCCGCCGGAGTTCGACATCGACGGCATGCACCTGGTGCCGATCGGGATGGAGGCCGAGGAGGTCAAGCGGTTCTACGAGGGGATGTCCAACGGGACCCTCTGGCCGCTGTACCACGACGTGATCGTGGCCCCGACCTTCCACCGGGCCTGGTGGGAGTCCTATGTGCGGATCAACCGCCGGTTCGCCGACGCCGCCGCCGCGCAGGTCGCCCCCGGCGGGACGGTGTGGGTGCAGGACTACCAGCTCCAGCTCGTCCCGCGGATGATGCGCCGGATGCGCCCGGACCTGAAGATCGGGTTCTTCAACCACATCCCGTTCCCGCCGTACGAGATCTTCTCCCAGCTGCCCTGGCGTCGTCAGGTGCTCAAGGGACTGCTCGGCGCGGACCTGCTCGGTTTCCAGCGGCCCGCCGACGCGAACAACTTCCTGCGCGCCTGCCGCCGGATCGGGCTGCCGACCGCCGCGGGCACCGTCCGGGTGGACGGCCCGCCGCAGCCCAGTCGCACCACGTTCAGCCCCGGCGGGCGGACCGTGCGGGCGGCGGCCTTCCCGATCTCCATCGACTCCCAGATGTTCGAGGAGCTGGCCCACCGGCCGGACATCCAGGAGCGGGCCCGCCAGATCCGCCACGAGCTCGGCGACCCCGACCTCGTCCTGCTCGGCGTCGACCGGCTCGACTACACCAAGGGGATCCTGCACCGGCTGCAGGCGTTCGGGGAGCTGCTCGACGAGGGCCGGCTCACCGTCCCGGGTGCGGTCCTGGTGCAGGTGGCCACGCCGAGCCGGGAACGGGTCGGCCAGTACCAGCACATGCGCGAGCAGGTCGAGGTCACCGTCGGCCGGATCAACGGGACCCACGGGCAGATCGGCCACCCCGCGGTGCACTACCTGCACCAGTCGGTCAACCGGGAGGAGCTGGTCGCGCTCTACCTGGCCGCCGACGTCATGCTCGTCACCTCACTGCGGGACGGGATGAACCTCGTCGCGAAGGAGTACGTCGCCTCGCGGATCGACGAGCGCGGCGCCCTGGTGCTGAGCGAGTTCACCGGCGCGGCGATCGAGCTCAAGCAGGCCTACGTGGTCAACCCGCATGACATCGATGGGCTCAAGGCGGCGGTCGTCGTCGCCTCGTCGGCGGGCTCCCGGGAGGCCACCCGCCGGATGCGCCAGCTGCGTCGCCGGGTGTTCGACTTCGACGTGTCCCGCTGGGCCACGGACTTCCTGCGGGCGCTGGAGCGCAGCCGCGGGACGGCCCTGGAGGACCTGGCCTGCCAGCCGGACCTGCTCGACATCGCCCGGCTGGAGGTCTCCCGTGCCGAGCAGGGCGACGGGCGGGTCCCCGCCGTGGTGGACCTCGGGCCCGACGATCCGGACCTGGCCTCCCTGGAGGAGGACGACCTGGCCCCCGCGGAAGCACTGGCCGCCTTCGGGGCGGACCTGCTTCCGCTGAACGCAGGACGCCGCGGCGAACCGGGCCGGCTCGGCACCGACCTCGACCGTGACGACCTGGACCCCGAGCGTCTCGACCCGGAACTGGCCACCCTGCTGGACTCGCCCCACTTTGCCGACCTCAGTCGCGAGGAGCTCGAACGGCTGCAGCACGCCGAGCTCGACGGTGCCGGGCGAGGCCGTCCCCGGGATCGGGACAGGGGCCTGACCAGCGGCCGCCCCTCGTGAGCTCCGGCGGTCCCGGGAGCGGGGAGCTAACCGGCGGCGGGGTGCAGCCCGACCCCGCCCTGCGCATCGTCCGGGCCGCAGCGCGGGAGGCCACCGTGCCAGGCCCGCCCCGTCGGCCCGGCGACCCGGACGCACCAGCGACACCGGAGCTCGGCAGGGCACCGGAACGCACGGTGGTCGAGCTCGGCAGGGCGCCGGAACGCACGGTGGTCGAGTTCGGCAGGGCGCCGGCCGATCCGCTGCCCGGCCCGCTGCGCACCGCCGTCGCCGGGCTGGCGGCCCGGCCGCAGATCCTGGTCGCGGTCGACTTCGACGGCGTGCTCGCGCCGATCGTCGACTGCCCGCAGGACGCCCGGCCCCTGCCCGAGGCGTCCGCCGCACTGTCCCGGCTGGCCGGCAGCCCCGGGGTCCAGGTGGCGCTGGTCTCCGGCCGGACCCTGGCGGATCTGCGCCGGCTCGCCGGGCCGCCGCCGTCGGCGTTGCTGGTCGGCAGTCACGGCGCGCAGTTCGCCACCGGGGAGACACCGGCCGGAGCCGGTCCGGAGAGGGACGACCCGGAGGAGGCCGTTCCGGGCCTGGACGAGGCGGCGCGGGCCCTGCTGGCGCGGGTCACCGCCGCCCTGGAGCGGATCAGCGAGGGGAGTCCCGGGACCTTCGTGGAACACAAGCCGGCCGGGGCCGTCCTGCACACCCGCCGCGCGGCGCGGGCGGTCGCGCGGAGTGCCACCGAGGAGGCGCTGGCCGGGCCCTCGTCCTGGCCGGGGGTCCACCTCACCCGCGGCAAGGAGGTGGTCGACCTGTCCGTGGTCGACGCCACCAAGGGCGGGGCACTCGACATGCTCCGGGCCCGGGCCGGGCTGGCTCCACGCGGCGGCGGGGTGATCTACCTCGGCGACGACGTCACCGACGAGCGGGCGTTCGCCGTGCTCGACGACGACCGGGGTGACGTCACGGTCAAGGTCGGCGAGGGCAGCACGATCGCCCGGCACCGGGTCGCCGATCCGCGTGCCGTCGCGCACCTGCTGGCCCGGCTCGCCGACCTGCGCGACGGCTGACGGCACGCCGCACACGCCGTCGTGACATCCCGTCACGCCAGGGGCACGGCAGGATGCAGGGTGTGACATCCGTGCCGTCCGGGTCTCAGGCCGCGCAGGATCCGTTGGGGTCCTACCGGCGGGCCCTGGCTGCGGTCACGCTCACGCCGGCCGGTGACGGGTCCGGGGAGGCCGCGACGCCGGATGCCGGTCCGGTGGTCGCCCCGCCACCGCTTCCGCCGCCACCGGCCGCCGACGAGTTACTTGCCCCCGACGGCGCCGCCCGCTGCGGCAGCCGGCCCCTCGCCGACGGGATCGCCCGGCTGGGGTCCGCGGGACTGCTCACCCGCCGCGACCTGGTGCGCGACCTGCTGGACGACGACGGGGTCACCTACGGCAGCCGGCCGTGCCGCTGGGAAGTCGACCCGCTGCCGGTCGTGCTGCCCGCCGACGAGTGGCAGGCACTGGCCGACGGGATCGCCCAGCGTGCCGAACTGCTCGACCTGCTGCTGGCAGACCTGTACGGGCCGCGGACGGTGCTGAGCAACGGACTGCTCCCGCCGGCCGTGGTGTTCGGTCACGAGGGATTCCTGCGGGAGGCCGACCAGGTCCGGCTGCCGGGCCCGCGCCAACTGCTGCTCGCCGGGGCCGATCTGGGCCGGGGCGCGGACGGCCGGTGGCGGGTGTTCGGGCACCGGACCCAGGCGCCGTCCGGTGCCGGGTACGCCATGGCCGACCGCCGGGTGGTCTCCCGGGTGTTGCCGGGTCTCCACCGGGACCTGCGCCCGGCCCGGCTGCGGACCTTCTTCCACGCCCTGCGGGCCGCCCTGGAGGAGGCCGCCCCCGCCGCGGAGCAGGCTCCGCGGGTGGTCCTGCTCACCCCCGGGCCGACTGCGGAAACGGCCTTCGACCAGGCGTTCCTGGCCACCCTGTTCGGCTACCCGCTGGTCGAGGGCAGGGACCTGAGCGTCCGGGACGGCCGGGTCTGGCTGCGCTCGCCGGGCCGTCCGGAACCGGTGGACGTCGTGCTGCGCCTGGTCGATCCCGGCCTCGCCGACCCGCTGGACCTGCGGCAGGACTCCCGGCTGGGGGTCGCGGGCCTGCTGGAGGCCGCCCGGCAGGGGACGGTGTCCGTGGTGAACCCGTTCGGTGCCGCGGTGCTGGAGAACCCCGGCCTGGTCCCGTACCTGCCGGACCTGTGCCGGGCCCTGCTCGGCACCGATCCGCTGCTGGAGGACGCGGCGACCTACTGGTGCGGGGAGGACCTGTCCCGTCGCCATGTCCTGGCCCGGCTCGGCGAGCTGGTGATCCGCCCGATCGCCCGCGGCGAGGGCACCGGCCGCCGGTTCGGCTGGGAGCTGTCCGACGCCGAACGTGACCGACTGCGCCGCCGGATCGAAGCCGAACCCTGGCGCTGGTGCGGGCAGGAGCCGCTGCCGCTCGGCACGGCCCCCGTCGTGACGTCCGCCGGACTGCAGCCGAGGCGGATGGTGCTGCGGACCTTCGCGGTGGCGGCCGGCGACGGCTACCAGGTGATGTCCGGCGGACTGGCCCGGGTGGCCGCCGGGGACGGGCTGCTGGCCTGCGGACCGGCCGGTGCCGTGGCCAAGGACGTCTGGGTGCAGGCCGGTGAACCGTCGGCAGACACTCCCGCCCGGGCCCGGCCGGTCACGGGAGCAGCGGCGGCCGGTGGCGCCCCCGCGACGGGCGGACCGCTGCCCTCCCCGACCCCGCGGGCCGCGGAGGACCTGTTCTGGCTCGGCCGGTACGCCGAGCGGGCCGAGGACACCGTCCGGCTGCTGCGGGTGGTCGCCGAACTGGCCGAGGACCACGCCCTGCGGCCCGGGACCCCCGGCGCGGCCGCCCTGCGCGTGCTGCTGGAC
>DASTGO010000064.1:0-27238 GCA_035719045.1 Kineosporiaceae bacterium | reverse complement strand
AACGGGCACCATGTGCCACAGTGCCCGCCGCGGGTGTGGCGGACCAGCCGGGGGCGGGCCACCGTTCCACCCCGGCCCGGCCCCGGCAGAACCGCCCAGCCCCGGCAGAACCGCCCGGCCGCGGGAGACCCGCTCAGCCCGGGACCCGTTCCGCCCTGGGAGACCGTTCAGCCCTGGGAGATCTGCATGACGACGGCCTTCGGCTCGGTGAAGAACTCCCGGCTGAAGTTGCCGCCCTCGCGCCCGACCCCGGAGTCCCCGACCCCGCCGAAGGGCGCGCGCAGGTCCCGGATGAAGAAGCAGTTCACCCAGACCGTCCCGGCGCGCAGTTTCGCCGAGGCCCGGTGTGCCCGGGACAGGTTCTCGGTGAACAGCATGGCGTTCAGGCCGTACCGGGTGTCGTTGGCCAGGGCGACCACCTCGTCCTCGGTGTCGAACGGCGTCGCGACGACCACCGGGCCGAAGATCTCCTCCTTGATCACCCGGGCGTCCCCCGGGGCGTCGGCGATGATCGTCGGCTGCACGCCCCAGCCCTCGCCGAGCCCGCCGGTGACGATCCGGCCGCCGCCCCGGGACGCCTCGTCCAGGTAGCCCGACACCTTGGTGAAGTGCTCCTGGCTGGCCAGGGCCGGGGAGAACTGGGTCGCGGCGTCCTTCGGGTCACCGATCACCAGTGCCTCGGCGGCGGCCTTGTACCGGGTCATGAACTCCTCGTAGATCCCGCGCTGCACGTACAACCGGGATCCCGCCAGGCACACCTGACCGGCGTTGCGGAAGATCGCCTCGATCGCCCACTTCACGGCGTTGTCGAGGTCGGCGTCGTCGAACACGATGTTCGCGCCCTTGCCGCCGAGCTCGAGGCTGACCGGGACGAGGTTCCTCGCGGCCGCCGCGCTGATGATCCTCCCGGTCCCGGACTCACCGGTGAAGGTGATCCGGTCGACGTCGGGGCTGGCGGTCAGGGCCGAGCCGACGGAGTCCGGCCCGTAGCCGTGGACGACGTTGAGCACGCCGGCCGGCAGGCCCGCCTCGATCGCCAGCCGGCCGAGGATCGTCGCCGACGTCGGGGTGTCCTCGGCAGGCTTGAGCACCACGGTGTTGCCCCAGGCGAGGGCCGGGGCCACCTTCCAGGTCGCCATCATCAGCGGGAAGTTCCACGGCGAGATCGCCACGACGACACCGGCCGGGTCGTACCGGGTGTAGGCGTGGTGCCCGGAGTCCATCGGGTACACGTCCGAGGTGGACATCCGGGCGTGGTCGGCGAAGAACCGGAAGTTCCACACGCTGCGCGCCACGTCGTGACGGGACTGGGCGATCGGCTTGCCCATGTCCCGGGTGTCGGCCATCGCCAGCTCGTCGGCGTGCTCCTCCATCAGGTCCGCGAGCCGGTGGATGAGCGTGTACCGCTTCTCGTACCCCATCCGCGGCCAAGGACCCTCGTCGAACGCCCTGCGGGCGGCGGCGACGGCGAGCTCGGCCTCCTTCTGCCCGCCGAGGGCCACCTGCGCCCAGACCTCACGGGTGTAGGGGTCGACGGAGTCCATCCGCGCACCGTCCGCGGACTCGACCTCCTCGCCGTCGATGACGTGCCCGAAGAACTCCATGTCCGTCTTCCTCCCGTACTGCGTGGTGCCTTGATCGGTGGCCGGGTTCGCTTGCCCGGCAAGGGTTCTGCGGCCTGGTCCGGCCGGCGGGACCGCCCGCCCGGCTAGCCGGGCGGCTGCCCCGGTCCGGCGGGCGGGGCCTGCGACGCCCGGCGTTCGGCGATCGTCACGTCACCGGCAGACCAGTGCGTGGCGGGGACCTCGCGGATCACCACGCGCACGCTCTCGCCGGGTGCGCCGACCGCCCGGACCACGGCCGCGTGCAGCTCGTGCAGCAGACCGCGCAACTGCTCCGGCGACCTGCCCTCCACCAGCGTGACCTCGACCAGCGGCATCAGGCGCCACCGGCCGCGGGCGCCCCGCCGTTGAGGTACACCGACCCGAGGTTGGTGAAGTGGCAGCCGACGGTGGATCCGGGCGGGGCGAACACCGCGTCGGTCATCCCGCCGGTGAGCACCACCCAGCCGGCCTCCAGCGCGAAACCCCTGCGGCCCAGGTCGTTCACGGCCAGCGCCAGCGCCTCGGCGGGGTGTCCCTGGACGGCCGCACCGGTCGCGGAATCGACGATCGCGCCGTCCACCTCGACCAGGACCGCTTCCATGGCCAGGTCCAGGTCCGCGGGCGGAAGCCCGATCGGCCCGGTGACGTACGCACCGCTGGAGGCGTTGTCCGCGACGACGTCCGGCAGGGTGAACTTGAAGTCCTTGTACCGGCTGTCGATGATCTCGGCCCCGCCGTAGACGTACTCGACCGCGGCCAGCGCCTGCGCCGCGGTGACGCCCGGGCCCTCCAGCCGCTCGCCGAGCACGAACACGATCTCCGGCTCCACCCGCGGGTGGATCAGGGCGGACTGCGGCACGGGCTCGCCCGCGGGCAGGACCATGGCGTCGGTCAGCCACGCGGTCAGCGGGACGTCGATGCCCATCCGCTTCTGCTTGGCCCGGCTGGTCAGCCCCAGCTTGACCCCGACGATCCGCTCGCCGCGGGCCAGCCGGCGGCGCAGCGTCTCGGCCTGCACCGCATAGGCGGTCTCGAGGTCCAGTTCCGGCCACTGCTCGGTGACCGGGCCGCGCTCGGTCCGCTCGTCCTCGCAGGCCAGCAGCACGGTGGCCGCACGGTCGATGTCCCAGCTCATGTCAGCGCACTCCCACTCCGGCCAGATCGCCCAGCTCGCGCTCCTGGCGCAACTGCAGGGCGATGTCGATGATCATGTCCTCCTGACCCCCGACGTAGCCGGCCTCACCGACCCGCTGCAGGATCTCGTACGCCGGGACGCCGTACCGCTCCGCCGCGCGCTCGGCGTGCAGCAGGAAGGACGAGTACACCCCGGCGTAGCCCTGGATGATCGAGGACCGGTCCATCCACGGCAGCCGCGGGATCACCGGTTTGACGACGTTCTCGGCGGCGGCGAGCACCCCGTTGACGTCGACGCCGGTGCGCACCCCGAGCCGCTCGAAGGTGGCCGCGATGACCTCGGTCGGGGCGTTGCCGGCCCCCGCGCCGAGGGCGCACAGCGCGCCGTCGATCTGCTTGGCCCCGGCCTGGAAGGCCAGCACCGAGTTGGCCACGCCCATCGACAGGTTCTGGTGCCCGTGGAACCCGACCTGCGCCTGCCCGCCGATCTCGGCCAGCACCGCCTGCACCCGGGCCTGTGCGTCGCCGAGGACCAGCGCACCCGCGCTGTCCACCACGTACACGCACTGGGCGCCGGCGTCGACCATGATCCGGGCCTGCTCGGCCAGCTTCTCCGGGGTGGTCCGGTGGCTGAGCATGAGGAAGCCGACCGTCTCCATGCCGAGCGCGCGGGCCGCCCCGAAGTGCTGGATCGAGGTGTCGGCCTCGGTGCAGTGGGTGGCGATCCGGGCCACGGACGCACCGACCTCGCGGGCGTGCCGCAGGTGCTCCACGGTGCCGACGCCCGGGAGCATCAGCACGGCGATCTTCGCCTGCCGGGCCTCCTGGACCGCCGCGGCGATCAGCTGGAACTCGTCCACCCGGGAGAACCCGTAGTTGAACGAGGACCCGCCGAGGCCGTCGCCGTGGGCCACCTCGATCACCTGGATGCCGGAGGTGTCCAGGGCGTGGACGACGGCGCGCACCTGCTCCTGCGTGAACTGGTGGCGCATCGCGTGCGAACCGTCCCGCAGGGTCGAGTCGGTGATGCGCAGATCCGTTGCGGCAGAACTGGTTGCGGCGGAGCCGGTGGCGGTGCCGTTCGCGGCCGGGGTGTCGTCCGGCCCGGCACCGGGGGTGGTCTGGTCGGTCATCACAGCGCTCCCGCGGTCGCAGCTTCTTCGGAACCCGCGGCAGCCCCGCCGGAGGAGCCCGCGCCCCGGTGCCCGGCGATCAGGTCGCCGACCCGGGCGGCGGCCGCGGTGATGATGTCGAGGTTGCCGGCGTAGTCGGGCAGGTAGTCCCCGCGCCCGCGAACCTCCAGGAAGATCGCCACCCGGGCCATCCCGTTCCAGATCTCCCGGGCGGGGTCGTACTGCGGGGCGGCGCGCAGGCTGTACCCCGGCACGTATTCGCGGACCGTGTCGGCCATCGCCTCGATCGACTCGGTCACCCGGTCCTGCAGTTCGCCGGGCTCGGCGGCCTCGGCCGGGATCGCGCAGAACACGGTGTTGCGCATGATCATCGGCGGCTCGACCGGGTTCAGGATGATGATCGCCTTGCCGCGCTGCGCGCCGCCGACCACCTCCAGCGCCTTCGACGTGGTCTCGGTGAACTCGTCGATGTTCGCCCGGGTGCCCGGACCGGCGGACTTGGAGGCGATCGACGCGACGATCTCGGCGTAGGCCACCGGGACGACCCGGCTGACCGCCCTGACCATCGGCGTGGTCGCCTGGCCGCCACAGGTGATCATGTTGACGTTCATGGCGTCGAGGTTGAACTCGAGGTTCACCGGCGGGCAGACATACGGGCCCACCGCGGCCGGGGTGAGGTCCACCGCGACGATGCCGGCCTCCGCATACCGGGGCGCGTTGGCGGCGTGGGCCTTCGCGCTGGTCGCCTCGAACACGATGTCCGGCAGCACGTCCTGCTTGAGCAGCCAGTCGACACCCTCGTGACTGGCCTCCAGCCCCACGCTGCGGGCCCGCCGCAGGCCGTCGGACTCCGGGTCGACACCGATCATGTACCGGGCCTCAAGCCGCTCGCTGCGCCGCAGGAGCTTGAACATGAGGTCGGTGCCGATGTTCCCCGAACCGACGATCGCCGCGATCGCCTTGCCGTTCACAACGCCTCCTTCGCGAACCGTGCCGTGACGCTGCCCAGGCCGGCGAACGTCGCGGTGAAGCTGTCGCCCGGCTCGACCGGAACGGAGGCCGTGATCGAACCGGGGAGAACCACGTGCCCGGCCTCCAGGACGATGCCGCGGGCACCGACCGTGTTGGCCAGCCAGACCAGGGAGTTCAGCGGCGAGCCGAGCACGGCCCCGCCGGCACCGGTCCCGACCACCTCGCCGTTGCGGTACAGCACGCAACCGGAGCGGCGCAGGTCGACCGCGTCGAGCGGGACCGGGGTGCTGCCGAGGACCACGCCGCCGGAGGAGGCGTTGTCCGCGATGGTGTCCAGGATGCCGATCTTCCAGTCCCGGATCCTGCTGTCGATCAGCTCCAGCGACGGCAGCACGAAGTCGACGGCGGCGATCGCCTCGGCGATGGTGACCCCCGGCCCCTGCAGCGGGCGCTTGAGCACGAAGGCGACCTCGGGCTCCACCCGCGGCTGGAGGAAGGCGCCCGCCGGGATCGGCTGGTGCTCCAGGTAGAACATGTCGCTGAGCAGGTGGCCGTAGTCGGGCTGGTCCACGCCCAACTGCCGCTGCATGGCCGCGGAGGTGAGGCCGACCTTGTGGCCCTTCACCGTTGCGCCCCCGGCCAGCCGCCGGGCGATCTGCAGGAGCTGGATCTCGTAGGAGTCGTCCAGTTCGATGCCGGGGTAGAGGTCGATCAGCGGGTCGACCGGCTTCCTCGTCTGGTAGGCGTCCAGGAGCAGGTCGGCGGCTGCGGCGCGCGACTCGGCGTCCACGCGGTATCTCCTTCCGGTTGCCGTCCCGTGTCCGGCCCGGGGCGAGCCTCGGGACCAGGCGTCAGGGCGACGTTGGGCACGCGAGACGCCCGGTATGACCGGGACGTTCGCGATGACGGAACAATCGGGGCGGAACGAAAGACGGCGAGCTGATGGAACGAACGACGGGCTGGCGGAACGACGACGGGCTGCGGGAACGACTCAGTGCGCTAGGTCCTCATCCCCTCAGATCCCGAGACTGCGGGCCAGCCGCCGCGCCGCGACGGTGACCAGGCGTGCCGGACGGCCGTAGTCCGAGGCGAACTCCTGGGCGGGCCCCACGAGCGAGATCGCGGCCTGGGCCCGTCCCGCGGCGTCGAGCACGGGCGCCGCCACCGAGGCCAGCCCGGCCAGGGCCTCCCCCATGTTGGTGGCCACCCCGCGGCGGCGGACGTCGACCAGCGCACGCTCGTAGTCGCGGCCGACGGAGGGACGCCGCCGGGACGCAGGGGTGGGAACCTCGGTCGTCGCCATCGCACGCCTCCACCTCGAGCCCCGCGGCACCGCCGCCCGACCTTCATCACGGACGGCGATCACCGTCCACCCGCCGGCTACCTCACATCGAGAACGCCACCCGCCCTCACCTGAGCGGGTGGAGCGCCGCCGGCCCGCACCGTCCCGGCAGATCGGACGGAACCGAACAACTTATGATCCGGATCCGAACGACCGCACCGGGCGTGCCTAGACACTCGCCGCCGGCAGGTGGACCATGCAAGGCATGCGTTCCGCTGAGTGGGACGGGGCCCCGGCGTCGGTCCTCGAGCGTGCGATCAGCCTGCTGGACGCCTTCGGGGCGGACCGCACCGAACTGGGCATCTCGGAGCTGTCCCGTCGCTGCGGGCTGGCCAAGTCCACCACCCACCGGCTCGCCGGCGAACTGGTCCGCCTGGGGCTGCTGGAGCAGGCGGACGGGCGGGTCCGGCTGGGCATGCACCTGTTCGAGCTCGGGCAACTGGTCCCCCGGCAGCGGACCCTCAAGGACGCCGCCATCCCGTACATGGAGGACCTGCGGGAGGCCACCCAGAACAACGTCCACCTGGCGGTCCTGGACGGGATCGAGGTGGTCTACGTGGAGATCATGCGCGTGCGCGACTCCCAGCCGCTGCCGTCGCGGGTCGGCGGCCGGATGCCGGCACATGCCACCGGGGTCGGCAAGGCCATCCTCGCGTTCAGCCCGCCGGAGGTGGTGAAGGCCCGGATCGAGGCGGGCCTGACCCGGCGCAGCCCGTTCACGATCATCATGCCGGGGGCGCTGGCCAGGGAACTGCGCACCATCGCCGAGACCGGGGTGTCCTACGACCGGCAGGAGTCCGCGGTCGGCATCGTCTGCGCGGCCGCCCCGGTGTTCGGAGCCGACGGGCGGATCGCCGCCGCCATCTCGGTCACCGGCCGGGCCGAACGGCTGGACGTCGAACGGATGTCCCCCGCGGTCCGCACGGCCGCCCTCGCCCTGTCCCGGGCCCTCGGCGGGCAGTTGCCGCCGCGCGACTGACACCGCGGCACTGCCCGTCTCCCACATGGGTGATATGCCTGGTCATAGAGGGCATATGGCCACGGCAGAGCAGGGCTACGGGCCTGGTGCGCGCCGGCCAGGCAGGAGGAGCGCGGGAGGGTTGATGGCCGAGGGAGTCCCCCCGATCAGGCTGGCCTACGCCACCACCCAGGACGGCCGGACGCTGGTGCGGGTCAGGGTCAAGGACCTCGCCGGCGACAAGCGCGTCGGCATCCGGGGCCGGATCGGCGAGGACTGGCAGGAGCATGAACTGTCACCGGCATCCCGGCACTTCGGCTACGACGTCTTCGCCGACACGGTCCCCCGCCCGGAGGAGTTCGCGGTCTTCTACCACGCCGGCGGCGCATCGTTCTGGGACAACAACGACGGCCGGAACTACCGCGTGCCGCTGTGGGCCAACGCCGTCGGCGGGCGGGTCTGCCTGCGCCGTGCGGAACTGCGGGCCGTGAGCACGGCCCGGCGACGGATGCACGGCCTGATCTACGTCGACAACGTCTCGTACCGCAAGTCCGTGGGCGTCCGGATGCTCCCCGACGGCGCCTCCCGGTGGATCGAGTTCTCCGGGCTCTACGACGGGATCGCACGCGAAGGCGGCGGGGCCCCCTGGGTCACGGGCCCCGCCGAACGGTGGAGTTTCACCTCCCCGCCCTTCGACGCCCGCGGTTGCAGGTTCGCCGTCTACTACCGGAACCTCGACTCGGCGCAGACCTACTGGGACAACAACTTCGGCCAGGACTACCTGTTCGGCAACGACCTGACCCTCGACTGACCCGCCTCCCGGACGACGTCGAGCCGGCGCTGCGCCTCCCGCAGGTCGTCCTCGCAGCGGGACAGCCAGGCGTCACCCCAGAAAAAGTTGCAGCTCGTCTCGGCCCTCAGCACCCGCCACCGGGCCTGCTCCAGACAGCGGTCCAGGTCGGGATCCGAGCGGGATGCCGACTCCACGCCGTCAGCCTGCGCCTGACGCACGGCCCGGCTGAGTTCGCCGACGCGGGCGAGCATCGAGCGCTGGTCCGGCGAGCCGGTCCACTGCACGAATCCCCGCCCGTCATGCCAACCGGTGTTCCAGGCCCCCGGCTCCACGGTCACCTCACCCTGGGCGCCGTACCGATCCAGGTACTCGTGGATGAACCTGGGGCGCGGGACGCCGCCGTCCCCGCCACGTACCGCGTGCAGGAGGGGCCGGTAGAACTCCGACCAGAAGTTGGGTCCGGTGTTGCGGAACCACCCGCCGTTGTCGCCATCGGTGCAGGTGGTGACGAGCGGGGGGAAGTCACAGTGGCGGGTGCGGGCTGCCACCTCGGCACGGAACCAGTCCACCTCCATCCCCGACTCCTGGGCATTCGACAGGTCACGGTCACGCACCACGACGACGATCTGCTCCCCCGCGAAGGAGGCGAGGTGGGGGCGGTACCGGATCTCCTCCCACCGCATCTGACCGACGGGGCGGACGTACTCGCTGTCCACCACGACATACCGGTAGCCCAGGCGCCTGATCTGGGGAATGAGTTCCATCCGGAAACCCAGCTCGGGTGGCCAGAATCCGGCGAAGCACGTGCGGTGGAACAGGTGCGCGGCCGCCGTCCACCATCGCCGGAGTTGATCGTCACGGTCCGGGGCGGGAATGAGAGGCAGGACGGGGTGGTAGTACGCGGTGCCCAGGACGTCGATCACGCTCGTGTTCTGCAGATGCCACAGCAGCGACCCACAGTCCACGACACCGTAGACGCGCCGCTGGAACTCAGGATCGGACAAGGTCTCCAGCAACGTTCCCGACAGGGACAGGTGCACGCGGCCGACATCCTCGAAACCCCACAGCGACCGGGGGATCCGGTCCAATGCCCAGAGGATCTCCTTCGCCGCCCACTCCTGCGTCTCCAGGAGGCGCTCCAGGTTGCCGCTCGGCTGATGCAGGTTCAGCACCAGGGCCCAGGCGATCTCTCCCACCCGTACCTCCATGTCTCCTCGTCCGATACGTCTGCCCGTCCGGTACGTCTGCTCGTCCGGTTCGTCCAGAAAGTGTTCGGCCCGTTCAGAAGTCGTACGTCGCGATGTCCGCCGCCCGGCCGGCGATCTCCCGCCCGTACTCGGTCCAGATCCCGCTGCCCCAGTAGCGGTAGCAGCTCGTCTCCGCCGTCAGGAGGTGGAACAGCGCGTTGCGGAACCGCCAGTCCGTCGGCGGGACCCCCCGGCTCAGGACATGTTCGAAGAACAGGGCGCTGGCCCGCTCCATGGGCGCGAGCACGTCCTCGTACCCCCGCACCCACGAGATGTCGTTCGTCCAACTGCCGCCTTCGGTATGGAAGCGGTGATCCCTCGCGGACAGGTCGGCGATCACCTGGGCCAGGCGCTGCGGGCCGTCCCCCGGCTGCAGGTGCTGCCAGATCCGGTGCTGCAGCAGGGGCTGGACCACGGGCAGGTCCTCGACGGTGACCCCCGTGGCCCACAGCTGCTCGAGGTACTCGGTCACGTTCATCAAGGGGGTCGACGTCCCGGAGCTCTCCCGGACGACGTCGTGGTACTTCGGCGGGAACTCGTTCATCATCACCCCGCCGTTCTCCCCGTCGGCGATCTGGGTGACCAGTTGCGGAACCCGGTGGCCGGCCAGCTCCCGCCGGTCCAGCCCCTTGGCCTCGTAGTAGGGCTGCATCTGCCCGACCAGCTTGGTGTCGCTGCCCTGGGTCTTGACGACGGCGATGATGCTCGCCGTCTCTCCGGTGGAACTGCGGCACACCAGGCGGTGCGGCAGGTGCGGACTGTCCACCGCTGAACCGTCCGGCCGCTCGATGGTGTGCTCCTGCACCAGGACCCAGTCGTAGCCGTTGTCGAGCAGGGTCCGGACGAAGGCGTGGGCGACGTCCGGATGATTGGGCAGCGCCATCTCCGAGGGAGAGAAGCCACGCACCCGTCCCAGCGCCTCCAGCCCGAAGATCGACGCGAAGTGGTGCCGCCACGCCCGGACGTGCAACTGGTAGTCCTGCACGGGCGTCGACGGGGCGACCGCATGCCCCCACGGGCAGCCGAGCCACTCCACGGCCTGCCGGTACTGCGGGTCCACCGTGATCGTCCGCAACGCCTCGATCACCTCGTGGGCACCGAGCACGCGCAGGCCGTGCAGGAGGGTCCCGGAGTACTCCAGCATCACCCGGGGGGACATTCCCTCCCGGATCAGCTGCGGGATGAACTCACCCATCCGGGCATAGCACCAGCGGAAGACCGCTGCGTTGTGGTTGTCGCCGATCTCGGGATGCTCATACATGTACTGGAGGTTGCTGATCAGGGCGGCGGTCCGCGGGTCGGGGCCACCGGCCGGGATCAGCGGCTGGTGCATGTGCAGGGCGATGGCGCAGGCGCTGCGGATCCCGGCGAACGGCTCTCCCCCGCTGAAGAAGACCGCAGCGCGCGGGCTCCGGCCCGATGCCCCCTCCAGGAGTTCCTCGGAGCCGCTGATGTTCGGCAGGCCGTCGATCTCGTCGCTGAGCATGCTCACAGTTCCTCCAGTCCCACCGTGAAGGTCGCCCTGTGCTTTCTCGGGTGCTGTCCCTTGTCGGGTGCTGTCACTTGTGGCGGATGTGGTCGTAGATCTCCAGATATGTCGCGCCCGGTGCCGCCCATGAATGGTCCTGCACCATCCCCTGCACCATCAGCGTGCGGAACTGCTGGGGATCGTCGAACCAGAGGCGGAGCGCCCGCCTCAACGCGGACTCCAGGGCCGGCGTGTCCACCTGGTGGAAGGAGTAACCGTTCCGCGCCTCCCACGGCCGGTCCGAGTAGTCGCGGTCATGGACGGTGTCCACGAGACCGCCGATGTGCCGGACCACCGGAACCGTCCCGTACTTCAGTGCGGTCAACTGCACCAACCCGCACGGTTCGAACATGCTGGGAACGACGACGAGGTCCGATCCCGCGTAGACCAGGTGGCCCAGTTCGGCGGTGAACGACAGCTCGAGATGGCAGTCAGGGTGGTCGTTGAGTTCCGCCTTCAGCCGCAGGAACTCGTCGTGGATCTGCGGCTCGGTGCTCGTTCCCAGCACGATGAACTGGGCGCCCAGGCCCAGGGAGTACCTGAGCGCATGTTGGATCAGGTGCACACCCTTCTGCCGATCAAGCCGCCCGAGGTAGGAGACCACCGGCTTGTAGCCGTCCCGCAGCCAGAACCGGTCGCGCAGAGCCTGCTTGTTCGCATATTTGCCGCCGAGGTCGCCGGGGCCGAACCTGTGCGGGATCAGGCGGTCGACCTCGGGGTTCCACACGTCGTAGTCGACGCCGTTGAGCACGCCCCGGTACTTGTCCCGGTGGACGTCCAGCGTGCGCCCGAGTCCCATGCCCTGTTCGGTGTGGCGGGTCTCCCAGGCGTGCTGCGGGGAGACCGTGGTCACGTAGTTGGAGTAGACGATGCCGCCCTTCAGCAGGTTGACGGCATCGGCGTAGACGTCGTCGCGCAGCCGGTCGGTGTGGCAGAAGTGCTCAGGCCGGCCCAGACCCGTCGCCTGCAGGACCCAGGCGCCCGCCATCCCCTGCTGAGCGAAGTTGTGGACGGTGAGGCACACCCGCTGCTCGGACATTCCGAGATGCTGGTAGACCTCGAACAGGAGCACGGGGACCAGCGCGGTCTGCCAGTCATGACAGTGGATCACGTCGGGGCGCCGGTTGGTCCTGAGCATGAACTCCATCGCCGCCCTGGAGAAGAAGGCGAAGCGGGCCACGTCGTCCGGCGCGCCGTACAGCGAAGGGCGCCGGAAGAACCCGTCGTCCGAGCGCGGGTCGATGAAGTAGCAGCGCTGGCCGCCCACCACACCGGTCCACACCGTGGTCGGCACGTGCCCGGAGTACCAGGGCACCCGCAGGTCCTCGTAGGCCGTGGTCAGCATCTCGATCTGGTCGTACCGCATGGAGTCGTACTTGGGGATGACCACGTCGACCACATGGCCGCGCAGGGCGAGTTCCCGGCTCAGGCCCATCACGACCTCCGCCAGCCCCCCTGCCTGGGCCACGGGCGCGTACTCGGAGGCCACCATCACGACGAACACAGCGGATCCCCCCACCCCACGACACCACCAGGACCGGGACACCCACCACGTGCATGCTTCAGCCGGTGGTCCCCTGAGGAGGGGCAGCCCCTGCGGTCGACAGTGCCGAGACTGCCCGCAACGTTCCGCCGGCCGTGACGTCCGGGTCACGGAACGGGGATCAGTCAAGGCTCGGTCGCTGCCCGGAGCCCTCCGCTCGACGCGACCAAGGCACTGCTTACATCGCCCCCCACCTCCGCTGACGCCCCACGTCCGGCATAGCCGCCCCAGGAGCGAAGATCTCGGCCCGATCGATCACCCACCGCGGACGATCACCGAGCCTGATTCGCTACATACGTCCCGTATCAGAGGTTAACGCCTGGTCCGGTGAATGCGACCGGGGTCACATCCCCCACGAGCACGGACCGGGACCGCGCGGCCCGCACCGCCGACGCCGATCACGGGGCCGCCAGGCGGCCGCCACGAGGTGACCGGCGCGCGACGCGCCCCGTCGTTCCGCCCAGCCTTCGAGCTGTACTTCGAGCAGCAGATGCTCGGCGGTCCGTTCCCCGATCTCGCCTACTACGGGATCACGCCGCCCAGGCATGTCCAGGTGGCCTACGTCTGCGGTCCGCCGGCCATGGTGGAGGCCGCGATGAAGACCCTGATGTCGCGCCGGCTGTTCCCGCGGGACATCTACCGCGAGGAGTTCCTCGACGAGAGCAGCCGCAGCGCCGGTGGCCTACGCTCACCGCTGATCAGACGCTGACCGATCCCCGTCCGGGACCAGAGCCGCATCCCGGATGCCGACCCGACCGGAGGACCCATGACCGACGTCCGCACCGTGCCGACCGTCAGCTACGACGCCGCCTCCCGGGTGGTGGCAGCCGCTGCCGAACGTGCTGCCGCCGAGGGGATCGCGGTGTGCATCGCGGTCACCGACCCGGGCGGCAACCTGGTCGCCTTCGGCCGGATGGACGGCGCGCCGCTGCTGTCGGCCAAGATCGCGGAGGACAAGGCCTACTCGGTCAGCGCCTTCAAGGGCGTCCCGACCGGGAACTGGTACGGGATGATCAAGGACAACCCGGCGCTGCTCACCGGGATCGTCCACCGGGACCGGCTCGTGGTGTTCGGCGGCGGCGTCCCGCTCACCGTCGAGGGGCAGCTGGTCGGCGCGGTCGGGGTGTCCGGGGGCAGTGCCGAGCAGGACGAGCTGTGCGCGGAGGCCGGCGCCAAGGCCTTGTCCGGCAACTGATCGGCGGCCTCCGGCGGTATCGGCTGCGGCGATCACGCTACGGGCGGCAGGCAGAAGCCATAGCCCCTGGTCGGCGATCGAGGTAGTCCTTGGTGTTCACCGTCGCCGCAACCGGAGGTACCTGGGGATCACCCGCGCGGATCCGGCCCTCCCGGGTTCCCTCCGTAGGACATGAGAATGTGAGCCCCGCCACTTACTGAGGAGGGGGTGTCGGCCGTGGACCTGGGAACTGACCGCCCATGGCGGACACCGAAACCAACATCCAGGTCGGACCCGAGACGCGGGCCGAAGGCGAAACCGTAGAAGTTCCGGTCGAGGTCACCGTTGCCGCGGGTGAGCAAGGCGAGCGGGGCGACAAGGGCCCCGTCGGACCACCCGGTGAACCCGGTGAACAGGGGGACAAGGGCCCCCAAGGACCACCCGGACCCATAGGCGAGCAAGGCGAGCGGGGCGACAAGGGCCCCGTCGGGCCGCCCGGTGAGCGCGGCGAGCAAGGAGACAGGGGCCCCAAGGGACTACCCGGATCGATCGGTGAGCAAGGACCTCGGGGCGAGCAAGGACCTCGGGGCGAGCGCGGACCCCAGGGCCCTGAGGGCGAGCCCGGACCGCGGGGGCAGCAAGGCATGCAGGGCTCGACCGGCCTCCCGGGCGATCAAGGCCCGCAGGGCGAGCCGGGGCCGCCGGGATCTCCGGGACCACGGGGCGTCATCGGCGAGTCCGGACCGCAGGGCGAGCCAGGTCCGCAGGGGCTCCAGGGCCCCCGCGGCGAGCGGGGACCACAGGGTCTCCCCGGCATGCAGGGCCCGCAAGGCGAGCAGGGGGAACGCGGTCCCGTTGGTCCGCACGGCGTCCCCGGCGAACAGGGGCCTCAGGGCGTGTCCGGACCGGCCTGGCTCTACCAGCCCAGTGTGGGGCAGTTGGCGGGGGCCGTCGTAGCGGCCGCCCTGGATGTATCGCCCCGCACACTGCTCGACCTGCGCGAGGCCATCCGGTACTGGACCGCGCTGATGTCTCGCGTGGTCAAGTTCCACGGTGGCCTCGTCCTTCGGGCCGTGATCACCACCGACCTGCCGGTGCAGAGTGAGGCCGAGGAGGAATACGGCGACAAGGTGCGGTCGATCGCCTGACCGCTCGCCCATCGAGGGAGGGGACGGCGCGTTCTCCGGGAGCGTGCCCACTGTGAACGCGGCAGGCACGCGCAGCTCCCGCAGGGCGCGTCGTCCGCTCGAGTCGGGACACCCGCGGTCTGTGAAGACGCCCGGCCGAGTGGACGCGGCTGACCGGATCGCGGCTGAGGGAAGGAGCGACGTGGACAAGCGCAGGTTCAGGCGTGACACGTACGAGACCGGGGAGGGCCGATCCGCGGACGACATGGTCCTGGTCGGGTTTGAGGTGCCGGCAAGGTTTTCCGCCACCACGGCGAGCGTCTGCGGCGACTTCAACGAGTGGCGAGCTGAGGCCAATCCCTTGACCCGGCTGGATGACGGACGCTTCCGCACCGAAATCGCACTACCGGCCGGCGAGCGCTATCGGTTCCGTTACCTCCTCGACGGTCGACGCTGGGAGAACGATCCGCTCGCGGATGGCTACGTCTCCAACGGGCTGGGCACCGAAGACAGCATCGTGGATCTCACCAGCTACCACCGCTTCCCGGTCATCGACACGTCTGGCGGCGGTCCGGCCCAGCCGTCACCGCCCCAGCCCGGCCTCCAACGGCTCCGGCTTCGGCGGGAGACCTGGCAGCGGATCGAGGCCGAGGCCGCCTCACGCGGCATCGACCCGCAGGAGTTCATAGCCGGCCTCCTCGACGTCGCGCTGTCACCTCACGTGTGGCCCGTGATCCGGTCGCAGACCCACGCGGGGGACGGCCGACAGCTGAACCGCTAGGCCCTCCGGCTGTTCTTCCCGCTGGTGATCGCGATCGGCATCTTCGTGTTGGTCACGATGATCCTGGGCGCCGTCGCCGCCGATCAGGGCCGCCCGTTTCGGTTCCCGCTGACGATCCGGTTGCCGCCGGTCAGCCAGAACGCGAGGTGGTCCGCGTCGTCATCGAGCGAGGTGGAGATCTTCTCCGGGATGTACATGTCCAGCACCTCGGTGAAGAACTTCGCCGCGGTGTCGATGTCCTCGCCGATCAGCAGCGCGTGGTCCAGTTGCGGGGCACCGACGCCGACCAGGTGGCGCGGGAAGGCGTCCGGGTTGTGGGTCCCGGTCTCCAGCCCGATCTGCGTCATGTCGTGGTACAGCTCGATCGTGTGCTCGATGCCCAGCCGGATCCGCAGGCCGTCGCTGACCTCCGGGTTGTCCCCGGCGCTCATCCGCTCGACCTCGACGTCACCGAACTGCTCGGCCTTGTTCTCGTACTCGTCGAGGTCGGCCGCGTCGCGGACCTTGAACCCGAACCTGGTGGCACCGACGCCGCCCTCCTCCAGGACGACCGAGTGGTGGTCCCACTCGTCCCAGCCCTTGAAGAAGATCCGCCCGGGCTCTTCCCGGGTCGGGTAGAGCCCCAGCGTGTTGGCGTAGTGGTCCCTGGCCCGGGCCAGGTCGGTGACCTTGACATGGACATAGCCCATGCGCAGGACAGCCATACGAACTCCTTCGGTCGTAGGTGCAGGGGTGCAGCTCGCCGGTGGTGGTGGGCGCTTCACCGGGCGGAGTGCGTCCGACCTCGCCGGGAGGGCCGGGCGGCGGCTCAGGGCCCGACGAGCGCCGCCAGGAACGGCGCCACGCAGCGGAGCCTGAAGTCCGCGGGGACGGAGATCGCCGCGGCGGCAGCCGGCGTTCACGGCGTACCCGTTGCGGTGCAGGCCGGCGAGGACGCTCTCCCCGGGCCGCAACTGCAGACGGATCTGGGTGCCCGCGATCTCCAGCCGCGGCATCGCCACCTCCGACGGTCGAGCGGCCGGACCGCCGCCGGCGGTGGCCCCTTCCCGGCCAGGTCGACCGGACGGCCTCAGCGTGCCCCGGCTCACACCGACCACCGGCGGGCTTTCCTTCCTGTGGAACGCCACCAGCGTTCGAGGGACCAAGGTCCCGACCGGCGGGAAGGTCGGGAAGGTGTCGGAAGTACGCCTGGTCCGGCCCGACGCGCCGGGGGCGGGAGCCGATCACGCCTGCGCGACGTCCGCTCCCGCGCGATGATGTCGCCGACGCGACCGACCAGGAGGACCCCGTGGCCCCCCAGACCCCGCCCGCCGGCCCCGCAGGCCCGTCCACCGGCGACAGCCCGCCCGCGGCACCGGCAGCTCCCGGCACCCCCGGCACGGGCCGCCCGCTGCCCGTCCGGTCCGAACCGTCGGGTCGTCAACGCCCGCACCCCCCACTGCCGCAGACCCCGGCCGGGCAGCCGGGCCCGCAGGCACCCGCCCCGACCCTGTCCCGCCGTGACCAGCGCTGGGTGCTGCACCGCTGCTCCCGGAAGGGACATGTGCTGGCGAGGGTGGACGATCCGGTGTCCGCCCGGCTGCAGGCCCAGGGCCCGCACGGGGACCTGTTGTGCTGCCTGCGCTGCGGCACCTTCGTCGACCCCGCGGCGGACACCGCGACCACCCAGGTGATCGGCACCGCCGACCGGCCCGCCCCGCTCGACGACGTGCCGCAGGTGCTGCGCGGCACCCACGGCCGCAAACTGGCCCTGCTGCGCGTCCTGGCGGTGGAACGGGGTGGCCGCGGTCTGCTCCTGCTGGCGGCGGCCGCGGGCATCGCCCGGCTGGCCAGCAGCCATGTGGCGGTGGCGGACTGGCTCGGCCAGGTGGCCGCCTCCGCGCAGCCGCTGGGCAGCCAGCTCGGCTGGGACGTGCTGCGCAGCAACCTGCTGGCCGAGGCACAGTCCCTGCTCGGCCACTCCGGCTCGACGTACACCCTGGTCGCCTGGCTGCTCGCCGGCTACGGGGCGCTGCAGGTGGTCGAGGGCGTCGGCCTGTGGGGCGGCTGGCTGTGGGCGGAGTACCTGGCGGTGGTGGCGACCTCGCTGTTCGTCCCGCTGGAGGTCTACGAACTGGTCCACAAGTTCACGCCCCTCAAGGCCGGTGCGCTCGTGGTGAACCTGCTCGCCGTGGCGTACCTGGTCTACAAGGGGCGGTTGTTCGGCTTCCGCGGCGGCCACCCGGCGTATCTGGCCGAGGTCCGCGACGCCACCCTGCTGGCCGACGAGTTGCGCGCGCTCGGCCGCAGCACGGTGCCGCTCACCGGCCACCACCTGGTCTGAGCCCGCCCTCGCGGCGGAGCGCCCGGTCCCGGCACCCGCGGGGCGCCGGGACCGGGGCGTTCAGCGGACGGCCAGCCAGACGAACGCCAGTGCCCCGGCCACCATGCAGTAGATCGCGAACGGGGTCAGGGTCCGGGTCTGGAAGTACCGGGTCAGGAAGCGCACCGACAGGTACGCGGCCACGAAGGAGGCCAGGCTTCCGACCAGGACCTGCCCCTGGATCCCCGCCCCGGTCGGGCCGAACAGGTCCGGCAGCTTGAGCACACCGGCCGCGCCGATCGCGGGAGTGGCCAGCAGGAACGCGAAGCGGGCGCAGTCCTCGTGGTCCAGGCCTCGCAGCAGACCGGCGACCATGGTCGACCCCGAGCGGCTGATCCCGGGCAGCAGACCCAGGATCTGGGCGCTGCCGATGATCATCGCCCGGCCGTAGGACAACCCGGCCAGCCGCCGGTCGGAGCGTTCGTCCTCGCTCAGCCCGTCGTCCCGGACGGGTTCGGCGCTGCCGCCCGGCCGCCCGACATACGTCGTGGAGACCGTGCCGGAGGGGACGGCGAGCTGGGTGTCGGCCACGCGCACCGGGGCGGTCCGGCGCACCCGCTCCCCGACCAGCAGGATCACCCCGTTGACGACGAGGAAGGCGGCGGCCGGCATCGGGCGGCCGAGGGTGCTCCGGAAGACGTGGTCCAGGGCCAGCCCGGCGATCCCCACCGGAATCGTGCCGAGCACCAGCAACCAGGCCAGGCGCTCGTCGGGATGCCGGACCCGGCGGTGGCGCGCGGAACTGACCAGCCCCCTGACGATGCGCACCCAGTCCCGCCAGAAGAACACCATGAGCGCGGCGGCGGTGGCCACATGCAGTCCGACGATGAACGGGAGATAGGGCGACTCGGCGGCGGTCACGTCGAGGTCCTTCGCCCAGCTGCCACCCACCAGGGCCGGGACCAGCACGCTGTGCCCGAGGCTGGACACCGGGAACAGTTCCGTGACGCCCTGGAAGGCGCCCACCACGATGGCCTCGACGTACGTCAGGTGCGACACGGCGGGTGAGGCTACGCCCGCAGACATCTGCGGCCGGTCAGCCGACGGCAGCGTCAGGTCACCGGGGGCGTGCCCGTGGGCGGCGGGCGGGCCGCGACGCAGATCCGGCCGAACGCCCACCCCGCCGAGACCGGCGACCGCCGCTCATCGCCGGCCGGCCCCGTCGACGGGCTGTTGACCTTGCGTTGACCTCCCGTCCACATGCACAGGGCTCACACAGGGACGCCACAGGGGAGGACGAGGCCAGGCTTGAACAGTGGGCTGCAGGCAAGGGGGCCGGGGACCTGCAGCCGGGTGATCCGGCCGGGTCCCGCCCCATCTCACCCACCCGACCGAGGAGTTCCTGATGAATACCCGCGAGCACGGACGGCGCCGCGCCGGGACCGTCATGGCCGGCCTGGTGGCTGCCTCCCTCGCCGGCAGTGTCGCCGTCGCCGCCCTCGCTCACGCCACCTCCACCCCGGACGAGTCGGACGCCGCCCGAACCGGGCAGGGGCAGGGGCAGAGGCAGGAGTCGTTCGACGACGGGCAGGCCGCCAACCCCGACGGCGGTCTCACCGACGACGGGGGCATGGTCGGCGGCGCGGTCGGCGGGGTCCCGAACGGAGCCCCCAACGGGTCCGTGAACGGCGGGACCGGATCCTCCGGGATCTCCGGCGCCGTGCAGCCCCCGGCCCCCGGCGGCCCGGTGCACGCGAACACGCAGGGATCCTGAGATGCCCGTGACCATCGCCCGGCGCCCGGCCGGCGGGACCGGGGACCCGGTCCGGATCGGCACGGACACCCTGGAGTGGCCGGTCTGGAGCACCACCGCCCGGATCGTCGTCACCGAGCCGGACCGGCTCGAGGAGGCGCACGCCGTCGTGTCCGAGGTCCTCGCGGAGGTGGACGCCGCGGCCAGCCGGTTCCGGACCGACTCCGAGATCAACCAGGTGCACGCCGCCGGTGGACGACCGGTCGAGGTCAGCCCGCTGCTGGCGGAACTGGTCCGGGCGGGACTGGACGCGGCGCGGCGGACCGACGGCGATGTCGACCCGACCCTCGGCGCGGCCCTGATCTCCCTCGGCTACGACCGGGACCTGGCCGACCTCGACCGGGACGTCACCGGCCTGCACCTCCTGAGCTCCCCCGAGCCCACGGGCGCCGGGCCCACCCGCCCTCAGCCGACCGCCCTCCAACCGGCGGCTGCCGAACCAGCCGCCGCCCAACCGACGGGTGGTGCCGGCGGGTTCAGCCGGATCTGCGTGCACCGCACCCCGAGCTGGCGTCAGGTCGAGCTGACCGGCCGGCGGCTGACCGTCCCGGCCGACACGGTGCTCGACCTCGGGGCCACTGCCAAGGCGTGGGCCGCCGACCGCGCAGCCGCCCTGGTCGTGGACCTGCTCGGCACCGGTGTCCTGGTCAGCCTGGGCGGGGACATCGCGACCGCGGGGCCCGGCCCGGACGGCGGCTGGCAGATCCGGGTGCAGGACACCCCGGACGAGCCCCGCTGCGACATCGGGCTGACCCCCGGCGCGGGGATCGCCACGTCGAGCACGGTCCGCCGGCAGTGGCGGCACGGCGAGCACGCCGTCCACCACATCCTCAACCCGCGCACCCTCCAGCCGGCCGAGCCGGTCTGGCGCACGGTCACCGTCGCGGCCGCCAGCTGCGTCGAGTCGAACACCCTGACCACGGCCGCGATGGTCCGTGGCGAGTCCGCCTGGTCCTGGCTGAACGGCCTGGGCGTCCCGGCCCGGCTGGTCCGGCACGACGGGCTCGTCCTGGCCACCCGCACCTGGCCCGAACCGATCCGTACCACCCCTGTGGAGGGTCTGCGATGAGTGACACACTCACGTCCGCGTTCTGGTACCTCTCCCGGGGAACCGGTGTGGTCACCCTGCTGCTGCTCACGCTCGTGGTGGCACTGGGGATCGCGACCCGCTCGGGCCGCCCGCTGCCGGGCCTGCCGCGGTTCGCCGTGGCCGCCGTGCACCGCAGCTCGAGCCTGCTCACCCTGGTCTTCCTGGCGATCCACGTCGGCACGCTGATGTTCGACAAGTGGGCGCAGCTCAAGCTCGTCGACCTGCTCGTCCCGTTCCAGGGCACCTACCGGCCGCTGTGGCTGGGCCTGGGCACCCTGGCCAGCGACCTGCTGATCGCCCTGGTGATCACCAGCCTGATCCGGCTGAGGCTCGGCCCGGGCACCTGGCGGGCGATCCACTGGACCGCCTACGCCGCCTGGCCGGTCGCTCTGCTGCACGGTCTCGGCACCGGCAGCGACGCGGGCCAGGTGTGGATGTGGGCGGCCGGCGCTCTGAGCATCATTACCGTCGCCCTGGCCGTCGGCTGGCGGGTCTCGGACTCCTTCGACCGCAATCCCGCCACCGTCACCCTGCCCCGCTACCCCCGTTCCTACCAGGAGGTCCAGCGATGACCGCCACCGCCGAACCCGTGGCCGACCGCGCCGAGGGGGTGGCTGCCCCGGGCGGCGCCCGGCTGTCCGGCTGCGCCACCACCGAACTGGCCGAACACGCCCGCAAGCTCGGCGCGCTACCCCGCCACGAACGGTCCGGGACCCTGCTCGACGAGCTGGAACGGTCCGGGCTGACCGGCCGCGGCGGCGCGGCCTTCCCGACCTGGCGGAAGGTTGCCGCGGTGTCCCGGGGGCGGCGGGCCGTGGTGGTCGCGAACGCCGCCGAGGGCGAGCCGGCCAGCGGCAAGGACGCGGCCCTGCTCACCCACGTCCCGCATCTGGTGCTGGACGGCCTGCAGCTCGCCGCGACCGCGGTGGACGCCCGCGACGTGTACCTCTACGTCAAGGCCGGGACCGCGGCCGACACCGTGCGCCGGGCGATCACCGAACGCCGCCGGGCCGGCTGGGACGCCCTGGCGGTGACCGTGGTCGAGGCGCCGGCCGGGTTCGTCTCCGGCGAGGAGTCCGCCGTGGTGTCCGCGATCGAGGGCGGGCCGGCACTGCCGAAGTTCAAGCGCAGCCTCGTGGTGGAGTCCGGGGTCAAGGGCCGCCCGACGCTGGTGCAGAACGCCGAGACGCTCGCCCACGTCGCGCTGATCGCCCGGTTCGGGGCGGACTGGTTCCGCGCGGTGGGCACCCCGGAGCAGCCCGGCACCTTCCTGTCCACGGTCAGCGGCGCGGTCCGGGCGCCCGGCGTGGTCGAACTGCCCTACGGCTCGACGATCGCCGAGGTGCTGGACCGGGCGGGCGGGCCGTCCCGTCCGCTGCGGGCGGTCCTGGTCGGCGGGTACCACGGGGCCTGGATCCCGGGCCGGGACGTGGCCCGCGCGCCGATGTCCCGGGATGGCCTGACCCCATGGGGTGCCTCACCCGGTGCCGGCGTCCTGGTCGCGATCGGCGACAACGAGTGCGGCCTGCACACCACGGCCCGGATCGTGCAGTACCTGGCGGACTCCAGCGCCAAGCAGTGCGGTCCGTGCATGTTCGGCCTGCCGCATCTGGCGCACACCTTCGACCGGCTCGCCGCCGCGGAGCGGGACGGCCGGCTGCCCGGCCAGATCGAGCAGCTCACCGCGCTCGTCGAGAACCGGGGCGCCTGCCACCACCCCGACGGGACGATCCGCCTGGTCCGGACCGCGCTGCGCACCTTCAGCGACGACGTCCAGGCGCATCTGGCCGGGTATTGCCTGGCCGCCCGCCGCTGACCCCGACCGTCCAGGGAGAACCCGATGAGCGCCACCCGCACCAGCTCCGCCCCGCCGGCACCGTCCCGCCCGGTGACCGGACCCCGGCTACAGGTCGACTGGACCCTGTGCGAGGGCCGCGGCCACTGCTTCGAGATGCTTCCGGAACTGCTCGGCGAGGACCCGTGGGGGTACCCGATCCCACGCGCGGGCAACCTGTCCCGCGGGATGGCGGTCCCGCCGCACCTGCTGCCGCACGCCCGGGACGCCGTGGTGTCCTGCCCCCGGCTGGCCCTCCTGCTGCGCGAGGACTGATCGGCGAACCTGGGCGGCCGGGGCACTACCCTGGCCCCGACGGGCGGACGGGTCCCGGGCCATCAGCCGGACCCGCCCCGGAGGCGGCGGCAGGAGCTGGACATGACACCGACGGCGGACGTGATCGCAGGCCTCGTGGCGGACCCCGGGCTGGCAGCAGCCTGGCGGCGTGCCGTACCCGGCGGCGAGCTGTTCGGGATCGCCGGGGCCACCGCCTCCACCCTGGGATCCGTCGTCGTGGTCGCCCCGGGCCCGATCGACGACGCGCAACTGACGGCGGCCACCGGGGAGCTGGCGCAGGCGCTCGGCGTCCGGGCGGTCGAGCTCGTGCTGGCCTCGGGATCCACCCTGGCGGAGCTGGTCCGGGACTGGACGTACCAGGCGGCGCAGGGCAGCGGGCGGGGCGTCCACGTCCGGGTGCACGCCGACGGCGACCCTGCGGACGGGCCGGTCCGGGTGCTGGTCCGGGCGATCGACTCCTCCGCGCGGGAGCTGGCCTTCCGGCTGGGCAGCCCGCAGGAGCCCGCCCTTCCCGCGCTGCGTGCCCTGCTCGGCGGCCGCGAGGTCACCGTGGAGGACGAGGAGACCCTCGGGTAGCACGTCCCCGCCCCGGGACGGCAACCCGCCCGGCCGGTCCCCGGCTCACCGTCCGGGCGGTGCCGCTCTGGGGCTGATCATCGGGGGCCGGGCGACCCGGCGGGGCCGCAACACGGCCGCCAGACCGGCCCCGAGAACGACCGCGCAGACGTGTCCCACCGCCGGCACGTCCAGGTCGGCGAGCCCGTCGAACAGCGTCGGCGCGAGCACGGCGAAACCGGCCGCCCCCACGATCCGGCAGGCCAGCGGCCCGGCCACCACGGCGCCGACCAGGGCGGCCACCACCACATAGGACGGCCCCACGTCGAGCAGCCGGCGGCTGGCCTGCGGCAGCAGTCCCTGGTGGACCCGCCAGGCGACGATCCCCTCACTGACCAGCGTGCCCAGCACATGCGCCGCACCGGCCACGGCCAGGGTCCGCCAGGGACCCAGACGCCAGGCCAGCGCCACCAGTCCGGCGACGGCCAGCACCAGCCAGCCGTACGGCTCCCCGCCCTCGATCACGAACGCCGAGGCCACCATGGCCTCGACGGGATGGTCGAGCAGGTTGTCCACGCTGGTGCTGACCCACTGCAGCACCGCCTGCCGGCCCGTCGCGTCGCGGGACTGCACCAGCAGGGTCCCGGCGAGCAGCATTGCCCCGTACCCGGCGGCCACCACCACCCGGGAGGTCCACCAGCGGACCCCGCGCCCGGCGACCGGCCGCACCGCAGGCACCAGCGGCGGGAGGGGGGTTTCGGGCGGGGACGGCTCCGGGGAGGGGGTGGGCGGCCGGCTCGTCACGCCTGACATGATGCCGCCCCGATCGGAAGGTGCGCCGGATCACCTCCGAACGGCCCACACCCGGGTGGCCGACGACGGCGGGCCGGGCGAGCATCGGCGGGTGGCCCCTCGACGGTGAGGTGCCGTCCCCCTCCGGGCACCATCCGCACCGAAGTATGAGCCGCACCGAAGTATGAGCAGAACCGCTGGAGGCACCGTGTCCCTGCCACCCGACCCGACGACCACCGCCGACGTCGCGCGCTGGCTGGCCCTGCCCGGCGACGAGTTGCACCGGCTGGCGCGACAGGTCCGCGACGGCCGGACCGGAACGCGGATCACCTACTCGCCCAAGGTGTTCATCCCGCTGACCCACCTGTGCCGGGACCGCTGCGGCTACTGCACGTTCGCCCAGTCCCCGGCCCGGGCACAGGAGCCCTACCTGTCGCCGGAGCAGGTCCTGGCGATCGCCGAGCAGGGCGCGGCCGCAGGCTGCCACGAGGCGCTGTTCACCCTGGGCGAGCAGCCCGAGGACCGTTACCCGCAGGCCCGGGACTGGCTGACCGCCCACGGCTACTCCTCCACCGTGGAGTACCTGATCGCGATGTGCGCGCTGGTGCTCACCGAGACCGGCCTGCTGCCGCACGCCAATGCCGGGGCGCTGCCACGGCCGGAGCTGGCGGCGCTGCGGGAGGTCAGCATCGGCCAGGGCATGATGCTGGAGTCGCTGAACCCGGGGCTGGCGGCCCACCGCGGCGCCCCGGACAAGTCTCCGCAGCGGCGTCTGGACACCCTCGAGGCGGCCGGGGAGCTGGCGATCCCGTTCACCACCGGCATCCTGGTCGGGATCGGCGAGACCCTGGCGGACCGGATCGCCGCTCTGCAGGCCGTCGCCGCCAGCCATTCCCGGCACGGGCATGTCCAGGAGGTGATCGTCCAGAACTTCCTGCCCAAGCCCGGCACGGCGATGCGGGACGAGCCGGCCTGCCCGCCCGCGGAGCATCTGCAGGCGATCGCCCTGGCCCGGCTGATCCTCCCGCCGGACGTCCACGTGCAGGCGCCGCCCAACCTGTCCGACGACTTCGCGGCCCTGCTCGACGCCGGGATCGACGACTGGGGCGGGGTCTCCCCGGTGACCGCCGACCACGTGAACCCCGAACGCCCCTGGCCGCATCTGGAACGGCTGCGCACCGCGACCGAGAGCCGCGGTCTGGCGCTGGCGCCCCGGCTGACCATCTACCCGGAGTTCGCCCTCGACGCCGGGCGGTGGGTCGACCCGGACCTGCACTTCTGCGTGCTCGACCGCAGTGACGCCCACGGCCTGGCCCGCGACGACCCGGGAAGTGTTCTGCCGGAACGCTATCGCGAGGCCGTCAACGTCGGGACCGGCGCCGAGGTGATGCTGTCCGCCCGCCGCTCGACCGCCTGGTACTCCGGCACCGACGTCGCCCCGACCGTGCTGATCCCTTCGGCCGCAACGGATTGCGGGGCAGCCGACACCGAGGAGACCAACCCGGGGACAACCAGTTCAGGAGCAACCGGTTCAGGGACAACCAGTTCAGGGACAACCAGTTCAGGGACAGCCGGCTCAGGGACAACGGGCTCGACGGCGGGACGGGTGGCCGAGGTGCTGGCCGGGATCCGGGCCGGGCAGGAGCTCGGCGAGGCCGAGGTGGTCGCGCTGCTGTCCGCCCGTGGACCCGAGGTCGCGGCCGTGGCGGCCCTGGCCGACGAGCTGCGAGCGGTGGTCAACGGCGACGCGGTGACCTTTGTCCGCAACCGGAACATCAACTACACCAACGTGTGTACGTTCAAGTGCAGCTTCTGCGGGTTCTCCAAGGGCCCGCTGACACTCAACCTGCGCGGCACCCCCTACCTGCTCACCCTGCAGGAGATCGCCGACCGGGTCCGGGAGGCCGCCGAGCTCGGCGCGACCGAGGTCTGTCTGCAGGGCGGCATTCACCCCAGCTTCGACGGGGACTACTACGTCGAGGTGGCCCGCGCCGCCGCGGCCGCCGTCCCCGGGATGCACCTGCACGGGTTCACCGCACTGGAGGTCACCGAGGGGGCCCGCCGGCTCGGGGAACCGTTGCGGGAGTACCTGCTCCGGCTCAAGGAGGCCGGTCTGCGCTCACTGCCCGGGACGGCAGCGGAGATCCTCGACGACGAGGTCCGCGCGGTGCTCTGCCCGGACAAGATCAGCACCCAGCAGTGGCTGGACTGCCACGAGACCGCACACGCCGTCGGCCTGCGGTCCAACGTGACGATGATGTTCGGCTCGATCGAGCGGCCGGAGCACCAGGCCCGGCACCTGCTGCGCACCCGGGACCTGCAGCGGCGCACCGGTGGATTCACCGAGTTCGTCGGGCTGCCGTTCGTGCACATGGCCGCCCCGATCTACCTCAAGCGGCGGTCCCGTCGCGGACCCACCTGGCGGGAGGTCCTGCTGCTGCACGCCGTCGCCCGGATCGTCTACCACGGGGCGATCGACCACATCCAGGCGTCCTGGGTGAAGCTCGGGACGCAGGGCATCCGGCAGTTGCTCGCCGCGGGGGTGGACGATCTCGGCGGCACCCTGATGGAGGAGAACATCAGCCGGGCCGCCGGGGCCGCCCACGGCCAGCTCATCGACGAGTCCCGGCTGCGGGGGATCGCCGAGGCCGCCGGCCGGACCCTGAGCCGTCGCGGCACCCTGTACCAGCTTCTCGACGACACGCCCGTCCTCGTCGGCTGATTCCGGTCGGGGTGGCCGCACCAGGACCGTCAACGGCTCCTCACCGACGGGAGGTCCGGAGCCCGGACGGATCGGGCCACCGCGCCCCCGTCACGCTGGCCGTGAGAGTGGGTCATTTGTCACGGATGCGAGGCCACTTGTCATGTAAGCGTTTACATGGCAAGGTCAGGCTCATCCGGCCCAACCATGGGCGTCGTGCCCTGTGCGGGTTCGCTGGTGTGGGTGGCGTCGGGTGTCGGTGCGTGGGGAGCCGGGCTCACGCTGCTCCTTCGATTCGCACGGTGTGCGTGGTGGGTTGTGGGTCTTGAGGTTCCGCCGTGGGCTGCGGAGATGTTCCATGTCCTGACCGGTGACGGGTGGCCGGCGGTGGACGAGGATGAGATCAATGATCTGGCGCAGTTGTGGCTGGCGGCCGGCCAGGAGTTGATGCAGATCGCGCCGGAGGTGACCCGGTCGGCGCGGTGGCTGGCCGATTCCGGTGCGCTGGTGGGGGATGC
>DASTGO010000063.1:0-3954 GCA_035719045.1 Kineosporiaceae bacterium | reverse complement strand
CGTCCGGCCTGCTCGACGCGCTCATGCGGGCCTCCGTGCCCGCGCGCCGGGAAGTTCTCCGGTCCCTCCCGGAGAAGGACATCCGGTACCTGCTCGTCGAGTCCACGCGCGAGCTGGGGACCGCATTCGGGCTGTGGCATGACGCGCCGGCCGTGTTCGTTGAGGACGTCCTCGACGAGGCGATCTGGTCGAAACAACGGGAGATCCTGAACGGACTCACCACGTACAAGCGGCTGGCCGTGCCCGCCGGGTTCGGGGTGGGTAAGACGTGGATCGCTGGCCGGGCGGTCGCGTGGGCTGGAGCGGTGAACCCTCCCGGGACCGTTGTGATCGTCACGACGGCGACCCGGTTCCGTCAGGTCCGGTACCAGCTGTGGCCGCACATCAGGAAGGTTGTCGCCCGGTCCGGGCTGCCGGGGGCGACGGACACGACGCAGTGGAAGATCCCCGACCAGCACGGCAACGACGTCGTCGCCGCCTACGGCTTCACCGCGCCGGACAACGACGAAGCCGCGATGCAGGGCATCCACGGCACCCCGAAACTGCTGCTGGTCGTGGACGAGGCGGGCGGTATCTCCCGGATCATCGGTGGCGGAACGAACAACCTACTCACGGGCGACGCGCGGATGCTGGCGATCGGCAACCCGGCCATGAATGACCCCCGGTCCTGGTTCGAGCTGCTGTGCGAGGAAGGCGACGACCCGGACGAGCCCACCACCGGGAAGATCAGCATCGCGTCCCTGGACTCCCCCGCCATCACCGGGGAGGTCACCCCGATCTGCCGGGACTGCGCACACAACCCAGACGGGCACCGGGTCACCGTGCACCTGCCAGACCAGGACTGGGTTGACCGGACGATCCGCGAGTACGGGTCCGTGGACCACCCGTACGTCATCAGCAAGGTGTTCGCCCAGTTCCCGAAGGACGGCGGCTCCCAGGTCAACCCGACGTCCTGGGTGGAGTCCGCGATCGACTCCCCGGACCGGGAAGGCGACGGGTGGGTGCGGTTGTGCGACCTGGGCCTGGACGGCGAGGCCGACGAATTCACCGTGGCGATGGGGTCGTGGGTGCGGCTCGGGGTTGACGTGGCCGCCGACGGCGGCGACGAGTTCGCCATCTACCGGTGTGTTGGCGACGTCATCCACCACCGGCACACCTCGGTCGGGGCGCAGAACAGCTCCCAGGTGACGGTCGCTGAGCGGATCCTCGAGGAGATCCACGCGGCCGAGAGGCTGGCGAAGGCCCTCCGGTCCCCGCGGCCGGTGCGGGTGAAGGTGGACAAGAACGGTCTCGGGCACGGCGCTGTCGGCATGTTGGAGCGGTGGGCGGACATCGGGTCGGCCTCCCACCGGGACGACGAGTTGCCCACCGGCAGCGATGGCCGGCGGCTGCGCCGTCACCACTCGGAGATCGTCGGCGTGATGGTGTCGGAGTCCCCTGAGCGGGATGACCCGGGCGCGCCGTTGCGGCCCCGCCGGAAGCGGGACGAGATGTGGATTGCGATGCGGCAGCTGCTGCAGCCGGACCCGTCGAGCGGGCTGGGCCGGATCCGGTTGCGTGTGGACCACAAGTGCCGGGTCCAGTTGTCGACGCCGAGGCTCGGGAACGACGCTGGAGGCCTCGCCGTCGTCGAGTCGAAGAAGTCGATGCGGGAGCGGGGCGTCGACTCCCCGGACCGGGCGGAGGCCTCCTGCCTGTCCGTGTACGAGCCGTTCCCGATCATCGGGAGGAAGAAGCGGGGCCTGCTCAACTGACCCCCAGACACAACCGTCAGTAACCCCTACGGTCTGGCAGCGTTCGAGGGGTGGGACGCGCCGGGTCGCCCGCGCGGGCACCGCCCATGCGCGAACCCGAGGAGACGCAGCCCCTTGACCGCCCCTGCAGCACCCCCACTCTCCCTCCCACCAGACACCCCGCAGCCCCCCCAGGCTCCAGCCGGCCAGGACCTGTCTCACGACTGGGTGATCGCCGCCGTCGTCCCCGTGAATGCGGCCGCCGCCCGGCTCGCGGACATGCGCCGCTACCACCGGTTGAATGAGCCCACGCAGATCCGGGCGATCGACGTGTACTGCCACTTGTGCAGGCGCACGTACGAGGATGCCGCCGACCAGCCGTGCCAGGCGAGGGTGAACAACGAGCATCTGATCGGCGGGGACCAGCGGACGAGGGCGAAACGGAGGCCCATCGTCATCCCGGAAGGGGCGGAACAACTCCCCGGGGAGCCGATCGACCGGCGGGGAGTCCGCGCTGTCGTCGAGGGCCCCTGACCCCGCGACGGTAACCGGCCCGGTTCCTACCGTGCCGCCGCGTGACCACCACTGACGAGCAGCCCCCACGCGGTCGAGCTCTCCGCGAGCTGATCGGGCTCATCCTGGCGATCTGCGGGTGCGGCCTATTCCTGGCCTGCGTGTTCGAGTGGCGCGTTCTCGCCGGGCTCGCCCTGTCCGGTCTCACCGTGACCGTGCTCGGCCTGTGGCTGGCGTCCAGTGAGGATGAGGCCGGCTGATGGCCCGTCGCATCGCCCCCACCCTGCGCGGCGTCTTCTCCACCAAGAGCCTGGAGCCCGAACAGGCCAGCGGTGAAGTGTTCCGGCCAGCCCGCGAGGTCGAGGTCAAAACGATCCAACTCGGCGGGTGGACGTCCGGGACCACGACCATCTACGGCCTGCAGGACCGTGCCGCCGGATGGGACATGGAGACCGTCGTCACCGAGGGGTACGAGCGGTCGATCTGGGTGTTCAAGTGCGTCGAGAAGATCGCTGGGGACGCTGCCCGCCTGCCGTTCCGGATCGGCCGGCACATCGGCGACGACGACGAGGAAGTCCTCGAAGACCATCCTCTCTACCGGGTCCTGAACGTGCAGGCGAACCCGATGGAGACCGGGCAGCAGTTCCGCAAGAGGCTGTCCGCGCAGGTGCTTCTGTCGAAGCGGGGCGCGTTCGTCGAGGTCACCCGGTCCCGGATGAACACGATCACCCGCCTGGACCTGCTTCCCCCGGACCGGGTCACCCCCATCCCGGACGAGCACGGCGACTACATCAAGCACTTCGAGTTCTGCCGGTACGACGGGCAGATCCGGAAGATCGCCCCGGAGCGGATCCGGTGGATCCGCAACCCGCACCCGACGGACCCGTTCTGCGGGGTCACCCCGCTCGAGGCAGCTGGGATCAGCGTCGAACTGGACTTCCTGGCCCGCCTCTACAACGTCACCTTCCTGAAGAACGACGCCCGGCCGGGCGGCGTCGTCGGGGTCGACACGGACGGCCTGCAAGACCAGGAGCTCGACCGGATCGAGCAGCGGTTCAAGCCCGGCTCACAGAACGCCGGCTACCTCGCGGTTGTCGGCACCGGGCCCGGCGGACTGACCTACATCGACACGTCGACCCGTCCCCGCGACATGGACTACGGGCAGCTGTCGCAGTCCACGAAGAACGAAATCCTGGCCGCGTTCGGGGTAGGCGAATCCTTGTTCGGAAACGCGTCCGGGCGGACATTCGACAACGCCGAGCAGGAGAAGTGGAACTACTGGCTCGAAACCGAACTGCCGCACTGCGACATCGTCTACAGCTCGTTCGGTCGGGACGTCGACGTGGACGGCGGGTGGGCGCCGTTCCTCGACACGTCGAAGGTGGACGTGCTGGAGCTGCCGCGCCGGAAGCGCCGCGAGGAGGCCCGCGCCGAGGTCGACAAGGGACTGCGCACGATCGACGAGTACCGGCCTCTGGCCGGGCTCACCCCCGTGGGGAACCCGCAGACCCGCGCCCTGTGGGTGTCTCCGGCGAAGGCCCCGATCCCGACGAACCCTGGCGACGCCGCGGCCCTCGGGGTGGCAGGCAACCAGCAGGGCGGGCCTAGCGCACCCGGGCAGGGCGGGCCGGGACAGGAGGGGCCGACCGCGGCGGACGTTGTCGCCGCCGCGAGCGGGCAGGCGCCGCCGGTCCCCGGGCAGCGGGCG
>DASTGO010000062.1:0-2336 GCA_035719045.1 Kineosporiaceae bacterium | reverse complement strand
GCCGGTGGTGACCCTGCACGGCTGGGTCGTGCGCGACCAGGTCGTCACCATCGAACATGCCGACGGCGACGTCACCATCGCCGCCCCCGCCGACGTCGCCCGCTACGTCACCTGGACCCACCAACTACTCGACATCGCCCTCACCGGCCCAGCCGCCGCCCACCTGATCCGTCAGATCGCCACGCAGAACCGCTAAGACAGGCGGTCTCGTCAGGGACGCTGGTCTCCACTCCCACGGCACAAGCAGGCGCCCCCAGACCCAGGCTGCCTGTAGCTTCCAGCGAAGGACCACCGCCAAGGCGATGATCGCGTTTTGTGCCGTCCTGTAGCGCCCTATCTGGTTTCTTGTGATCGGCATGGCGGAGAGCGACAACCGTGACGCCGTAGCGGCGGGAGGCCAGCCGAGTCGGGTCCGTCAGTTTACTACGCGGCGTCCCTGGTCCGGATGGACGCGAGGGCGGCCATCACCTCAGCGAGTGTGACGGCCCGGTCGGCGCCCTCGTAGGCGGATCGGCCGAGTTCGAGTAGCTCCCGGACGATCACCGACTCCTTGACGCCGCGGCGGTCCGCCGTCCGCTTGATCCACTGGTCTAGTTCGACGGGGATCCGGGACGAGTTCACCACCATGACCTCCGCGCCGGGCGGGGGTAGTTCAGGGACCGGCTCGTCGATGAACGTCAGGTTCTCCAAGTCGATACCCCTCATGGGGTCCTGTTCACTCACCACGCGCCTCCCATGATTCGAGCTCGGCGACCTCGTCGGCCCGCAGTTCCCGGGCGCCGACGATCCACCAGTCCCGCCCCTCCTTGTGTTTCACGACGACGCGGAGGGGCCGTCCGGTGTGGGTGCGGCCGTAGATCACGAGGACCCGGACGCCGCCGAGGCCGATCGCTGGGCGTGGCCACCTGCGTTCGGCGGCGAGCACCTGAGACACCTCGTACGGTTCGACGCCCTGCAGTTTCTCCAGGGCCTCGCGGACCCACTCCCATCCCACCCCCCGAGTATACGTTCGTAAACGTGCACCCGGGTTGGGCTGGTACTGGGTGAACCCCATCGCGATCAGGACAGCGCCCGTCAGGGCCGGGGCTGCGGCCGTCGACTCCGCACATGTGGCAGCGCGGGGGGATGAGCCTGGCGCGATCAGGGTCGCTGGCAATGTGACTTGGGCGGCTGCGTAGCAGTGACCATTTGTCGTGATCAATATGACTCAAATCATGGTGCCCTCACGAATGCCTTCGTTGTCATTTGCACGAAGTGTCCGATTGTGACTCATGGTGAATGGCTTGCTGTGGATCTTCGGTTAGGCCAGCCTTCGTGATCACTGCCTGAGTTCGGGTGGTTACCACTGATGTCGGGGTAGGGGTGGTTTGCGTGCGCGCTGGTGCCGTTTTGTGGTCGCTCGGGGGACAGCGAGGCCGGGGCTGGGGCGCTGCGGGTGTGTTGCGGCTGCTGGTGCTGGCGGTGTGTGCGGTGCTGGTGGCGGGGGTGTTGGAGGTTGTGGCGGCGCCGGTGGTGGCGCCGCGGGCAGCAGCGGCGACGGCTCCGGCGGCGGGGGAGTTCGTGCCGTTGACGCAGACCCGGATCGTGGACACCCGGATCCACCAGGGGTTGTCGGGTCCGGTGGTGGCGGGGAACGTGTACTCGTTCCAGGTGACCGGGCAGGGTGGGGTGCTCTCGGATGTGGGTCAGGTGGCCGCGGTGGTGATGACGATCACGGCGGTGAATCCCGGGGCTGACATGGCGCTGGAGGTGTGGGCGGAGGGGACACCGGCACCGCCGTTGACGAATCTGATTGCCAACCAGGGTCAGACCGTGGCCAACTCGATCATCACGAAGGTGGGGTCGACGGGGAAGGCGTCGGTGCTGGCGTCGGCGTCGTCGACGGACTTCCTGGTTGATGTGGAGGGCTACTACACCTCGGCGAGTGCGGCGACGGGTGCGGCGACGTTCGTGCCGTTGACGTTGGGCCGGGTGTATGACTCCCGGACGGGGGCGGGGCCGCTGGCGCAGGGGGAGACCCGCACGATTCCGGTGCTGGGGCATGCGGGGGTGCCGTCGTCGGGGGTGTCGGCGGTGGTGCTGAACGTGATCTCGGATCATGCGACGGCGCCGACGTGGTTCGCGGTGTGGCCGGGGGGCCCGCGCCCGGATCCGTCGTCGGTGTTGAACGTGAACAACGGGTACACCACGGCGGCGATGGTGCAGGTGGGGGTGGCCGCGGACGGCACGGTGAGCGTCTACAACGCCCTGGGCACCTCGGATGTCGTCGTGGATGTGGAGGGGTATTACCTGCCTCCGACCGCGGATGCGGCGAACTACTACACCCCGATCACCCC
>DASTGO010000061.1:0-4407 GCA_035719045.1 Kineosporiaceae bacterium | reverse complement strand
GCCCGATGCAACCTGCGGATCTCCGCCCAGTCCTCCACCGACAACACCCCTTCCTCCCTGACACTCGACTGCCAGGGTTCTCGGCAAGGGGGGTCAGTTTTCGAACGTCGTCAGGGGGTCAGTTTTCCGGCGTCGCTGACACGTCGATAGATCCGGACGTCGGTCATCTTCACAGAACCTTGACCGTTCGCGTGGCCGAACCTCCATCCGGGGCACGCAGGCTGGGAGCAAAGGGAGCAGCGGGCCGGGAGGTTGGGCCGCGAGGAGGTGGGCGGTGTGGCTCCGGGAGTCTGGGGGGCGGCAAGGGATATCCCGGCATGGCTGTGGGTCGTGGCCTCCTGGGCAACGTTTATGGCTGTCGTCGTGTATGCGATCACTCGCTTGATTCCGACTCCTCACGAGCATCGCGAAGCTGAGGCCGCGCACGAATCTGCAGCGGACGACTCGGCTCCTGCAGCGCTGGCCGAGCCTGCGAACCCTCCCGCGGGCCTTTCCGGTCCATCGCCACGGCCAGCCGGGGAGGGCGACGCATTCGGCGCCGTCCTCACTGGACCTGCACGCTTCTGGAGGAACCACGTGCCTCACCGCGCACCAGCACCGAAGCGCGCACACTCCACCAGCGGTGCCGACGCTGCACCGCGGCGCTGATATTGCAGCGGTATCGACCGTCCCTACGCGCCGGCAGGCGGACGGGCAACTGTGAGGGATGATGCGTCAGCAGAAGGCTGTCGTGTTGGCCTCCTTGTCCCGGCACCGACACTCGTGACGAGAGCGTGCTTGAACCCTGAGCGGATACCAACCAGCGGAGGTGCCTCACGTGCCCCACTCCCTGCACCCGCCAGAGAAGGACTGCGAGGTCTGCACGCGTCGTCGCCGCCGGATGCGTGAGGGCTACCGCGAGCGGGTCAAGGCAGGGCTGGGTCCGGGAGACGAACGCCACGGCACGGCGAACGGATACCTGAACTACGGCTGCCGCTGTGAATCCTGCAAGAACGCAGGCGCCCTGTACAACTCAGCTCAAGCGCGTCGCCGGCGCCGCTTCGGCCGATCCGGCTCGGTCCGCGCCATCAGTCCGCAGGACCGCGCGGGGCGCGCGGTCGGCTGAGCTCGACACCGACAACAATTCGCTGCTTCGCTCCTCACGGAGTGGACCAGCCCGTCTGCGACCGCCCACAACTGCTGGAGCGCTGACCCTCGCGGTGAGGCCGGGTCGGAGGAAGGCCGTCGCTGAATCCCGCGGACACCATCCGTCGGCCCCACGCGCTGACGTCGGGGCTCAGGCCCGCACCTCGCCCACCGAGCGCGGGCACACCGGCCCTGCTCCTCTGCCGCACCGACAAGCCGGGCTGGACCAGAGCAGCGAGCGAAGGCTGCTGCGGCACCGCGAGGAGGCACCGGCCCGGCTGTCACCCGGTCTCAACTACATTCGGTGAGCCATGGGGAGGGCGAACAGGTACACGTTCACCAGGGCGAGCACGGTGATCAGCCCGAGGTAGGGGGCCACCGTGGCGTAGCGCCGGGAGGTGTCGCGGTGGTGACGCCGAGCGCTCCGCGCGGCGGTGTAGACCGATCCCGCGACACCTGCGGTCAGGAGAACGTACTGCAGGACCTGGATGGTGTCGGGTCCTGCCAGGGCGACCGATCCCTGGTGGGTTGCCACGCCGAAGACCCCGAGCAGGGTGGTGGCGACAGTGCCGCCCTCGGCAAGCAGGTGGAAGAGGTTGTGCGCGAGGTGGGCTGCCACGTCCAGCGGGATCAGCGCATAGCCGAAGCGGGCGAAGTTCGTCCACAGGCGTACGCCGTTGCCGATGCCGGCAATCCGGGAAGCCGCCGCGAGCAGACCGACCGGGGCGGCCACCGCGACGGCGAACGCGACCGTGAAGACAACGGAGGTGTTCGTGATCCCCGTCGCGGCAGCGATTCCGTCGAGGGCGCGCTGCCAGATGCCGAGCATGGTGACGTTCTGGATCAGGACGATGCCCATGATGGCCATGGCGAGGAAGGACTCCTCGACCCGGGGGGTGCGGATGAACCACAGCTCACTGGTCGGCTTGCGGACCCGGATCCGGATGGCGTCGTTGGGGCAGGCCATGATGCAGTTGGCGCACAGGTTGCAGTTGGCGCTGGAGTCCATCGTGCGGGGGAAGCTGAACAGCGGGCAGCCGGGGACGGTGGCGGTGCCGTTGTAGCAGGCGGCACGACTGGTGCAGGTGCGGCAGACGTCCTGGTCGGCACGCAATTCGATCATGCCGGTGCGCCCGTAGTTGCCGCACAGGCCGCCGAGGAAGCACAGGTAGCGGCAGAACGCCCGGCGCTGCAGGAACGCGCCCGAGGCGATCACGCCGGTGGTGAGCAGCAGCAGGAGAACGCCGGATCCCCAGGGGGACTCCACGATCCCCCAGATGTGGTCGCTCCAGGTGATGGCCAGGAACTGGGCATCGATGACCCAGATGCCGTAGGTCTTCAGGAACCGCGGCACCGGGCGGCGTGCGCCGACCAACTTCTGCACCAGGTCCGAGATCGCCCCGAACGGGCAGACCGCGCACCAGAACCGCCCGAGCAGGACGAAGAGGGCAGGCAGCACCGGCCACCACAGCACCCACATGAGCGCGGTCCCGCTGTTGCGCTGCGGGTGATCCGGCCCGGCCAACAACTCGTAGGCGACGAGGCCGAACACCGCTGCGACGGGAACCTGGAAGATCCGCGGGTACCAGCGGCTGCGCAGAAGTCCGGAGACGGCTCGGTTGCGCAGCAGGTTCGCGCGCATCGGGACCGTCTCGTCGAGCAGGACCGGCGGCTCGTCCCCCTCAGCGGGAGGACGTACATCGGAGGCAGGTGCAGTCATGACTCATTCCCTGGAAGGTGTTGGACGGATGCGTGGTGGGAGTGTGGAGAAGGTGACGCGATGCAAGGGACGGAGGACCAAGGGGCACTGGCCGATCCGAGCTGAAGTCCTACGCGGCAGGATCAGCTCATCGCCACGGCCCGCCGGTCCCGGCGGCGTTCGCGCTCGCCCCGTCCGGACCGGCGCAGGATCGCCGCAACGGCCAGGGCGAGACCGTTGACTGCGCCGAATCCGCCGAGAACCAACCCACGTGGGCGCGAGGCGGAAGCCTCCGTGGCCGGGGCGTGGGAGTGCTCCATGCCCGGCATGTCCGCCATCCCGTCCATGCCGGTCATCCCGTCCATGCCGTCCATCGCCCCGTCACCGCCCACCGTGGGTGAAACGGTGCGCTGACCGTGGTCATAAGCCGCCGTCCGCGCCTGGGGCAATGCACTCGGCGACGGGCTGATGACCATCACCTCCTGCTGGGCGGAGGGCGTGGAGCCACTCTGGGACTCGGGCATGGAGCCGGGGCTCACGGAGTCCGTACCGTGAGGTGATGTCGGCTCCGTCGGCACTGAGCTGGACGAACCGGGCAACATCGCCACCGCCTCGGATGCCGCGAAAGCACGCGGCAGCTGGGTGACGAGGAGGGCGGGGCCGAGAACCAGCACCGGCGAGATCACGCGTGCGACGACACGGAGCGGGATCGGCATGAGGATCTCCTTGGGAGGGAAGCAATCCCCAACCCTGGCCCGCTTCGGCGCCGTCCGAGGCCGAACCCGCGGGAACCGCGTGTTTCTTGAGCGAACCTTCAGTCTCTTCAGCAAACCTTCATCCGGCCAACCACCGCTCGAGGTTGTCGACCGGGCAGCGGACATCGTGCCCTTGGTCAGCACGACACCGAAACCACACACACGCGGATGCCGCGCTACTGACGGTTCCCCATGGTTCCCCACGGACCGCAGTGCCCGGAAGCGGTGGTGGAGTCAGCCGACGAACGGGCGTCGGGAGCTCTCCCGGCCTCCCGGCCCGCACGACCCAGACGGGAAGCCCCGACGCAGAGGGAGACAGGACTGTCAGGGCCTGTGGTGACTCGCGTGGTCCACTGCCGGGACGGGAGCATTCGGTTCGCCGTGGGTGGGTGCTCCGCCGCCACTGGTCCTCGGCCCGATCACGAAGGCCGACAGGGAGAACGTCAGGACGAAGACGACCAGAGCGATCCCCGGCACCCACCAGCTGGCGAACCTGCGCCTCAGCCGGAGCAGCATGGGGATGGAAGCGAGCAAGCCGAGAACGCCGAAGAGCAGCGTTCCGCCGGTTCCGGCGATGAGCGCCGCTCCCGCCAAGAACCCGACATGGTGCAGGACGTGAGGGGCGAGCCCCGTGACCGCGCCGGTGACGGCCACCACGGCACTCCAGACCGCCCGGAGCGGACCGCCTGTGGCCGCCATCGGCATTGCCGCGTCGGCCGATTCGCTCTGGGAACTGCTCGCGCGCGCCATGTTGGCGGTGTTGCCTACCATGGGTCCTTCCTCTGTTGATCGCAGGTGCCCAGCCCCCGTGCCAGAGTGGCCTCAGTG
>DASTGO010000060.1:0-13208 GCA_035719045.1 Kineosporiaceae bacterium | reverse complement strand
CAGAGTCGATCATCACCACTCAGTCGGCGGAGATCACTCAGATGAAGCAGATGGTGAGTTCCCTGACCTGAAACGCTGCTGATGGTCCACGGCGGGAGCCGCCGATCCTGAGCAGGACTTCTGGCGGGGTCGGGGACCTCTTCTGACCCCGCCCCGCCACCCGCCATCAGCCACCCGCCATCAACTCGTCGCACCCGCTGACCATGAGGTGTGCGAGGGTGGCAGGTCCCCAAGTCCGCCCGACCGCCCGCGGATTGGTCAGGTTCTCAACGTCCGACGGCCGTCCCGAGGTCCGACGGCCGTCCCGAGGGCGCACCTGGCCATCGGCCCAGGACGGGGCCGTGGGCCGGGCCGAGGCGGCAGAGATACGCCCTCGGGACTTGTCCGGTCCTCAGTGCTGGTCTTCGGGTCCCTCGGCTACATGTTCATGCCGGGCATGGTGCCGTCGCCGGGCATGTCGTGGATGGGGTGGTAGCCCAGCAGCGAGGGGTCGAGCATCCCGAAGATCATCGCGACGTGGGCGATGACGAGGAAGACGCCCACGAAGGTGGCGTGCAGCTTGGCTCGGTCGCGCTCGCTCCTGGTACCGAGCACACCCAGCTCGATCAGCGTGATGCCCCCGAGCGGGACGATGCCGAGCAGGTACGAGCCGACGGCGACGAGGTCGCCGATCCCGCGCCAGCCTCCGTCGGTGGTCAGCGGGACGGCGGCGTTCACGGTCAGGTAGGCAACGATGCCGGTGAACCAGACCCCGGCGACCAGGTCGGCCCAACGGTTGAGGGCGCGCACCAGGCGTGGGCGTCGGGCTTGAAAGAGCAACGCCAGTTCGGTGATCGCCAGGGTCTCGGCCAGGATGACCGGGATCGCCATGAACAGCAGTACCTGGGTTCCGTGCGGGTTTGCGCATGAAATGAGACGGCAACGTGGTTTGAGCTGGGCAGACGGGTGTTGGCCTAGCGACACGTCGTGTCGCTGGGCCTGGGGTTGTGCCTGGTCAGCGGGTTGAGCCGCGCTGTGGATGCTGGCCGGTGATGTCGCTGATGGTGATGGGTTCGTCGCAGTGTGGGCAGAGTCCGTCGAGGTCGACGCGGATGGCGGGGCGGGTGCAGTCGGGGTACCACTGCTCGCCGAGGCGGCGGGTGCCGCAGTCGGGGCACTGGTAGACGGTGATGTCTCGTCGCCGGGTTGCCGGTGGCAGGGCCACGATCGGTGTCGTTGGGGGGGTTGTGGTGCCGGGTGCGCCAGGCTGCTTGGCGGCAGGCGGGGGTGCAGTAGCGCTGGCGTCGGATCGGGGTGAACGGGTTGCCGCAGACCGGGCAGGGGGTGGTCACCGCGTTGGCGGGGTCGACGTCGGGGGCGCTGATGTCGTTATGGATGTCGTTACGCGACGGTGCATCAGTGGGGCTCGGTCCCTGCGGCGCTGATCTCGATGATCTTCTTGGGTGGGTCGAGGGCCAGGGCCAGGGCCGCGTAGAGGTCGCGTTGGGGTCTGGTCAGTTCGGTGGTCTGCCGGAAGGTCCCGGCAGGGCCGGTGAAGGTGCCCACGTGCAGACGCTGCACTTCGGCGCGGGCGCGGGGCCAGGTGGTGTTGGTGCGGGTCTCGACGATCCGGGCGAGGAGTAGGGCGAGCCAGCAGAGCAGGACGTGGGCGCGGATGCGATCCTCGAGCCGGTGGTAGACCGGTCGCAGGTCGAGGATCTGTTTCATGTCCCGCCAGCCGCGTTCGACCTCCAGGAGTTGCTTGTAGCCCAGGGCGATGTCCTCTGCGGACAGGGGCCCTGGCCTCGGGTGAGCCGGAACGCAGCTTCTCCCCAAGGATGTACCCGGACCCGCCGGCCATCAGGTGACGGCGGTTCTCGGCAGAGGTGAACCCGCGGTCGGCGACCCAGATCACCTTGCCCAGGGTCCAGTCCCGCATGTCGTCCTTGACCTGGCGGATCAGCGGGGAGTCCGAGGTGTTGCCCGGCCAGGACCACACCCGCACCGGGATCCCGTCGCGGGTCACGGCCATCCCGACGACGACCTGGGGCAGGTCGTCACGGGAGTCCTTGGACTTGCCGTACGTGCGGAACCCCGCCCGGGTGGTGGCCCCGACCGGTGGCTCGACGCCCGCGGACGCGGCCCCGCCCGTGGCATCGGTCTTTGTGTGGCTGTCGGTGTCGGGCAGGCGCCGTCCGGCGTGGTCGCGCCAGACCGGCTCGTCGCCGTCCTCGGTCTCGAAGTAGGTGCTGGTGGTGTCGAAGAAGATCAGGTCGACCTCGAGGTTGAGCAGGTCGGCGACCGCGTCGAACACCCCGCGGGCGATCCGGTCCTCATGGGCGACCAGCCAGTCCATCGCCCGGTAACGGGCGTCGTCGGTGGTGGCCTCGATCCCGGGCACGTACACGTCGTCGGCCAGCCACCCGGTGGCCGCCAACTTGTTGGACGGGGCCAACGCCCGGTTGGCGACCAGGGTGAACAGCACCCGTTCCACGACCGGGTCACGGCGGGTCGCGGCGGCCTGGCGGCGCAGCAGGGTGTCGATCCCGAGCCGGTGCCACAGCCCGTCCAGCAGCCAGGTCCCGCCCAGCGGCCGGGACTCAACGAACTCCAGCCCGGGGACCCCGACCGGACGGGTCCGATCCGGGCCCGTCGTCGATGGCTCAACGCCGAGCAGCTGGGTCAACGAGGTGATCAGCCGCTCCACCGCGGCCCGGTCCAGTTCGTCAGCCCGCCCCAGGGAGTACAGCACCTTGGTCCGTGACGCCTTCGCGGCCGGATCCCACTCACTGTGGGCCAACGGGTAGAAACGGTCAAAGTCGTGCCGCTAGGCATTTCAGCCCTGTGGAACAGGTCCCAACCCGCTGACCTGCAACGATGCCGTCAAGCACGCCCCAGAACCGCCATCTCATGCGGAACGCAGGCCGATGTGGCCGTCGGTGTCGACCTGCTTGGGGGTGCGGGGGTTGTCCTTGCCTGCGGCGCGGCGGGCGGCGCGGCGGGCGGCGCGGCGGGCGGCGCGGTAGGCGGCGACGGCGTTCTTGCAGTGGCGGCAGCGGCACTTGGCCATGCCGTAGGCGGTGGCGGTGCCGTGGCGGCAGGTCCGGCCCTTGTCGTTCGGTTCGGTCCAGCCGAGCGTCTCGGGGTCGGGCAGGACCTCGGGGGTCCTGTAGCGGCGGGCCTGGGACTGGTCGGGCATGGAGAAGAGCAGGTCGTCCGCCCCGAGCCCGTGCTCCCCGATGTGTTCGGTGATCTTCGTGACCAGGTGGGGGGCCAGGCGCAGCCGGCGCCACTCCTTGTCCTTGGGGTAGTCCTTGACGACGAACCCGGGTCCCGTCGGGGCGGTTCTTGGCCGTCAGTTGGACCACGGCCCGGCAGACGGTCAGCAGGCCGGTGGCGATGTCCAGGTCCTTGACCCGTAGTTCGGTCAGTTCGCCCCAGCGCAGTCCGGACTCGATGTCCGTCTCGACGAGCAGGCGCATCACGTCTTCGCCGAGCGCGGCGTGGATCCGTCCGTACTGCTCGGCGTTGATGATCCGGGGGGCGGGTCGCCACCGGAGGGGTCTTCACCCCTTGCCGGGGTGGAAGAACACGACCTGCTCGTGGAGTGCCGTCGTGAAGATCGCGTCCAGGATGAGCTTGCACTTCACGATCGTCGGCGGATTCACGCCCGGCGTCTCGGCCGGCCGCCCGATCCACTCCCGCAGGTCATTGGGCAGACCCTCACCAGGCGATCAGGCCCGCACGGTCGATCCGGCACAAGCCACCTGTCCAGTCACCGCCCGCCTTGATCACCTTAGGTAGCCGAAATGCGGGTGTCGCTCTGGTGAGACACCTCACAGCATGTGTCTCAGGAGCGTTCGGAGAGGGCGAAAAGCCCGATTTGACTGATCCTTCATCCGCTATCCGTGGCCCAAGAGTGGCAGGTAGTGGCAAATTCAGAAACCTTTTTCGAGTTACTGTACGAAACCATCTATGAAGGGGTGGCGTACGAAGTCAGTGAGGTGATCTGATTTGTGATCACTCGGGCCATTTCCGATACCAGGTTTCCTCCTGGTTGTCTCCCCTTGCATTCCCTGCTGTTGGGAATGGGGTGGTCGTGCGCGCCCGTCGGGGCGGGGATTGGTGGTCGAGATGGCCGCTGGGCGTTTCGTTGTGGCATTTCTGACGTCGGTGTTCTCGGCCGTGGTCACCCGTCCGTCACGCGTCGGCCCGCGCCGGGCCCGCAGGGGCGCTCTGGTTGGCGCCGACGCCGTGTCGCGCGGGACCCGCCTGCATCACCGGTATCGCCAGCATGTCGACCGCCGACGGCGGCGGCGGGCGGCCGTGGTGGCCGTGGCTGTGCTGCTGCCGGTGTTGGCCCCGAGCGGGTTGTTGGGGCCGGCTCCGTCACTGTCCGCCCTCGGCGGGTGGCTGCGCGGCCTGCTGACGTCGCCGCAGGTGAAGGTGGTCCCGGGGCCGCGCCAGCAGTCGGGGACGGCGAAGGGGGCGCGGACAAGGGTTTCGGCGTCGGAGACGGACGCCGGTCGCGGCGTGGGGCGCCCGCCCGGCAAGGGCAAGGGTGAGCTGGCCGCGTATGCGCCGCACCGCCCCGGGGGGAAGCCGCAGCCGGTGCAGGGGCGCAGCGGCAAGGACGGCTTCGACCCGAAGACCAGCAAGCGGGTGGCCGAGTCCTCGACCGCCACACAGGACGTGTACTCCAACGCCGACGGCAGCTACACCGCCAAGGTGTACGCGGGGCGGGTGAACTACGAGACGGCCAGGGGCAGGTGGGGTCCGATCGACACCAGCCTCGTCGCCGACGGCAACCACCGCTACGGGCAGAAGGCGAACGGCACCGGTCTCACCCTGGCAGCCACCGCGGCGGACCCGGCACTGGTCAGCCTGTCGGCCGACGCGGGGCGCGGTCTCTCGTTCGGGCTGAAGGACGCCGGCGCCGCTCAGGCGGTGGTCACGGGTGACGTCGCCACCTACCCACAGGTGTTCCCCGGCGTCGACCTGGTCGAGTCCGCGACCCCGACCGGGGTGAAGGAAGCCCTGATCCTGCACTCGGCCGCCGCAGGCACCTCCTGGCAGTTCCCGTTGCAGCTCAACGGCTTGAAGCCCCGACTGGCCAAGGACGGGTCGGTCGAACTGGCCGACGCCGCAGGCAAGGTCGTGTACCGGATCCCCCACGGATACATGCATGACTCCGCCGTCGACGCGACAACGCGCCTGCCTGCCACGTCGACAGCCGTCACCTACACCCTGGAAACGGCGGGTGGTTCCCCCTCACTGCGGATCAGTGTCGACGCGAAGTGGCTGCACGACCCGACCCGAAGGTTCCCCGTCACCGTCGACCCGACCATTCAGGAGGTAGTAGGCACCTCCGCTGCGTCGGGCTCCAGTTACGTCAGCTCTGCGTCCACCTCGGGCGGAGGCAGTGAGTCTCTATTGGCCGTGGGTCGAACCACCATCAACGACGCTCCCCGCGACTACCGCTCGTTCGTGCAGTTCGGTGGGTTGGAGACCGGTCTCGCGGGCCGGCAGTTGACGTCGGCGGCCCTGCGTTTGCAGGTCTACAGCGCGGACAACTCCATGGCGGAGTGCGCGAGGGGTACCGGGCTGTCCGTCGGGCAGATCACGCAGAGCTGGACCCCTGGCGGGGTGACCACGTGGCCAGGTCCGGCGATCGGCGGCAGTGCCTCGTCGCCGGTCGCGATCAACGTCGGCAAGGGATCCTGCAAGGGCGACTCATCAGCCGCCTGGCTCTCCCTGCCGCTTGACCCATCCCTTCTGCAGACGTGGATCGATCGACCGGAATCGAACCAGGGGCTGGGGTTGTGGGACCCCACGATGAGTGCGTGGATGCTTTTCGAGGGGGCAGCAGCCACAGCTCCGGACGCACAGCCGTCCTTGACGGTGACGTACGTCAATGTCCCGCCGCAAGTGGATGTGCAGTCCCCACCGGACAACGTCAACGTGTCCACGTTGACGCCGCAGTTGTCGGCGTCGGCTCATGACCCCGATGTGGTTCCGAAGGAGGTCCTGCAGTACCAGTTCACGGTGTACGACGACGCGACGGCAGGGAACGTCGTCGCGCAGTCGGGGTTGCAGGCCGATGGGAACTGGGTGGTTCCGGCCGGGAAGCTGGTGTGGGGGAAGACGTATTTCTGGGCGGTGCAGGCATTCGACGGGGTGTCCTACTCCTCGTCCACGCCGCGGCGGTATGCGTTGTCGACGCTCGCGATGCAGGCGCCGGCGGCGTCGGGGCTGTCGCAGAAGACGGACGGCAGCGTGGGTGATCCCGCCAGTGGCAACTACACCACAGCGGCGACCGATGCAGTGGTGGCAACGGTGGGACCGGCCCTTTCGGTGCAGCGGAACTACAACAGCCTCGACACGCGGGTAACGACGGCGTTCGGCACAGGATGGTCATCGGTGTTCGACGCCAACGTGACCGAGGCCCGGGACGCGACCGGTACGGTGCAGGCGGTGGTGGCCACCTACCCGGACGGGCAGCAGGTGGTGTTCGGACGCAATGCGGACGGCTCGTTCGCCCCGCCGCTGGGACGATATGCCACCCTCGCCCCCCTCAGCGGCGGCGGGTATGCGGTGACGGACAAGAACGCGACGGTGTATGTCTTCGCCCAGGGACTGGGTGGGGGCACCTATGGGATCACCTCTGTCGCGGATGCCCAGCAACGGACCGAGCGCTTGACCTACAACGGCAGTGGGCAGGTGGTTCAGGTCGCTGCCGCTTCGGGGCGGCACCTGATCCTGTCCTGGTCCACGCCGTCTGGTGCGCGTGCGGGGCATGTCGACACGGTGTCGACCGATGCCGCCGTGCCCTGGGACACCGCAACGGTGTCGACGTGGCACTACCGGTACGACGGCGACCGGTTGACGTCGGTGTGTCCACCGACGTCGGCGACGAAGTGCACCACCTACGGATATGGGGACGCCTCGCCGTACCCGGTGGCGGTGGCGAATGCCGGTCCGACCTCGTACTGGCGGCTGGGAGAGCCCGCGGGCGCAACGGTCGCGGCCAGTTCGGTCACGGTGAACATGGGAACGGACAACGCCTCGTACCACGGTGTCGCGCTGGGGCGGCCGGGCTCGCTGACCGGATCGTCGGCGACCGCGGCAGAGTTCAACGGATCGAGCTCGTGGCTGACACTGCCGAGTCTCCCGGGAGTGGGCGGGCCCAGCGAGACGATCTCGATGCGATTCAAGACCACCGGCAAGAACGAAGTGCTGTTCAGCTACCAGGCTGACCCGATCGAGAACGGGACGACCCCGGGCAACTACATTCCTGCCCTGTACATCGGCGACGACGGCAAACTCCTCGGCACCTTCTGGAACTGCCCGACGGGCGTCAGCGCGTCAGCGGTGAACGACGGCCACTGGCATGAGGTGGCGCTCTCCGCGGCGGGGAACACCCAGTCGCTGTACCTGGACGGGGTCAAGGTCGGCGCGAAGACGTGTTCGATCACCCCGATCAACGCCGCCAGCACCGGCCATGTGTACGTCGGCAACGGGTTCCTCGGCGGTTCCTGGATGGACCAGACCCGTTCCAGCGGCGCCGGAGTCGCTTCTGCCTTCACGGGTTCGATCTCCGACGTGGCGTTCTTCGATCGTCCGCTCAGCGATGCGACCGTGGCGAAGATGGCCGCCGCCGGCGCGGGTGGGACGGGACTGCTGACGTCGGTGACCCGGCCCTCGGGAGCCGTCGGGGCGCAGGTCGCCTATGACCCGGTGACCGCCCGGGTGACCCAGGTGACCGATCAGGACGGGGCGGTCTGGAACCAGGGCGCGCCGACGACGGGTGGCTCGTCGCGGGGGTACGTGAGCGCGGTGCTCGGGGCCGGCCCACGGGACTACTGGCGGTTCGCCGAGGACTCGGCCACCGACGCGGTCAACCACGTGCCCGGCGACCGGCTCCGCTACGTCGGCGGGGTCACCCTGAACAACAGTGGGGGCCCGTTCCCGGATGCCACGGTCGCCAAGTTCGACGGGACGAGCGGGTACGCCGACGCGGCGTCGCCCGTGGTCGTCGACGGCGGAAACCAGTCGGTCAGCCTCTGGTTCTCCACCACCATGACCAAGGCCGGAGTGCTGGCGGCCTACGAGGACGCGCCGCTGGACAACGTGGCGGGAGGCTACGGCTACGTCCCGATGCTGTACCTCGGCAACGACGGCAAGCTGCGCGGGCAGTACTGGGACGGCTCGGCAGCCCCGATCACCACCGCGGGTGCGGTGAACGACGGGGTATGGCACCACGTCGTGCTCGCGGCAGGTACGGACAGCCAGTCGATGTTCCTGGACGGCAAACTGGTCGGGACCAAGACCGGCAGGCCCGGGTTCTACGGGATGGCGCTGGGAGCGCACACCGAGATCGCGGCGGGGTTCCTGGACAGCGCCTGGGCGGGCGCGACCGCAACGGCCAGGACGGCCACCTACTTCAACGGCTCCATCGCCGAGGTCGCCTTCTACCGCTCCCAGTTGAGCACGGACCAGGTGACCCAGCAGTATGCCGCGGCGCAGGCGGCGATGGCTCCGGTGAGTCTTTCCGATGCTGACGGCAGGCCGATCACCGTGCCGGTCAGCGTGGTGAAGGTGACCGGTCCGCAGAAGGTGACGACCACCTACGTCTCCGACGTCTCCCATGGGAACCGGCTGCTGGCCAAGATCGACGCCCTGGGTCAGGCGACGAAGTACGGCTATGACACGGCCGGGTTCCAGAATCTGGTTACCGACGCCAATGGCCACACCGTGACCACCGGGCACGACGTGCGCGGGAACACGGTGTCGAAGGTGACCTGTCAGGACCGGTCGAAGAACCAGTGCTCTACCACGTACTCCACCTACTTCCCTGACGACACCTCCGCCACGCTGACCCCGGACCCCCGCAACGACCAACTGCTCACCGTGCGGGACCCCCGGTCGGCGTCGGCGTCGGACAACAGGTTCCTGACCAGCTACACCTACGACGCCCACGGCAACAGCACCGCGGTGACCACCCCGCCGGTCTCCACCGATGGCTCGTCCATCACGGCGACGCGGACCACGTCCACCACCTACACCGACACGACGACACCGGCTGCCGGCGGCGGCACCACACCAGCGGGGCTGCCGGCCAGCGTCACCACCCCCGGCGGGGCGGTCACCCGGTACGAGTACTACCCCGCCGGGGACCTGGCGAAGGTGACCGACCCAGTCGGGCTGGTCACCCAGTACACCTACGACGGTCTCGGCCGCATCCTGACCAAGAAGGTCACCTCCGACCGCTACCCGAACGGGCTGACCACCACCTACGGCTACGACCTGGCCGGTCGGATGGTGTCGCAGACCGACCCCTCGGTGAGCGATCCGGTGGACTCCGCCAAGAAGCACAGCACCACGACAACCTGGACCTTCGACGACGACGGCCTGACGACCTCCCGGAAGACCGAGGACACCACCGGCGGTGACGCCCCCCGGACCGTCTCGACCACCTACGACCCCCACAGCCGGGTCGCCACGTCGACCGACCCGACCGGAGCCGTGACCCGCTTCGACTACGACCCGGTCGGGAACGTGGCGTCCCGGACGGATCCGTCCGGGACGGTCACCCGCTACGAGTACGACGCCGACCAGCGGCTGACCAAGACCATCCTGACCGGGTACACCGGCAGCGATCCGGCGAACTCCTCACCGTCACACGACCTGGTCCAGTCCGCGCGGGCCTACGACCCGGCGGGCCGGCTGGCCTCGATCACCGACGCGATGGGCCGGGTGACCGCCTACACGTACACCGGCGACGGCCTGCTGGCGAGTGTCACCCGCCGGGACCCCGACTCGTCCCCGGCAGGCACGTTCGTGGTGCAGGCCAACACCTACGACGCCGCCGGCAACGTGATCTCCCGGACGACGAACAACGGGGCCACCACGACGCAGATCGTGGTCGACGCCGCCAACCGCACCGTCTCCTCCACCGTGGACCCCCAAGGTCTGGAGCGGACCACGAGCTACGCCTACACCGCCGACGACCAGGTGTCGACGGCCAGGCTGGCCGACGGCTCCGGGCAGTGGAGCAGTACTGCCGCGACGTACGACCTGGCCGGCCGGGCAGCCTCCCAGACCCTGACCGGTTCGGCTGATCCCCACACGAGCCGGACCACGGCCTGGAGCCTCGACCAGCGTGGCTTGCCGAAGAGCGAGACCGACCCGGCGGGCAACGTCAGCGACTTCACCTATGACGAGGCCGGCCAACTGGTGAAGCAGCAGGAGCCGAGCGTGATGGCGGAGACCATCAGCAACGGCACGGCCATCGCCGCAAGCGTCCGCCCGACCACCACCACCCAGTACAACGGCTTCGGTGAGATCACCGCGGTGACGGACCCGAACGGCAACACCACCAGCTACGGGTACGACGACGCGGGCCGCCCGACCGCTCAGACCCTGCCCGCCTACACCCCACCGGGCGCCAAGGACGCGATCACGGCGACCGGTCGGCAGACCTACGACGCCCTCGGCCAGATCACCTCCCGCACCGACCTCTTGGGCAACACCACCAGCTACGCCTACGACCAGCTCGGTGACCTGACGAAGGTGACCGACCCCAACGGCGAGACCACCCTCACCGCCTACGACCCTGCCCAGGAACCGCTGTCGGTGACCGATCCCACCGGCGCGGTCACCGAGGCCACCTACGACTTCCTCGGCCGCAAGATCACCTCCACCCAGCGCGTCCGGTCCAGCCCCGCCACCGACCTCACCATCAGCAACCCCTACACGACCACCTACGGCTACGACCCACTCAGCGGATGGCTGCACAAGGTGAGCACTCCGGCCGGGGTCACCACCACGACCAACTACAACGCCGCCGGCGAACCGACCAGCGTCGTCGACGGCGCAGGGAACACCACCCGCTACGCCTACGACCACGCCGGCCGTAAGACCAGCACCACCTTGCCGGACGGTACACGCCTCGAGGTGAGCTACGACGATGCCGGGAACCCGCTCGCTCAGACCGACCTGGATGCCGCAGGAAAGCCGGTGCGCACCGTCTCGGCCGGCTATGACCTGAACGGGAACCAGACCTCGGCCACCGACGCCCGCGGCAACACCACCACGTTCACCTACGACGCCAACGGTGCAGTGACCCGACAGACGCAACCGGTTGACGCCAACACCTCCATCACCACCACCTTCGGCTACGACGCAGCGGGGCAGCGTGTCCGGTTCTCCAACGGCCTCGCCGACGTACCGAACGGTCGCGGGTACGACTGGCTCGCCACCTACAACGCGTGGGGTCTACCGGAAAGCCAGATCGAACCGGCGACCAAGGCGTACTCGAGGCTGACGGACCGCACCTTCACCACCAGCTACGACGCCAACGGAAACCCCACGCGGGTCGACCAGCCCGGCGGGGTGAGCGTCACCAACACCTACGACAAGGTCGGCAACCTCACCACATCCAGCGGGAGCGGCGCCAAAGCAATCACCACGCCACGATCCTTCGGCTACGACGCGGCCGGACGACTCACCTCGGCCGCCACCGGAACCGGTACGAACGCCGCCACGAACACCTTCACCTACGACGACCGTGACCTGCTCCTGACCGCCACCGGGGCATCGGGAAGCTCGACATTCAGCTACACCCCCGACGGACTGATGGCTTCCCGCGCGGACACGGACGGAACGACGTCATACACCTACGACGGCGCAGGACGGCTGGCCACACTCGCCGACCCCCTCACGGACACAACCTCCACCTACACGTACAACGACCTGTCGCTGCCGACCCGGATCGCTTATGGCGCCGACAGGAACACGCGCAGCTTCGGCTACGACTCGCTCCACCGGCTCACCTCCGACGGCGTCACTGCACCCGACGGAACCACGGTTACGTCGATCAAGTACCGCTACGACCTCGACGACAACTTGACCTCCAAGGCCACCGCGGGCGTCGGCGCGAAGACCACCAACACGTACACCTATGACGCCGCGAACCGGCTCAGCTCCTGGGACAACGGCACCACCACGACCGGATACACCTACGACAACGCCGGAAACCTCACCCGGGCCGGCACCACCACCTACCGCTACGACGAGCGCAACCAGCTCTTGCAGGACGGCACCGCCAGCTACGGCTACACCGCCAACGGCAGCCTGTCCAACATCTACGGCCCGGCTGGCGGAACCGTCACCTCGGACGCCTTCGGACAGGTCGTCAGCCAAGGCGGCAACAAGTTCACCTATGACGCCTTCGGCCGGGTCACGGCCATGTCGAAGGCACCCGGACCGCTGACCTACTCCGGCCTGTCCAACACCCTGGCCGGGGACGGGACCGCCAGTTACAGCCACACCCCGGACGATGCCCTGGTCGGCATCAAGGACGCCACCGGGACCTCCCGACTCGCCCTCACCGACCGCCACGACGACGTGGTCGCCCAACTTGACGCCGCATCCGGGGCCGTGGCCGCGACGACGACCTACGACCCGTTCGGAAAGGTCACCGCCACCACCGGGGACTCGGTCGGCCGCCTCGGCTACCAGTCAGGGTGGACCGACCCCGGGACCGGACGGGTCAACATGTGGTCCCGCTGGTACGACCCCGCCCAGAGCCGCTTCATCTCCCGCGACGAGCTCGACCTCAGCCCCGTCCCCGAACCCTTCGCCGCCAACCGGTACGCCTACCTCAACGACAACCCCTTCTCGGGAATCGACCCCCTCGGCACCTGCAACATCTTCAGCAGGTCGTGCTGGGAGTCCGGCTGGAAGAGCTTCACCAGCGGGGTCACCGGTGCAGCGAACACGGTGGCCAGCGGGGTCACTGGCGCAGCGAACACGGTGGCCAGCGGGGTCACCGGCGCGGCCAACACGGTCGGACACGCCGTGGCCGACGGCTACGAGGCCGCCAAGCAGGGCGTCGTCACCGCAGCCCAGACGACGGCCACATTCATGAAGGAGCACGCCGGAACCATCGTCTCGATCGCTGTCGGAGTACTGGTCGGCGCCGCCTGCAACGCCGTGGTCACAGCTGCCACGGCCGGGGCCGGGTCACTGGCCGGCGCGGTCGCCTGCGGAATGCTGACCGGCGCCGTCGCCGGCGCCGTCGAGCACGCTGTTGACGCCGCCGTCGGCAACACCGAGTTCTCCTGGAAGGACATGGGCCTGTCCATGGCGATCGGCGCCGCGGCGGGAGTCGCCGGGGAACTAGTAGTGCTTCGTTAGATTGTTGCGGCGTGTCGGTTGTTTGGCCT
>DASTGO010000059.1:0-2396 GCA_035719045.1 Kineosporiaceae bacterium | reverse complement strand
CGAGCCGCAGACGTCGCAGTACCCGTCCTGGATGGTCCCCGTGCACCCGGGCTGGGTGCACGGCTGCGCTGCGCCGGTCATCGTGGGTGTCCCGTCGTCATCGTGGGCTGCCGGGGGCGGGGGTCGGCGGGATCGCGGGGCCGTCACGGCCGGTCCCGGGTGCGCCGGTGCCGCGGGGCGGTCCGGCATCCCGTGGCGGGGTGGCCCGGATCAGGGCCTGGTACTGGGCGACCAGGGTCCGGGCGGAGTCCAGGTCGCAGGGCACCGCCTGCAGCGCGGAGCGGGCCAGTTGGGCGGCGGCCTGCACCTGCCGGTCGGTGTCCCGGCCGGTCCGGGCGGCCATCACCCGGTACCCGGCGAGCCGTCCGGTCAGCTCCTCCAGCTCCTCCAGCGGCGCGGAGTAGGTGCGCTCGACGATGTCCATCGCCCGGGCCACGTTCGACAGCCGGCCCAGGTAGGCGTCCAGCCCGGCCCGGTCGGTCGGCACCGGGCCGAGTGCCTCCGGTTCGGGCACGGCCAGCCGCGGGGCGAGGGTGATCCGGTGCACGCACCGGTCGGCGAGCGCGATCAGCGTCTGCTGGCGGTGTTCCAGCGCGGCCGCCTCGTTCATCGCCCGGACCCGGTCCCGGACCAGGTCGGCGGCCTGGCGTTCCCGGTCCCGCTCGGCCTCCCGGCGGGTCGCGGTGCTGACGATGAGATCGCGTTCGGCCCGGGCGGCGTCGGCCTCGAGCAGTCCCAGCGGACCGCTGACGTCCCCGCCCCGCGCGGCCGCCCCGGCCAGGTCCTCCACCCGGGCGGCCAGCCGCTGCACGACCCCCACCGCCCCCGGCTCCTGCTCGGCCAGCGCCCGCAGCCGCTCCATCGACGCCCGCAACGCCGCCACCCGGGCCACCGCGTCGGCGGCCCGCGGGTCGAAGGACAGCCGGGCCCGCAGCTGGGCGGCGAGCGCGTCGGACAGCCGGCAGGCGTCCACCAGGGACACCGCCAGGCCCGCCCCCAGCCCGCCCCCGGCGTCCAGCCGTCCCCAGATCAGCTGGGACATCCGCTCCCGGGCCAGCTGGTCGGCGCGCCCGGAGTCCCAGGCGGCGACCAGCTGCTCGTACCGGTCGCTGCAGGACTGCCACAGGGCCATGCACAGCGTGATGTCCCCGGTGTAGCTGTCCGGGTCGGTGGCCCGCAGCGAGGCCTCGTCCAGCCGGTCCAGCTCGCCGCGACGCCGGTCCCGCCAGCGGCCCAGCTGGTCCAGGTACTGCCGCAGGGCGTCGGCGGGAGCGGCGACCCCCAGCCGGCCCGGGGCGGACGGCGCGATCACCACCCCGTCGCCGGACTGCCCGGCCGCCGGTTGCGCCGTCACCGCGACCACCACTGCCGTACCCCCCGCCATGACCGCCGGACCACGCTCAGGAGGCCCGGCCGTAGTCGGCGGCGGGTGGGCTGGCCGGACTGTCGGGCAGCGCCTGCCGCAGCCAGCCGTCGTAGACCTTCTGCCAGGTCCCGTCGCCCTTGATCTTCTCCAGCACCGCGTTGAGGTACCGGGCGAACTCGGGGTGGCCGGTGGCCACGGCCAGGCCGTACGGCTCGTTCTCCAGCAGCTCCCCGGTGATCACGGTATGCGGGTCCTGGGCCTTGAAGCCGGCGAGGATCGCGTCGTCGCCGGTGATCGCGTCCACCTGACCCTCCTGGAACAGGGCCAGGCAGTCGCTGTGGATCTGGACGGCGACCGGCTGGATCCCCGGGAACTCCTGGATCCGGGTCAGGCTGGTCGACCCGGTCGGCGCGCACACCTTCGCCTTCGCCTTCTGCAGCTCGCTCACCGAGCGGATTCCCGAGTCCGCCCGGACCAGCAGCCGCTGGTGCGCCATCAGGTACACCGCCGAGAAGGCCACCCGCTGCGCCGCGTTGCTGTTGTTCCACCGGTCGCAGGTCATCGTCATCGCCCGGGCGACCAGATCGACGCCGTCGGCCGGCTGCCCGGCGGTGCCGGCCCCGGTGTTGACCAGGGGGATCCGCTGCGCTCCGGTGATCACCCGGAAGTGCACGGTGGAGTCGTCGGCCCGGCCGAACATGGCGATCGCCACCTGCCGGGCGATGTCGATGTCGAAACCCTCCAGCCGACCGCCGTTGAGCAGGTTGCGGGCACCCAGCAGCCGGGTGTCCCCGGAGACCCCGACCACCAGGTAGCCGCGGGACCTGATGGTCTGCATGAGCGAGCCGTCCGGCCAGCTCGACGGGCTGGTGTCCGGCAGCGGCGGGTAGGACGCGGTGGCGCCCGGGTTGCAGCTGGCGGCGGCCGCGGCCAGGACGGGGACGGCGACCGCGCCGGAGGGGCCGGATCCGGGCCGGGACGGGTCGGTCGAGGCGGCACAGCCGGTCAGCGCGGCCCCGGCCACGGTGAT
>DASTGO010000058.1:0-3707 GCA_035719045.1 Kineosporiaceae bacterium | reverse complement strand
GGCCCTCCCGCCGCGCCCTGCGCTGGGCCGGGCCCACCCGGGCCGGTCACGCCACCGCGGGCAGCCTGCCGACGAGCTGGCAGTCCTGGCCGATCGACGCGCTGGAGCCGATCGAGTCCCTGGAACAGGTCGGCCTGCTGCCGCGGGTCGTCGGCCCCGAGGACGACCCCGGATTCATCGCCGAACTGGCCCGGCAGATCGAACAGCGGCGCCGCGACGGCGACATCGACTGACGAGCCGGGATTGACCGACAAACGCGAAATGGACTGACGCGCGAAGGATCGACCACACATATGCGGTGCCCACTGACACCGGGAATGGCCCGCTGACACCCGGAATCAGCTGACGCACGCAGGGATCCCCCGCAGCGATCGCCCGGCGGCAGGGCTGTCAGCCGGCGACGATGTCCCGGTGCAGCACCCGGTGCCGCAGTGCCGCCCGGAACAGGTCGGTGGCCCCGGGCCGGGCCCGCAGCGACCGGTCGAGCAGGGCACCCGTCTCTTCCACCAGCTCCAGCCAACGCAGTTCGCGCAACACGGCGAAGAACAGCGGCGAGGTGTCCGACTGGGCCGGCTCCCGCCGCCCGGCGAACCGCCACCCGGACTCGATGACCACCGACTGCACCAGCGCCCGGACGTCCTCCTCCGCGACACTGTCACCGGGCTCCAGCACGGCCAGCACGATCTCCCAGGCGTCCGCGAGCGCGGAGTGTTCCGGACCGACCAGCCCAGCCGCCACCTCCAGCCACAGCGTCCGCCCGTCGGACACCGCGGACCGGCCGCTCGGCGTGGCCACCAGCCGCTGACCGCGGCGCCGCACCAGCCCCAGCCGGGTGGCCGTCTCCCGCAGCACCATCACCGGGTAGGCGTCCACCTCACGGCTGGCCGGACCGAGCAGCTCGTCCCGCCAGCCCAGCTCGTCCAGGGCCCGGGCCACGGTGCGCGGTGGGAGGTAGCCGGCGGCGGTCAGCGGCAGCCCCTCGCCGATCTCGGTCAGCAGCCAGTCCAGCGGCCGCAGCAGGGCCCGCGCCGGAGCCGCCATCCCGGGGTCGGTCGGGTCGAGCAGCCGCGGCTCCAGCGGCGCCAGCAGGCCGCGGCGCGTGGTCGAACCGGGGCCGCGGACCCAGGAGTTCAGCCGCTCGGCGAGGATCAACTCGTAGGGGGTGCGCCCGTTGAGGTGTCCGGCAGGGCTGATCAGCACGGCCAGGGTGATGTCCGCCTGCTGGTCCCGCCAGCCGCGGGCACCGGGCTGCAGGTCCCCGACGGCGAGCGCCATCTCCAGCCGGTCGGCGACCAGTTCCAGCGCATGGCGTTCCGCGGCCCCGCCCACCGCCCCCCAGGTGAGCAGTTCGGTGTCCGGCGGCTCGATCCCGGACCGCTGGGCGGCACGACGCGCCAGGGTGCGGCCCCGGGCCGGGGTCTGGTCCCCGGCGAGCAGGACCTGGTGCGTGGTCTCACTGCGGGCGATCGCCGCGTACCGGGGCATTCCGAGGGCGTCCAGCAGGACGGCCAGCGCCTGCGCCACCCGCCACCGGCCCTGCCCGTCCTCCGGCCAGCGGGCCAGATCCGCCCAGCAGAACTGCTGCAGCCGCCACTGGGTGACCACCTGCGGTCCACCGGCACCGGTGAGGCTCTCCCATGCCGTCCGGGCGTCCTCGATCAGCTCGGGGTCTCCCCTACCGAGCGTCGCCAGCGCCTGCTCCACGGACTGCACGTGGCCAGCGTGCCACCTGCCTGCCCCGCCCCGAAACGCGCCGCGCTCAAAGGGAAGGCGCCGCGCCGGGTCCGGAACCGATTTCACCCGGAGTACTCCCGTTGTCGGCCGCTGCGGGACCACCGTCACGCAGCGGCGCCACCGGTCCGCCACGGACCCGCGCCGGGCCCGCTCCGGTCCCGGACCGTAGGCTGCCTGGGTGAGCCGCCTGCTGCAGACCGTGGTCGTCCCGGCGGACCTTCGCGTGCTCGCCCTGCTGCCGTCGTTGCGTGCGGCGCTGTCCGGAGGCGGCCCCGCCCTGCTGCCCGTCGGCACGGCCGGTGCCGCCCCCGCCCTGCTCCGGCCGGACACCCCGCTCGCCGACGGCGAGGACGATCCCGACGACCCCACCGTCGCGGTCCTGGCCACCTCCGGCTCCACCGGTGACCCGAAGGGCGCCCTGCTGCCGGCCTCCGCCCTGCTCGCCTCGGCGTCGGCGACCCATGACCGGCTCGGCGGTCCCGGCCGGTGGCTGCTCGCGCTGCCCGCCCACCACGTCGCGGGGCTGCAGGTGCTGGTCCGCTCGCTGGTCACCGGGACCGTGCCGACGGTGCTCGACCTCGGCGACGGCTTCGACCCCGGGGCCTTCGCCGAGGCCGCCGCACAGGTCAGGGGCCCGCGCCGGTACACCGCCCTGGTCCCGACCCAGGTGCGCCGCCTGCTGGACGCCGGGGGCCGTCCGCTGGCCGCCCTGGCCGGGTTCGACGCCGTCCTGGTCGGCGGTGCGGCGACCACGGCCGGGCTGCGGGCCGAGGCCGAGGCGGCGGGCGTCCGGGTGGTCACCACCTACGGGATGAGCGAGACCTGCGGCGGCTGCGTGTACGACGGTGTGCCGCTGGACGGCGTCCGGGTCGAACTGGACCCCCCGGACGGGCGGGTCCGGCTCGGCGGCCCGACCGTGGCCCGCGGTTACCGGGGCGGGCACGGCCCCGCGGACGCCTTCACCGCCCATGACGGGGTCCGCTGGTTCCGCAGCGATGACCTGGGGACGCTGGACGGCGGCCGGCTGGAGGTCCTGGGCCGGGCCGACGACCTCGTGGTGACCGGCGGCCTCAAGGTGGCGCCGGGGCCGGTGGAGGCCGCCCTGCTGCGGCTGCCCGGGGTCGTCGAGGCGGTCGTGGTCGGTATCGAGGACGAGGAATGGGGCCAGCGGGTGGTGGCCGCCGTGGTCGTCCGCCCCGGGGAACCGGCCCCGACCCTGGTCGCGGTGCGGTCCGCCGTGCGGGCAGAGGTGGCCGCCCATGCCGCCCCGCGGCAACTGCTCGTCCTGGACCGGCTGCCCCTGCGCGGTCCCGGCAAGCCCGACCGGGCCGAGATCGCCCGGCTGGCGGCCAAGGAGGCCGGCCGCCCGGCGGTCTGACCACCCGGCCCCGGCAGGCGGGCACCCCGCAGGCGTCCCGCTCGCCCAGCCGCCCGCGAAATCGAGGCCGCCCAGCCCGGCGGGGCGTCCCCGACGGCCCGCGCGGACCCGCCCACCGCCCGGTCACCCGCCACCGGGTACCGTCGCTGAGCCCGTGTCAGCACCTGACCCGACCCCGCCACCACCTGGCCCGACCCCGGAGGACACCCGATGGCCACCGCCGTGCAGTGGGCCGGCGCGGCCCGCCCGCGGACCCTGCCGGCCGCGATCTCGCCCGTGATCGCCGGCACCGGCGCGGCCGTCGCCCTGCAGGGAGCCGATCCGGTGCGGGCCCTGCTGGCCCTCGTCGTCGCCCTGGTGCTGCAGGTCGGGGTGAACTACGCCAACGACTACTCCGACGGGATCCGCGGGACCGACGACCAGCGGGTCGGGCCGTTCCGGCTGACCGGTTCCGGGGCGGCCCGGCCGGGGCAGGTGAAGCTGGCCGCGTTCGCCGCCTTCGGGGTGGCCGCCGTGGCGGGGCTGGCCCTGGTCGCCCTGTCGGGGACCTGGTGGCTGGCCGGGGTCGGTGCCACCGCCATCGCCGCCGCGTGGT
>DASTGO010000057.1:0-13302 GCA_035719045.1 Kineosporiaceae bacterium | reverse complement strand
CCCGCCGCGAAGCGGACCACGACGGCCGCCAAGCCCGCCGCGAAGCGGACCACGACGGCCGCCAAGCCCGCCGCGAAGCGGACCACGACGGCCGCCAAGCCCGCCGCGAAGCGGACCACGGCTGCCAAGCCCGCCGCGAAGCGGACCACGACGACCGCCGGGACCACCGCCAAACCGGTCGCCCGAAAGACCGCCAGGCCGGCCTCCCGGACCGCGCCGAAGCCGGCCGTCCGCGCAGCGGCGAAGCCCGCCACCAAGGCCGTCAGCAAGCCGTCAGCCAAGCCCACCACCCGGACCGCCCCCGCCAAGCGCGTGACCGCCCGCAAGGCCGCGATGCCGATGGCGATGTCCCGGACGGCCGCCCGCAGCACGGCCCGCAAGGCCGTCACCCCGAAGTTGCCTGCCCAGCGCACCGCCCGCCGCCCGATGATGATGAGCCGCTGAGCGCCAGCCGGAACCCGGACGGGGCGGCTCCTCGGGGCCGCCCCCTTCGGCATGCCCACCCGCTCGTCCGGCCCGCACGCATGACCATCTCCGCCCCGGGTACACGCCCGGCACATGGGCCCGCGCCTGATCCGGTGCGGGACGGGGTGGGCGGAGGTCGGCATGGGCGTGCGCACCTGGCTGGCACAGTGGCCGGCGGCCCGTCAGCTCGGCACCGGTGACCTGCTCGGGCTCGGGGCGGCGGCCCGCTCCCCGGCCACCGCGCGGCTGCGGCCCAGGGTGCACACCGCCGACCGGACCGTCGGCTCGATCTGCCCCTACTGCGCCGTCGGCTGTGGCCAGCTGATCTCGGTCAAGGACGGGAAGGTCGTCCAGGTCGAAGGGGATCCGGACTCGCCGGTCAGCCGGGGCCGGTTGTGCCCGAAGGGATCGGCCACCCTGCAGCTGACGACGGACAGCTTCCGCCCGCACCGGGTGCTCTACCGCCGCCCGCACGGCACCCGGTGGGAGCCGCTGGACCTGGCCACCGCGCTGGACATGGTCGCCGAGCGGGTGATCGCCACCCGGGCCGCCACCTGGGCCTGGACCTCCGCGGACGAGGCCCGTCACGACCGGGAGCGGGACCGGCACAGGACCGCCGGGACCGCCGCGCAGGAGCCGCACCCCGCCACGGAGCCGCACCCCGCCACGGGGCCGGACCCCGCTGCGGAGCACTCCGCCACGGAGCCGGAGTCTGTCGCCGAGCCGCACCCGGCCGCCGACCGCCTGGACGAGGTGCGGGTCCGGCGCACCCTCGGGATCGCCAGCCTCGGCGGGGCCACCCTGGACAACGAGGAGAACTACCTCATCAAGAAGCTGTTCACCGCGCTCGGGATCGTCCAGATCGAGAACCAGGCGCGGATCTGCCACAGCTCGACGGTGGCGGCGCTGGGCACCTCGTTCGGCCGCGGCGGCTCGACGACCTTCCTGCAGGACCTGCAGCACGCCGACTGCATCGTGATCGAGGGCAGCAACTTCGCGGAGGCGCATCCGGTCGGCTTCCAGTGGGTGATGGAGGCCAAGGAGCGCGGCGCGACGATCGTCCACGTCGACCCGCGGTTCAGCCGGACCAGCGCGCTGGCGGACCTGTTCGTGCCGATCCGCGCCGGGACGGACATCGTCTGGCTCGGCGGCCTGATCCGCTACGTGCTGAACGAGAAGAAGTACTTCCACGACTACGTCCTGCACTACACCAACGCCGCGACGCTGGTCTCGCCGGACTTCCGGGACACCGAGGACCTCGGCGGGGTGTTCTCCGGGCTGGACCCGCAGACCCGGCACTACGACCTCCGGTCCTGGCAGTACGACGGCGCCGAGGTGGCAGCGGCCTCCGGTGAACGGGACAGCGGGTGGCGGGACCTCACCGACAACGGCCGGACCCTCGCGGAGTCCTCGCATGCGCAGTCCTACGGCTTCGGCGGTCCCGGGGTGCGCGGCGTGCCCCGGCGGGACGAGACCCTGCAGGATCCGCGCTGCGTGATCAACGTGCTGGCCCGGCACTACTCCCGCTACACCCCGGAACTGGTCGAGGAGGTCTGCGGCGTTCCCCGGGAGACCTTTCTGCGGGTGGCCGAGCTGATCACGGCCAACAGCGGCCGGGACCGGACCACAGCCTTCGCCTATGCGGTCGGCTGGACCCAGCACACGGTGGGCACCCAGTACATCCGGGCCGCCTCGATCCTGCAGCTGCTGCTGGGCAACATCGGCCGCCCGGGTGGCGGGATCATGGCGCTGCGCGGGCACGCCAGCATCCAGGGGTCCAGCGACATCCCGACCCTGTTCGACCTGCTGCCCGGGTACATCCCGATGCCGCACGCCCATGCCCACCAGACCCTCGACGCCTTCGTGGCGGCCGACGCCGCGCAGCGCGGCTACTGGGCGAACCTGCGGGCCTACCTGGTCAGCCTGCTCATGGCCTGGTGGGGTGAGGCGGCCACCGCGGACAACGACTTCTGCTTCGACTACCTGCCGCGGATCAGCGGCAGCCACAGCACCTACGAGACCGTCCTGGCTCAGCTCGAGGGGCGCTGCAAGGGGTACTTCCTGTTCGGGGAGAACCCTGCCGTCGGCTCGGCGAACACCCGCCTGCAGCGGCTGGGGATGGCGAACCTGGACTGGCTGGTGGTCCGGGACCTGTCGATGATCGAGTCGGCGACGTGGTGGAAGGACGGCCCGGAGATCCGCACCGGGGAACTGCGCACCGAGGACATCGGCACCGAGGTGTTCTTCTTCCCGGCCGCCGCGCACACCGAGAAGTCCGGCAGCTTCACCAACACCAACCGGATGGTGCAGTGGCATGCCCAGGCCGTCGAGCCGGAGGGCGACTGCCGCAGCGACCTGTGGTTCGCCTACCACCTCGGGCGGGTCGTCAGGCGCAAGCTCGCCGAGCGGGCCGCCCGCGCCACGGTGGAGGCCGCGCAGGGCGGTCCCGACGATTCCGGTCCCGACGATTCCCGTTCCGGTGCAACGGGTTCCGGTTCCGCCGCAACGGGTTCCGGCCACGACCCTGACCGGGATGCCCCGATCCGTGACCTGGTCTGGGACTACCCGATCTCGGGCCCGTTGGAGGAGCCCAGTGCCGAGGCGGTGCTCGCCGAGATCAACGGCACCGGGCCTGGCGGGGTGCCGCTGAACAGCTACGAGCAGTTGCGCGACGACGGCTCCACCCGGTGCGGCTGCTGGATCTACTGCGGGGTCCACCGGGACGGGGTGAACCAGGCCGCCCGCCGCCGCCCGCACACCGAGCAGCCGTGGACGGCACCTGACTGGGCCTGGTCGTGGCCGGCCAACCGGCGGCTGCTGTACAACCGCGCCTCCTGCGACCTCGACGGCCGGCCGTGGAGCGAGCGCAAGTCGGTCGTCTGGTGGGATCCGGTGGCGCAGAGGTGGATCGGGCACGACGTCCCCGACTTCCAGGTCACCAAATCCCCGGACCACCGGCCGCCCGAGGGGGCCACGGGGACCGAGGCGATCAGCGGGATCGACCCGTTCATCATGCAGTCCGACGGGAAGGGCTGGCTGTATGCCCCGGCGGGACTGGTCGACGGGCCGCTGCCGACGCACTACGAGCCGCAGGACTCCCCGGTGGCCAACCGGTTGTACGCGCAGCAGAACAACCCGGTCCGGCAGGTGTTCCGCCACCCGGGCAACCGGTACCACCCGTCGGGTGAGGAACCGGGGGCCGAGGTGTTCCCGTTCGTGGCGACCACCTACCGGCTGACCGAGCACTTCACCGCCGGCGGGATGAGCCGCTGGACCCCGTACCTGGTGGAGCTGCAACCGGAGTTCTTCTGCGAGGTGTCCCCGCAGCTGGCGCGGCTGCGCAGGCTGGAGCACCTGGGCTGGGCCACGATCATCAGCGCCCGCGGGGTGATCGAGGCGCGGGTGCTGGTCACCGAGCGGATGCCCCCGCTTCGGGTGCAGGGTCGCACCGTGCACCAGATCGGCATGCCGTTCCACTGGGGACCCAACGGCCTGTCGACCGGTGACTCCGCCAACGAACTGGCCGCGATGGTCCTGGACGGCAACGTGCACATCCAGGAGGTCAAGGCCTGCACCGTGGACATCCGGCCGGGGCGCCGTCCCCGCGGACCGCAGGCGCGGCAACTGGTCGAGGAGTACATCGCCCGGGCGGGGATCACCGAGGACACCGGTACCGCCGTGCTGCGGCCGCCGTCACCGGACCGGGCCGTCGACCTCGGCGGGCACCGGGAGCCGGCGGGCACCCCCCGCCGCAGGGGTGGCTGGCGATGAGCGTGGACACCCGGGGCGGTGCATCCCGTGGGCGGGCACGGGCCTTCGATCTGGTCGACCCGGCGTTCGCCGCGGGCTGGAACGACGGCAGGCCGCGGGTGGGCTTCTTCACCGACACCAGTGTGTGCATCGGCTGCAAGGCCTGCGAGGTGGCCTGCAAGGAGTGGAACGCCATCCCCGACGACCGGTCGGGGCTGAGCGGGATGTCCTTCGACAACACCGGGCACCTCGGCGCCTCGACCTGGCGGCACGTCGCCTTCGTCGAGCAGCCGCCGTCGCCGGACCTGCGCTGGCTGATGGCCTCCGACGTCTGCAAGCACTGCACCCGGGCCGGCTGCCTCGACGTGTGCCCGACCGGCGCGATCTTCCGCACCGAGTACGGCACGGTCGTCGTGCAGGCGGACGTCTGCAACGGCTGCGGGTACTGCGTGTCCGCCTGCCCGTTCGGGGTGATCGAGCGCCGGGAGGGCGACGGCCGGGCGTTCAAGTGCACCCTGTGCTACGACCGGATCGGCGAGGGCCTGGCCCCGGCCTGTGCCAAGGCGTGCCCGACGGAGTCGATCCAGTTCGGTGAGCTCGCCGAACTGCGGGAGCGGGCGCAGCAGCGGGTGGAACGGTTGCGCGGGGACGGTTTCGGCCAGGCCCGGCTGTACGGCGCGGACCCCGGGGACGGGGTCGGGGGCTTCGGTGCCTTCTTCCTGCTGCTGGACGAGCCGGAGGTGTACGGACTGCCCCCAGATCCCGTCGTGCCGACCCGTGATCTGGGGGCGATGTGGCGGCATGCGGCCGCGGCCGCGGTGGTCCTGGTCGGTGGGATCGCCGCCGGCTTCCTGAGCAGGAGGAGGGGACGATGAGCGGGGAGGACGCGCCGTCGCGTTCGTACTACGGGACGCCCATCCTGCAGCGGCCGGCCTGGGAGCTGCGGCGGGTCGCCGGCTACTTCTTCCTCGGCGGCCTGGCCGGGGCGTCGTCGGTGCTGGCCGCCGGGGCCCAGCTGACCGGGCGGACCCGGCTGGCCCGCAGGCTCAAGGTCGGCGCGCTGGGGGCCCTCGGGCTGTCCACGGCGGCCCTGATCGACGATCTCGGCCGCCCGGAACGGTTCGCGATGATGTTGCGGGTGTTCAGGCCGACCTCCCCGATGAGCGTCGGCTCCTGGCTGCTGGCGGCCTACGGTCCGGCCGCCGGGACCGCCGCCCTCACCGCGGTCACCGGGCGCCTGCCGCGGGTCGGTTCCGCTGCCACCGCGGGCGCCGCCGCGATCGGCCCCGGGATCGCCTCGTACACCGCCGTGCTACTCGCCGACACCGCGGTTCCGTTCTGGAACAACGGGTTCCGCCAGCTGCCGTTCGTCTTCACCGGCTCGGCAGCGGCCTCGGCCGGCGGTCTGGGGCTGCTCACCGCCCCGGTCGAGGAGGCCGGTCCGGCCCGGCGGGCGGCGCTGTTCGGGGCGGGGCTGGAACTGGCCGCGTCCCAGGCCCTGCGCACCGGGCTCGGGGACGCCGCCCCGGCTCTGGTGCAGGGTCCGGCGGCGGGGCTGCACGAAGCGGCCCGGGGGCTCACCCTGGCCGGCGCGGTCGGTGCGGTCCTCGGGCGGCGTTCCCGGATGCTCTCGGCGCTGAGCGGGCTGGCCCTGCTGGCCGGATCCGCCTTCACCCGGTTCGCGGTCTTCGCCGCGGGGCAGGAGTCCACCGTCGATCCCGGCTACGTGGTCGGTCCGCAACGGGCCCGGATCGCCGCCCGGCAGGCCGAAGGCGACGGCAGCCACGCCTGCGACTCCGGGTGAGCCGCCGGGCAGGACCTCTGCCGCTCGTCGGACCGCTGGAGGCGGCCGGTCCGGACGGGGTAGTCCCGGGTAGTGGCTGCCCGCCACCGGCGCCGATGGGAACATGGACGGCGTGAGCCCGGGACCTCGCCACCGCGACCGGCCACGGCGACCGGCCCTGTTCGGTCCCGCCGTGGTCGACACCTTCCTGGGCGCCCCCGATCCCGCCGACCGGGTCGAGGCCGCGCACGCCACCGCGGAGGCCCTGGTCCGGCACGGCCGCAGCGGCGGTGACGAGGTGGCCGCCCGGCTGGTCGCGCTGACCGACGAGCACGGTATCGACGAGGTGGCGGCGCTGTGGTCCGACCGCCCCGCGGACACCCTGCCGGGCGCCCTGTGGCGGCTGTACGCGCTGCGCGCAGGGATCCGCCGCGATCCGCGGACCCTGGCCCGGGCCTTCGAGGCGGGCCGGCATCGGGCACCCGTGCACGAGGCGGTCGCCGGGGTGGGTGATCCGCCCGGCCCGGACGAGGTGCTGCGGATGGCCGACGCCGTGCTCGCCGGAGCCTTCGCCGGGGACCTGGCCGTGGCCCTGGAGCGGGCGGGGGCGTTCTGCCGGGTGGTGTCCACCGGGTGGGCCGTGCTGGCCGACGACTGCGCCGATCCGGCCGAGGCCGGGGGCCTGACCCGCCGGGCCGGTGACCTGCAGCGCACGGCCGGGCAGTTGGAGGCCGCCGGGGCCCGCTGGCGGGAGGGGACCCTGCACTGACCACCCGCTCCGGTGGGCGCTCGCGGGGTGGGGTCCGCTCGCTCCGGGCGGCCCGCTCCGGTGCGCGGAGTCGACGGGTGGTTGCTGTCCGCGATTTGGGTGGAGCGGGCCTCGTCGGGGAACATAGCCGTCGGAGGCCGCGTTGGCCCCCACTGGTGACACCCTCGGGTCTCACCGGGCGTCGGGCCGCGGTAGCCCCGGGTCCCATCTGAAGCCGCTACGAGCGGCCGTTGCGCCGTGAGGCGCTCCCGGCCCGACGCCTAGACCCGGCCCTGTGGGCCGCCGGGGCGGACGTCAGTGATCAGCCGGAACACCGGCTCCCCCGGCATGGAGCGACTTCCCCCGGCATGGCGCCCGAGCACGGACGCCAGGCTGAGCGTCCGGCCGACTCTCAGCCCATCCGCTGCCACGGCCGAAACGAGAAGGGGCGGCACGTCACCGAGCGGTGATCGCGCTGCTCCGGATGTGGCGGAAGCGACGAATGGGGAGAATCAACCCGATGGCGGAGCAGGAGCGGGCCGATCACCCGTCGCCGGCGGACGCCGCGGAGCCGGTTCGCCGCCCGGTGCAGCGGTCGAGGTCCGTCCCCGGCGACGGGCAGCCCGCCCCTGCCGGGACCCCGCCCCGCGCCCCCGACGGAACGGCAGCCCCCTCCGCCGCACCAGCCCCGGAGCCCCCGGAGCCCCCTGAACCCCCGGAGCCCCCTGAACCCCCGGAGCCCCCTGAGCCCCCTGAGCCCCCTGAACCTCCTGGCGCACCGGAGTCCGCCGCCCCGCCAGGACCACGGCGGCGCACCCTGCCCGCTGTCGTGCACAGCGGGTACCGGCGGCTGCCGCCACGGCTGCGGCACGGCCTCGGGCATCTGGGTCGGGGGATCGGGGTCCTGCTCGTCGCGGTGATCGGCTCGTCGATCGGGGCGGCCCTGGCCCCCTCGACCACGACGGAGGTGGGCCCGTTCCAGGTCGAGGTCCGGGTCGTGCCGAGCCTGCGCCCCGAGGTGGCTCTCGAGCTGCCGCCCGCTGGCCGGGTCGAGTTCGCCACCCACCGGGCGCCGGTCTCGGTGCAGGTGGCGATCGGGGAGGTGGACCTGGAGGGTGCCCGCCGGCTGATCGGTTCCCGGGCCGAGCTCGATCAGGTCGAGGCCAGTGCCGCGGAGACCCTGCAGGTGGCGACCGTGCAGGCGGCGGCCACCTCTGCGGCCTGCGCGCTCACCGGGGCGGTCGCCCTGTCGGTGCTGGTCTACCGGAAACGGGCACGCCGCACCGCGGAGGTGGCTGCCACCCTGGTCGTGGTCCTGGCCCTGACCGCCGGGGCCACCGTGTCCACCTTCGACCCGGACCGGATGGCGCAGCCGCACTTCACCGGCCTGCTCAGCAAGGCCCCGTACATCGCCGGGCAGGCCGAGAGCATGGTGCAGCGGCTGCAGAACTACCGGATGGGCCTGGCCCAGATCGTGCAGGGCGTGACGGCCGTGTACGCGACCAGCAGCGATCTGCCCACCGTGCCCAGCACCACCGAGGACGACGTGGTCACCCTGCTGCACGTCTCGGACATCCACCTCAACCCGATCGCCTTCGACCTGATCACCCGGCTGGTCCAGCAGTTCAAGGTCAACCTCGTCGTGGACAGCGGTGACATCACCACCTGGGGGACCGAGGCGGAGAGCGCGACGCTGTCCCGGGTCCGCCAGGTCGGCGTGCCGTACGTGTTCGTCCGGGGCAACCACGACTCCCGCACCACCCAGCAGGCGGTGGCCGCCTCGTCGAACGCGGTCGTCCTGGACGGCGACGTGGCCGAGGTCGCGGGGGTCGTCATCGCCGGGATCGGGGATCCGATCTTCACCCCGGACGTCCCGCCGTACGGCCCCGGCCCCCCGTCACCGGCCGCGACATCCCGGTCCTCGGGCGGCCCGCCGTCCACCTCGGCCGGTGCGTCGTCCACCTCGGCCGGTGCGCCGTCCACCCCGACCCCGACCTCGGGCGCCCGAACCGTCCCGCCCGGCGAGTTCGAGAGCTCCACGGACCCCGAGGTGCGGGCGGGCACTCGGCTCGCGGCCCTGATCCGGGGCTGGGACGCCGCCCACCCGGGCCGCAAGGTCGCCGTCGCGGCCGTCCACGAGCCGTTCGCGACCCCGCCCCTGATGGGTGCCGTCCCGCTGATCCTGGCCGGGCACTTCCACGAGTGGATGCAGTCGGTGGATGCGAGGACCGGGACCCGGCTGATGATCGAGGGGTCCACGGGCGGGTCCGGGGTGACCGCCACCGGCGTGGAGGCCGCCCGGCAGGGGAAGCCCACCCCGCTGTCGGCCACCCTGATCTACCTGGCCCGCAAGGGTCCGCGAGCCGGCCAGGTGCTGGCCTACGACCAGGTGACGGTCGGCGGGCTCGGACTCGCCTCGATCACCCTGAGCCGGACCGTGATCCGCCCCGAGGAGTCCCCGGCGGCCACCCCCGGCTCGGCGACCACCCCCGGTGTGGCGGGCACTCCCGGCGCGGCGGACACCTCGGGCAGCCCCGGCCCGTCCGGGAACGCCGGGGCCGGGTCGGGATCGCCGCCCGTTCCCTCCCCAGCGGTCAGGCCGTCGCCCTCCGGGACGTCCCTGCCGTCGCCGCCGGCCGGGCCGCCGGGGGCGTCCGCCAGGCCAGGGGTACTGGCTGTGGGACCGGTCACCTCTGGCGGCGGGGGGACTCCGGGGGCCGGTGGCGCGGCCTACGCTGCCGAACGGGGCAGGCTCCGCCGGATCGCCGCATCCTGAAACCGGTGCGATCCGGGTGAAGGCCACCGCCCGGGCGGTCGCCTTCGCCGACGGCTGCGGACCGGGAGGGCGAGGGCGTCCCACGGCCCGTCGGCGTTTACCTTCATCCCGTAGCATCCCCGCGGCCGAGGGGTTGACCACAGCTGACCCCAGCCTGAACGTCGCACCCCGAGGAGCTGATGTGGCCCTGCGCCTGCGGCCGGACGAGCCACGTCTGGGCTGCCTCCTCGTTACCCTGACCGACCAGGTGGCCTCCGGCGCGCAGCTGATGGCGGAGGCGCTCGGCGGCGACCAGACCGGCCGGGAGGAGATCGCCCGGCGGCTGCAGCACCTCGACCACGAGACCGAGGCGACGATGCACGCCGTGCTGCGGGCGTTGTCGGCCACCTTCGTCACCCCGTTCGACCGGGAGGACGTGTACCAGGTCGCCTGGACGCTGCGGCAGTGCGTGGCCCGGATGGACGCCGTGGTCGACGAGATCGTGCTGTTCCACCTCGGCGAGGTGTCCGACGGGGTCACCGAACTGGTCCGGTTCGCGGTCCGGGCCGCGGAGCTCGCCCAGGAGGCGGTGCCCCGGCTGACCCAGCCGCGCGGGCTGGCCGACCCCTGGATCGAGCTGACCCGGCTGGGCAAGCAGGCCGGGCGGGAGCAGCGACGGCTGCTGGCCGAGGTGACCGCCCTGCCGGAGCCGACGGCGACGGCCCGGCTGGTCGCGCTCGCGATGGCGCTGCGACAGGTCGTGGAGGCCTTCGAGGACGTCGCCCACGCGCTGCAGACGGTCGCCGTCAAGGAGGGCTGAGCGTGGAGTCCGCCCTGCTCGTCGGCGCGGTCACGCTGGCCCTGGTGTTCGCCTGGACCAACGGTTTCCACGACACCTCCAATGCGGTGGCCACCTCCCTGGCCACCGGTGCGCTCACCCCCCGGGTCGCGCTCGGGCTGGCCGCCGTGCTCAACGGGATCGGCTCGCTGCTCAGCATCGGGCTCGCGGTGCTGGTCGGCAGGCGGCTGGTCGACGTTCCCGTGCATCAGCCGGGTCTGGGACTGGTGCTCGCCGCGCTGCTGGCCGCGATCGGCTGGAACCTGCTCACCTGGTACGGCGGGATGCCCTCCTCGTCCTCGCACGCCCTGATCGGCGGGCTGGCCGGGGCCGGGCTTGCGGCCGGGGTGCGGGTGGACTGGGCGGTCCTGGGCACCAGGGTGCTGCTGCCCATGGTCGCCTCGCCGGTGGCCGGTTTCGTGCTGGCCTGGCTGCTCACCGCGGGCCTGCTGGTGGCGTTCCGCACGGCCCGGCATGCGGCCGCGGTGCGGGGCTTCCGGCTGGCCCAGACGGTGTCCGCATCGGCGATGGCGATCGGTCACGGGCTGCAGGACGGGCAGAAGACGATGGGCGTCATCGTGCTCGCCCTGGCGGCCGCCGGCGCCGGATCGGCGGACGCCGAGGTGCCGATGTGGGTGCGGCTGTCCTCGGCGCTCGCGCTCGCCCTCGGCACGGCGTCGGGCGGCTGGCGGATCACCCGGACCCTGGCCCGCCGGGTGGCTCCGATCGATCCGGTGACCGGGTTCGCCGCCGAGACGGTGGCGGCCGGAGTCCTGTACGTCACCGCCGGGGTGCTCAGCGCACCCGTGTCCAGCACCCATGCCGTGACCGCGGCCGTCCTCGGTGCCGGGTCCACCCGCGGCGCCCGCAGGATCCGCTGGCGTACCGTGCGCCTGGTCCTCGCCACCTGGGTGGCCACCCCGGTGGCGACGGCGCTCGCCGGGGGCGTCCTGTACCTGCTGCTGCGCCCCCTGACCGGCTGACCCTGCCGCCCGGCTGACCGGCCCGCTGCGGCTGCCGGCCCGGGACGGGCGGTCAGCCTGGCCCGGCATTCCTGCCCCGGACACCAGGAACCTTGCCGTGGCCACCAATTCAGTGAGCAGGTGTTCCCTCACGATCGTTTCGGCGGAGCGGGTGGCCTAGCGCCATGCTGGCAACACATCTACAACCATCACCGACATCACACCGCCCTTCGGCGGCCACCCACCCGCCAGCCGCATCCCCAACCTGTCCGGCCAGAACAGCTAGACGATGTCATTCGTTGCGGATGAATTCGGGGTTGATCTCGGCGCCTACCAACAACGTTGTGATCGTCGCGACCAATCCGCTCATGAGCATGGCTGCGGCTGTCAAACAGGCTAGAACCCACGTACCCACGGTGAACGACGAATCCGTCCCCGCCATGGCGAGGTAGGCCTGTCCGGCGAGCCAGCCCACGCACGCGCCGAGCCCCGCCGCGCCCGATATGGCGAGGAACTGCTGGGCAATCTCGGCTCGTAGCATGACTGCGCGAGGAACCCCCAAGGCCCGTAGCGCTGTAACCTCCTGGGCTCGCTCCCGGAAACGGTCCAAGGCCACCAGACTGAACGCCAACACGCCGACGAGCAGCCCCGTGACCAGACAGCTGAGGGTCAGTCGGAATACCGGGCGGTAGAGGGACGCCGTGGTGGTGACGTCTCCGTAGCCGATCTTCGCCGTCGGCATCACGCCAAGAACCTGGCTGACGTAGCGCTCCGCGTCCTGTTCAGTCGGGCCAGGTAGTGCGAACAGCACGCCGCCGAGGCCTCGCGGTGCGCTGAGCGAGGGCTCGTCGGTGGTGAGCTCGCGGATGCCGCCGAGGATCGAGATGCTGTCGAGGTTAGCCACGTCGAGGACATCACCTGGTACCACCGGATCCGATGATGGCGTCGACCTGGAGTCCACGACCCGGAGCCGCTGCTTGTCACGGCACTGTTTGCCCAGTTCCTCGCCGGTTCGCGCCGTAACCGGTCCGACTCCGGGGGCGGCGGCGAAGGCCGCCAGGCTCTGGCACGTGGCGACGAGCTGATCGGCGGACTGAGACTTGTCCGTGCCCGTTGCCGAGGAGAACTGCAGCGCTGTCGCGCCGGCGGGCACAGCGAGGAGGTCATGCATCACTTGTGGATCCATCACGCTCGGAGTGCTCACCCAGACGGTGTGGCCCGCGGCGCGGGGCTTGTTCTGCGCCGCGACATCGGTCAGGACTCCCATCCCGACCATTCCGGTCACCATGAGGACGACGATTGCCATGCCTGCCCGTGCGTTGGGCGAGGCGTCGAAGGCCAGGCGCCGCGCCGCGAGGTGAACCGCGACGGACCGTCGGGTTCCGGGCAGTCTCTTGGCCATCCCCGCGAGTAGCGGGTCAAGGCTGGCGGCGCTACCTCCCGTGGCGGCGACCATCCCGACGACGGCCACGATTGCCATGGGTCCGCTGGACAGGTTGGCGCCTGAGGACAAGGTCCTTGCCACGACAAAGCCGATCAGGACACCGATACCGATCATGCCGGGGAGCAGCCGTGCTACGCCGCGGGGCGTCCGGACCTGTCCTCGTCTCGCGGATAGCGACTCTCTGGCTGCGCGGTGGGCCGCGCGGGCGGCCACCACCGATGCCAGGGTGGTGACGGATCCGCCGATGAGGAGAGCGGGCCACGGCACGATCGGTGTGTCCTGCGGGAACCAGGACATCCCGAGCACTCCGCTCCGTGCCAACGGGAAGGCCGAGAGAGCGGCTGAGGTGAGCCCAAGTACCGCACCGATGGCGGTGTGGATCCCGGACTCGACAGCGCCCGCCACAGCCAGTGACCTGGCAGGCATGCCGAGGAGGTGGAGTGCCGCCGCGCGCCGCCGCCGCGCGCCAGAGGACAGGCGGGACACCGCCACCGAAAGAAACACCAACGGCAGCCCAACCAGCACCGCGACGATGAGAGCGAGACCATCCGATGGGA
>DASTGO010000056.1:0-12890 GCA_035719045.1 Kineosporiaceae bacterium | reverse complement strand
CGGTGAGGTGCTGCAGCTCGGTCTGGACGCGATCGCGCAGTTCGCGCAGATCATGGAACGGCAGACCGGGCACTCGATCGGACGCACCGAGTGGGACAAGAACCTGACCCGGTCCGCGGCGATCACCGGCGCGATCGGCGGTGCCCTCGGCCCGGTACTGGCGGGCCTGGGCCACTACCCGACCAAGGCGTTGGGGCACGCCCTGGGCGGGATTCTGGGCAAGAACGCCGGACACGAGGCCGGACACTGGGCCGCGGACACCATCAAGGGCGCCACCCACGAATGGCTCACCGACGGGATGTCAGGGGCGGCGCAACACCAGGGGTGGAACCCCGACCCGTTCTCCACCACCGCCGGCGCCCTCGACGAAGGCATCTCCGGGGCCGCCGGACTCGGCGGACGCAAGGGCGGACACCGCTACTACCGGGGCATGCTCGGCGGCGGCATGGAGGCGACCCCGCAGATCCGGATTCCGGACCAGCTCCTGCTGCGGAAGAACCAGGTGGCGGACGGCTACTCGTTGCCCGGCAAGGATTCCGCCGCCGACCGCAAGCCGCTGGAACCTGTGCTGCTCTCGGAACTCGTCCGCTTCCCGGAACCCGTGCCGGTCGGCTGGCCGTCCCCCGCCGCGGAGGGCGAGAGGGCACGTTCGATGGCCGGCCCCATGCCGGGCATCGGGCACGAATGGGTGGCTGCGGTCATGGCGAGGATGTCGTCACGACAGGGGGACGGCGCGGCGGCCCCGGGAGTCCCGGTGGCACAAGCGTGGGCCATGCGCAGCCGCCCGGCTCCGGCGATCACCGTGATCGTGGATCCCGGCCAGGCCGAGGGGGAGGCCGGCAGGCGGAGAACCGGGGTCGTCGAGGAGCAGGCACTGCAGGAGGCGACCGCGGCCGGGCGCCGGCGGCGGGGTGTCGGCGGGTGGATGGCCCGGCAGTTGCGCGGAGTGGGGGCGGCCCTGCTTCATCCGGGACGTTCGCGGCGATCCGGGGACGGGGCCGGTACGAGTGCGTCGGCCGCCGAGGATGCGCAGAGGCAGCGCAGGCCGATGCTGGCGCCTCCACCGCCAGCGCAGGCGCAGGCGCCGACGACGAACCCGCCCCCAGGCCGGGTGCGGCCGGCGACCCCGGTACCGACACGGCCGACACCTGTGGTGCGGCAGGGGACTGTTGCGCCGACGCGGTCCACCGCCGCTGTTCCTGCGGAGCTTCCGGCGACTGCTGCGCCGACGCGGGTGGCGACCCCGGCGCCGGAGCGGCCGGCGACCCCGGTACCGACACGGCCGACACCTGTGGTGCGGCAGGGGACTGTTGCGCCGCCGCGGCCTGCGCCTGCTGTTCCTGCGGTGCATCCGGCACCGACACGGCCGACACCTGTGGTGCGGCAGGGGACTGTTGCGCCGACGCGGTCCACCGCCACTGTGCCTGCGGAGCTTCCGGCGGCAACTGCGCCGACGCGGGTGGCGGCTCCGGCGCCGACGCGGCCTGCGCCTGCTGTTCCTGCGGTGCACCCGGCTGCTGCTGTGCCGGTGCGGGTGGCAGCGGACGCGGCGCCCTCGGATCAGCCGGCGGCGGCCGTATCGCGCTGGCAGGAACCGATTCGGAGTCACTCCGTCCCGGGGACCACGCGGGTGGTCGCCCCGGCGCCCGTCCAGGTGGTCCCCGGTGCGGCCGCCCTCGCGCACGGGGCCGCGGCGACCGGCCCAGGCGAACCCTCGGGTCCGGCACGGGTGGAGTCGCGGCCGGTGACCGTCACGGAGACGCCAGAGGTGCTGGCGCTGGCCCACCGGATCGCCGCGCCCTTCGCCGGCTCGTATCCCGCGGCCGTCACCGGCCTGTCCCGGGCGATGGAGGCAGTCGGGATCCGGGTCCTGGACGACCGGCCCCTGGTGCACGGCGAGCCGGGGGTGCCCATTGACGTCGGCCTCGATGCGGCGGCCGGTGCGGCGCTGCGCTGGGCGGAGCGACACGCCCGGGATCAGGCCGGGACAGGTGGTGAGCTGGGCCCGGCAGCCGTGTCCGGCGTGGTGACCAGGCGGATGGTCCTGGCCCTGCGGGAGGCCTGGGCCGTTCACCCGGCGGGCGGGCGAGCGGTCACGCCGTATGCGGGCGCGACCGGGTGGGGCGGACGCGGGCCGGACATGCGCGCCCTGGCTGAGGGTGAGCGCGGGGGGCGGCCGTCCTGGTGGGAAGGGTTCGCGGACCTCGTCGCGGGGATCAGCACCGGCGACCGGGCCGCTGCGGCGGTGCAGGAGGCCGCCAGGCAGGGGCGCCCGGTGCTGGGGCGGGAGTGGGTGCTGGCCGACCCGGGTGCAGCGGCCTCCACGTCGAGCAGGTTCCCGGCCGAGGTGGAGGAACTCATCGTCCAGGCCGAGCAGTCGCCGCTCACTGGTGACCGTGTCGCGGCGATCGAGGCTCTCGTCGGCTGGCTGGGGGATCCGCGACTGCGTAGCTGGCTCCAGTTGCGGGCGGAGTCGGATCCGGCTCCCGTGGCGCGGCTCAGCCTGGCACTCCTCGGCAGCGTCGAGTGGCGGGGGGATCCGCAGTTCGGGACGTGGCTGCGCAGCCGTGCGGTCGAGGACACCAACGCGGAGGTTCGGCAGTCGCTGGTCTGGCACCTCGCGAACCGGTCGGCGGAGCCGGACCTCGCCGGGTGGCTGCAGGAGCGCGCGCACCGCGACCCGGACGCGGGGATCCGGGAGACCGCGGCCCGGGCGCTGGAGGGCCTGCGTGATTCCCTCCTCCTGGACCGGTCAGTGCCGGGACAGGCACCCGTCCCCGAGGCCGACGTCCCGGTCCGGTCGGCCTCCCGGCAGTCCAGCGGGTCCTCGGCGGGCGACTGGCAGACGGCCGGGACGTCCTCCCTGTCCGGCGACAGCGCGGTCGAGGCCGATGCGGTGGTGGTCGGGGAGCCGCAGCGTCGGGCCGATGCGGTGGTTGCGGAGCCGCAGCGTCCGGTGGAGGTGGTGGTTGCGGAGCCGCAGCGTCGGGCGGAGGCGGTGGTTGCGGAGCCGCAGCGTCGGGCGGAGGCGGTGGTGGTCGGGGAGCCGCAGCGTCGGGCCGATGCGGTGGTTGCGGAGCCACAGCCCCAGCCGGCGCCTGTGGCGCAGGCCGCGCGGCCGGCGGCCTACGAGCCGTCGGCGGAACGACTCGCGGAGATCGCCTTCCTCGGTGAGGCCGCGGAGGCCGTGTACGCCGCGCACACGCTGCTGCGACTGTTGCGGGGCGAGGGCATGCCCCGGGCCGCGCTGCGGGATGTGGACGTGCAGTTGGCGGGCTACTTGATCCGCGATCTCCACATGGCCCGTGACGTCGTGGAGGACGTGTTTCGCCGCGCCGGTCTGGTGGAGAGGTGGCTGATCGCGCTCACCGACGCCGTCGAGGCCCTGGGGAACCGGAACTTCCGCTCCACCCAGGGCCGGCCCCAGGGCCCCTGGATCGTGTTCTCGGCCGGCCTCGACGACGCCCTGTCCGGGATCGTGCGCTGGGCCGATCACCGGTCCCGGACGAACCCGTCACCACCGGCGGTGGGCGGCCGCAGGCATCCGGAGGCGGAGGCGGAGGCGCAACGGACGCGGGACATGGTGCTGTCCCTGGGGAACGCCGTGACGCTGTACTTCGTCCGGTTGCGCAACGCGGCGGGGTCCGTCCTAGGGGCGGGAGTCTCGGCGCAGCGGCTCCAGCAGGCCGAGAACTCGCTGATCGAGCGCCCGGCCTGGTGGCAGTCGTTCGGCGAACTGGTGGCCGCGATCCGGCTGGGGGAGATCCCCGCGACCGAGGTGGTGCTGGCGGCCCGGCAGCGTCGTCCGCTGTACCTGCGGGACTGGGTCTTCGCCGCGGCGGGATGGGTCCCACCTGCCGAGGCGCTGCGCTTCCCCGCGGCGCTGATCCCCACCCTCCAGTGGCAGGCGGAGACCGACGTCGGCCCCGAGTACCGTGCGGAGGCCATCTCACGGCTCGGGCTCTGGGCGGGGGACCCGGCGATCCGGGACTGGTTGCGGGAGCGGGTCACGTCCGACCCGGATCCCGGGGTCCGGCTGAGCGCCGTCCAGCTGCTCGTGCGGGACTGGGGGATCAGCCCGGAGATGGCGCTGTGGTTGCAGGGGCCGGCCTCCACCGACACCGACGTGAAGGTCCGGTCCGCGGCGATCCAGGGGATGGGCCGAAGCGCCGGCGACCCCCGGGTTCGGGCCTGGCTGCAGAACCACGGAACCTTCAGCCACTTGGGCGTCATGCGCCGGGCCTGCCTGGTGGCGGCCGCCTGGTCGACCGCCCCGGAGTTGGTGAACTGGGTCCGTGACCGGGCCGTCAACGATCCGGACACCCAGGTGCGCCGCACCGCGATGGACGTGATGGGCGCCCACCTGAAGAACCCGGACCTGTCCGCCACGGCGCAGGACGTGTTGCGCTGGCTGCAGGGCAGGGCAGTGGCCGACGACGATGTCCACGTCAGGTCGGCCGCCATCCGAGGGATCGCCGCCTTCGGGATCACCGACGAGGGGACCCGGACCTGGCTGCTCGACCAGGTGCCCGGCAGTCGTCACCCGCGGGTCGGCTGGGAGGTGATGAACGCCGTGGCCCGGGAGCTGCCGGGTGGACAGGAGCAGCTGCGCCAGTGGGCGGTGGCCGATCCGAGCCCCGAGGTCCGGATCGCGGCCCTGGAGATCGTTGCTCTGTGGTGGGGAACCGACCTCGCCGTCCATCACTGGCTGCTCGAGCGGGGCACCCGGGACGCGGACCAGCAGGTGCGCGACGCCGCCCTGCTGGCACTGGGCGTCCAGCAAGACCCCCGGTCGTACTACGCCCAGCAGTGGCTGAACGTGCGGGAGGAGTCGGGTGCGAACATGAGCCTGCGCCTGAACCGGGTCACCCCGGCCCGCCCGGACACCGTGACCCTGGTGGACGTCGGGGACGCCCGGGTGCACACCGTCCGGCGGTGGTTCATGGGCGCGGACGGGAAGGCGGTGCCCGCGACGTGGGCCCGCAGGTTCGGATCGTGGGGGCTGATCCGCCGCGGTCAGCGCGGGGCCGAGGGCGGTACCCGTCGCGCCCCGGTGCCGATCAGCTGGGGCTGGGGTGTGGTGAAGGGGACGGCGCTGCCGCCGGGCGAGGACGAGTGGCGCAGGCGCCGGCAGCGGATGCTGGCCGCGGCGGGCACCGTCGTCCGGGTGGGTGAACGGGTGCCTGATCGCCTGCCGTGACCGGGGAGGGTGAGCGTGAACACCCATGCCCCGCCCGCCCGACGCAGCGCGGCCCGCCACGGCAGCTGCTGCGGACCACGCTGTCCGCAGCAGCTGCCACGACGGGCCGCGCTGATGGGAGGGTTACGCCTGTGCCGGGACCGCCGGCAGCTCATCCTGCGCTTCGGGGGCGGGGCGGACCCACAGCATGGCGATCGCCGCCGCCAGCAGCAGCACACCCGCGAAGGTGATCGCCGCCGCGGGGTCGGAGTGCAGGAACGTCTTGTACACGTCACCGAAGGTGAAGGTCTCGATGAGCATGGGGATGACGATCATCATGTTGATGATCCCCATGTAGACCCCGTACCGGTTCTTCGGGATCGACGAGACGGCCATGATGTACGGCACGCCCATGATGCTGGCCCAGGCGATGCCGAGCCCGATCATCGGGACGAACAGCATGTACTTGTCCATGTGCGGGAAGAGCACCAGCCCGACCGCCGCCAGCACCAGGCAGGCCGAGTGCACCCACTTCGCGCCGTACCGCTTGGCCATCGTGACCAGGAACATCGCCGAGCAGAACGTGACGATGTTGTAGAACCCGTTGACCAGCCCGGTCCAGCCGACGGCCTGGTTGAACGCGGACCCCGAGGTGGAGGTGGTGTGGAAGGCCGACCGGGCGATGCTCAGCGCGCAGAACTGCCAGTAGATGAACAGGGCGTACCACTGGAACAGGTAGACCACCGACAGCCGGCGCAGGGTGCTCGGCATGTCCCTGATCGCGCTGCCGATCTCGACGAGCGAGGCCCCGAGGCCCTTCTTGCTGGCGCGAAGCTCCGCCAGTTCCTCGGCGGTCGGCGGGTTCTCCGGGGTGGACAGCACCGAGACCAGGACCGACCCGATCGAGAAGACCGCGCCGAGCATGAAGGATCCGAACACCCAGTACGGAATGCCCGCGTCGGTGCCGCCCTTGATGATGAACTGGAAGACGTACAGGGACACCGAGGCGAGCGTCGCGCCGAGGCCGGTGAAGAAGCTCTGCATGAGGAAGCCCTTGCCCAGCTGCTTGGTGGGCAGCTTGTCCGCGATGAAGGCGCGGTAGGGCTCCATCGCGGTGTTGTTGCTGGCGTCCAGCAGCCACAGCAGGAGCACCGCCATCCACAGCGCGGTGACGAAGGGGAACAGGAACAGGCACACGCTGCAGCCCAGGGCACCGAGGAGGAAGAACGGCTTGCGCCGGCCCCAGCGGGGGCTCCAGGTGCGGTCGCTGAGCGCTCCGATCAGCGGCTGGATCAGCAGCCCGGTGATCGGACCGGCCATGTTCAGCAGGGGGAGCTCGTCCGGCTTCGCATGCAGGTACGTGTAGACCGGGTTGATCGCGTTCTGCTGCAGGCCGAAGCTGTACTGGATCCCGAAGAAGCCGAAGTTCATCAGCAGCAGCTGCTTGGTGCTCATGAGCGGGTTGCGAATGAGGCTCGCCCGCCGGTGGGCGGGGCCCGTGCCCGAGCCGTCGCCCGGAACTTGAGGCCTACCCGCGACGTTCTGTCCCTCGGGGTAGGCCGGTCCTGACCGGTCCTGATCCGATGTGCGCAACTGTCGTCCCCTTGCTTGTCAGGTCGGCCGCAGCAGCTGCCGACGCTTCCGCCCGGCGAATGGATGGCCTAACGAGGCGGCGCCGCCAGAATCCGCACCCTGCGTCAACGGCGCGTCAGCGCCACGTCAGCTCCGCAGGGCACTCGGGAGCGGTCGCGACCACCGTCGGAGACGTGCGATCAGCCGACGAAAGTGTTGCGGCACAAGGGTTTCGCTGAACACGAGCCCGTCCGCGCGGACGTCCCTGTCCGGACATTTTCCCTGTCGTCGCCCGTCCAGATTGCGGGCATGCCGTTGCTGCTGTCGGGGATTCCCTCCGGCCTGTGCGCGGAACGGAGGATGAGGGACGTAGGGCCTGGGAGGGTCATGTAACCGCACTAGTGTGACGAATGGGTAACGGCGCCCGCTTGGTTTTCCGACGATCTGGAGTCACTGATGGGACGCGAGCAGCTGCCGGTTCCGCCCTGTGATCCCCCGCCAGCGAGGCTGCGGCTGCGGGTCCTGGGTGGCTTCGAGTTCAGCGTTGACGGTGTGGCCTGCCAGCTCCCGGAACTGGTGCAGAAGGTGGTCGCCCTGCTGGCCCTGCACGAGGGGGTCCAGCGCCGGGAACGGATCGCCGAACAGGTGTGGCCCGATGCCGACCACAGGCACGGCCTGGGGAATCTCCGGACGGTCCTGTGGCGGGTGCGCCAGGCCTGCCCGGAGGCGCTGCGGCTGTCACGGGGCACCGCGGGACTCGGTGCGCCGGTGTCGGTGGACCTGCGGGAGGGGCAGGCCATCGCGCGGGCGGTGCTCGACGGTGCGCCGGTGGACCCGCAGCAGGCGCTCACCCTGCTGAGCCGGCCGCTGCTGCCCGACTGGCACGACGAGTGGGTGCTGCTGGAACAACAACGGGTCCAGCAGTTGCACGCCCAGTGCCTGGAGATTCTCAGCAGCCGGATGCTGGCCGAGGGACGCACCCCGGATGCGATGCAGGCGGCGGTGGCCGCCTGCCGCCTGGAACCGTTGCGGGAGTCCGCCCGGCAGGCGGTCGTGGACGTCCTGCTGGCGGAGGGCAATCGCGCCCGGGCCCGGCAGCTGCAGAAGGAATTCGCGCACCACCTCCGGGCGGAGCTCGGGGTCGGCGACGACGTGCGACTGCCGGATCGCGAGCCGCTCGCCCGGTGAGACGGTGGCACCCGGCCGACCCGGTCCGGTGGTTGCCGGGTCCCGTAGATGTGTCGAGCGCTTTGCCGGAGAGTCTGGCGATGTAAACGTTTGCATGAGAGGGTGGAGTTACTGGCCTACGGCGCTGCGCCGATCGGGCCGGCAGAGGGCAACGAGGCCGAGGGGCTTTCGCATCCGGGACGTCGCCTGCCCTGCCTCCTCGGTCGGCTTCGGTAGCTGATTCACGGACGGACCGAGGTGACGACATGGGAGGGTCCGCAGTCGGCGAGGAGTACTCGCCCTGCGTGAAGTACGTGGTGGGCCAGGGGCGTGGGGATCTGTGGCATCCCAGTTCGCCGCGTGAGGTGCCACCCATGGTGGCCACGGTGTGTGGCACCTGCGGGCGACGCGCCGCCTGCTTGTCCGAGGGCCTGAACTGGGGTGAGGAGCATGGGATCTGGGCCGGGCTGCCCCCGGTCGTCCTGCGGCGGCTGCGCCAGCGCGTCCTGATGAGCCGTGATCGTGAGGGTGCGGTCCGCGACGGCCTCGCCCTGGCGGACCGGATCCGTCAGGCCCCGGACTCGTCGTGGTCGCGGGAGCCGCTGGCGAATCTGCTGGCCCGCTGACGGCAGGCCCGTCACCGGGCGGTCGGTAGGCCGAGGGTGCAAAGAACCGGCCCGGCTCACGAACGGCTGCGGGGCGCCCGTGAGCCGGGCCGGTTACTCATCTGACGCCCGTTGTGGGTCGCCGTCACGCGGGATGGCGAAGAATTTTCTGAACCGGTCCCACTTTGTTCCGGAACCGTTCCCGCAGGGTGCTAACGGCGGTGGCGGAGACAGCTTCCCGCTGTCGTGGACACCGGTCTCGTTTCCGCTGCCCTCGACACCGGTCTCGGCTGACCTGCCTTGTCCTGGCGTCTCCTCCTGACGAACTTCGCGGACCCGGCAAACCTTTTTCAGCCCTTGAGCCCACTTGTGGATGGGCCCGGCAGATGTGCGGGCCGCAGACCTGTCGGTCGAGGAGGGCGTCGTGAGGGAATATCCGTTGGCTGGCCGCAGTCGTGCCCGCGGATCCGGCATCCGTCGCGGGCGGGGGCGGGCGACGGCCCTGGTCGGCGCGGTGGCCCTGGTGGCAGCCGGTGTGGCGACGTTCGCCGCGGCGAACAGTGAGGCCGCTGTCAACGCCACCGTGTCGGTGAACGTGGGGTCGGCCAAGGGGACCATCTCGGCGATGGGCCAGGGCCTGAATGTGGCCGTCTGGGACGGGCGGATGAACGACGCCAGCCAGCCGGCCCTGATCAAGGGGGCAGGGGTCCGGGCGCTGCGCTACCCGGGCGGCTCGTACGGTGACATGTACCACTGGAAGGACGGCAGCGCGGCCGGCGGCTATGTCGCCGGCAACACCGGCTTCGACGCCTTCATGGCGACCGCGAAGGCCGCGGGCGTGCAGCCGGTGCTGATCGCCAACTACGGGTCGGGCACCGCGCAGGAGGCCGCGGACTGGGTCACGTACGCCAACAAGACCAAGGGCTACGGGGTCACCTACTGGGAGATCGGCAACGAGGTCTACGGCAACGGGTACTACGGCGCCAACTGGGAGAAGGACGACCACGCCGAGAAGGGCCCGAAGGCTTACGCCACCAATGCCCTGGAGTACATCTCGAAGATGAAGGCGGCCGACCCGTCGGTCAAGATCGGCGTCGTGCTGACCACGCCGGGCAACTGGCCGGACGGGCAGAAGGCCGGCGGCGACGCCGCGGACTGGAACAACACCGTGTTGTCCATCGTCGGCGGCAAGGCGGACTTCGGGATCATCCACTGGTACCCGACGTCGAAGTCGGCGACCGAGAACCTGGGCAAGCCGTCCGAGATCGCCACGATGACCGGCTCCCTGCGCAGCCTGTACGCCAAGTACAACGCCACGAACCTGGGTATCGCCGTCACCGAGATGAACGCCGCGTACCAGGACGACAGCGCGACCGCCGGCCTGTTCGCCGCCGACAGCTACCTGACCTGGTGGGAGAACGGCGTCTTCAACACCGACTGGTGGCAGCTGCGCAACGGCAACGACGGCAAGGTCAGCACCAACGAGGACGGCACCACCAACTACAACGAGGCCGGCATCGTGTCCGTCGGGGGGAACGGTCAGCCGCCGGTGGACACGCCCTTCCCGACCTACTACGGCCTCACCCTGGCCGGGCGGCTCGGCGCTCCCGGCGACACCCTCGTCGCGGCGACCTCCACCAACCCCAAGCTGATCGCCCACGCCGTGAAGACCGCCTCGGGCGGGGTCAACGTGCTGCTGATCAACGAGGACCTGAACAACCCCACGACGGTGTCGTTGACCGGGATCAACGCCGGCGGCACCGTGACCGTCGAGCAGTGGAAGAAGGGGGACTCGGGGATCAGCAACGCCCCCCAGGCCTCCGCCGCGGGTATCACCGTCCCCGCCTACTCGATCACCCTGCTCAAGACGAGCGGCGGCGCGACGCCGGCTCCGACGGCGCCGTCCCCGACCACGCCTGCTCCGACGACGCCTGCTCCGACGACGCCTGCTCCGACGACGCCTGCTCCGACGACGCCGTCCCCGACCACGCCTGCTCCGACCACGCCTGCTCCGACCACGCCGTCCCCGACCACGCCTGCTCCGACGACGCCGTCCCCGACCACGCCTGCTCCGACGACGCCGTCCCCGACGACGCCTGCTCCGACGACGCCGGCCAACGGTGGCGGCGGCCAGTCGGCCACCTGCACGGCGAGCTACGTGCAGGTGGCGGGTTGGGGCGGCGGGTTCCTCGGCTCGGTGACGGTGACGAACCCCGGTTCGGCGGCGATCTCGGGCTGGACGGTGCAGCTCTCCCTGGCGCCCGGGCAGTCGGTGGTGAACCTGTGGAACGGCAAGGCATCCGGCAAGACCGGCACGATCAGCGTCGCGAACGCCTTTTACAACGGCACGGTCGCTGCGGGCGGCTCGCAGGTGTTCGGTTTCGTGGCCAACGGCAGCAGTGCGACGGTGCCCAGGGCGGTCAGCTGCACCGTGATCGGTGCCGTCCCCGGCCCGGGGGCGTCCCGATGACGGGGGCGGTGGTTGCCGGGGCAGGCCGCCCGGACGCGCTGTGATCCCGTAGAGGTTGGTGCAAGGAGTGCACCGGCACCCGGATGGTGCCGGTGCACTCCTGCAACAGACCTCAGGCCGACGGCGGGAACGGAACAGCGGCATCCCGGAGAGCCGTGAGGGCCGGGCCGTCGGGCCAGCCACGGTAGCGCCACAGGGGCGGGTCGTAGCCGGTGGGCTCGAGGGCATCACCGGCCAGGCGGAGAGCCTGGTCCCAGGGGACGGCGATCGGGGGAACGGGGTCGTCGTTGTCGCCGAGCAGGACGTAGTCAGCCTGGGGGAGCAGACCGTCGGTGACCTGGCGGACCCAGCCGGCCCAGGACCAGAAGTGGCCGTCGTCATGTTGCATGAGCGTGTGGCCGGCGACGAAGACGTCTTCACCGGCCTTGTCGAACAGGTCTTCCAGCCGGGCCTTCTGGAGCTGGTATTCCACCGCGGCCAGCAGGTGGCGGGCCTCGTCGACGAGCGGGCGCGCCGGGTGGCCGGCGGGCGGGTCCCAGGGGCGCAGTCCGTCCGGGGTGACCAGGTAGGGGACTGGGGACAACTGCCGGACGGCTTCCTTGTACTCGGAGAGCGCCTTGCCCAGCAGGTCGACGGTCAGCGCGTGGCGGTCGGTGTCGACCAGGGCGAGATGGTCGCGGTCGGCGGCCACCGCGATCACGGTGCCACCGACGTCCGCGGCAATCCTGGCGAGCACGTCGGGGACGGCCAGCCACGAGGAGATGTAGCCGTCGGGACCGAGGACGAACGCGGCTCCCGCCATCGTCCCGACCTGGACCGGGCCCTGGCTGAGGTTCTCGGTCGCCTGCCGGAGGGCCTCGTCCTCACTCACGCCCCACGCGCTGAGGTCGGATTCGGTGGCGAAGGACATGGCGTGGTCGGAGTCGATGACGCACTGCAGGCTGACGAACGGCAGCAGGCGCCGACGCAGGACCTCGGGCGTGGCGGCGGCCCAGCTGGCGGATCGCACCGCCGGCATCAGGCGGGGGGCCGCCTGCGCCCACGACTGCGGGCGGGGTTGAGGAGCCATCCCCAGCACGGCCGAACTCAGCCGGGAGGTGCGCTCCTCACCGGTCAGACCCTGGGACTCCCGGTAGATGTTGCCCAGGTACATCGTGAACGGCGAGTCCGAGCCGCCGGTGTGGATCTCCAGGGAGAAGTCGGGCAGCTTGCGCACTCGCGCCCCCAGCAGGGACCGGGCCAGGCGGGCCACCTCATCGGCGAACCGATCTTCCGCAGAACCCCCGCCCCAGCGGCGCAGCCACGACACGCGGACACCCTAGGGCCTGGGGTCCGGTGGTATCGCCCCGGATCGGCCGCCGCCGCGCGCCTGCGCCACCCGGATCCGCCCGGGACCACGGCCGTCGGGGCCTGGCAGGATGCCGCCGTGGTGCGAATGCCGGCGGCGGTGACGGGATGGCGGCGGTGACGGGATGGCGGCGATGACGGGACTGTGGCGATGACGGGGCAGGGCCGGTGCGGGTGCTCGTACTGCGGGCAGGAGGTCCTCGACGAGGGGTTCGTGGAGGATGCGGGGGAGGCGTCCGCGGGTTTCGCCCGGTGGATCGCCGGTCCCCTGGAGCGGGGTCTGCTCGGGGGAGCCAAGCGGATGGGCCGTCAGCGGCTGGTCATCGCCGCCTTCCGCTGCCGGTTCTGTGGGCATCTGGAACTGTTCGCCCGCGACCCGGTCTGATCGGTGGCTCCCTGCTCGGGGCTCGGCCGCTACCTGCCTCCTCCACCGCTCGGGTCCAGCCTGAACTTCGTTCTGTCGGGATAGGGGCGCAGGTAGCTCTCCATCGCCGCTCGTGCCCGGCTCTGTCCGCGGGGGATATTGCGCACGGATGGTCGGAGGCCGCTC
>DASTGO010000055.1:0-2971 GCA_035719045.1 Kineosporiaceae bacterium | reverse complement strand
GACACCAGCCCGGCGATCTGCGCGGCGATCGTCGCGGGGGAGTAGCCAGCGTTCTCCTCCCAGCGTTCCTGCGGGGTGGACGGCCCGTTGGCGACCACGAAGTCGGCCGCTTTCTTGATCTTCGACCAGGTCGCCGCGTCGGTCCGGCCCAGGGTGTCGGCGAGGATGATCGGGAACGAGACCTCGTCCAGCTGCAGGCCGCCCCAGTAGGGGGTGCCGTTGAGCCAGCTGTTCTGCGGGAACGACCCGTCGGCCTTCTGCTGGACGTTGAGCAGGTAGTCCAGGGCACGTCCGGCGCCTGCGGTGTCCCCGTCCGCGATCAGGGCGGTGGCGATCTGGTACAGGTCACGGGCCCACACCGCGTGGTACCCGGCCACGCCGCCGTTGTCGGCGTTGACGGCCTCTCCCCACGGCGTGGACAGCGAGGCGACGAAGGCCCCGCGGTAGGTCTTGTCCTCGTCGGCGGCCAGGGCCATCACGGCGATCGTGTACAGCTGCGTCTGCCCGGCCGAGGACACCGCGGCAGGGACCGGCTTGAGGCCGGCCAGGTAGCTGTGCCAGCCGTTCTGGTAGGCCGCGGCCACGCTGGCCCAGCCTGCCGTCAGCGAGGCCGAGGCGTTGCCGGACGCCTCCGCCTGGCTGGCACCGAAGCCGAGCGCGAGGGTGAACGTGGTGTCGGCGCCCACGGTGATCCGTCCGGCCTGGACCAGGTTCCCCGGCGTGGGGGCGGAGTCGTAGGCCGCGGTGAGGGCGTGGTGTGCCGTGAGGTCGGACCAGGGGTCGGAGGTGGTGCCGCTGTAGCCGTTGGTCGTGGCGGCGAATCCGGGCCCGGCGGCCAGCGCGGACGACACCGACCCGTCGGAGCCGACGAGTTGGCCCGCGGAGGTCACCCCGGTGTCACCCATCCCGCTGCCGCGCAGGGAGGGGTTGAACACGAGGTACAGCTGCAGCGGACCGCCGGTCAGCACCTGGAACCTGGTCTGGATCAGCAGGGTGGAGCGGGCGGGGTCGGTCACGTAGGTCTTGGTGATCCGCCAGCGGCCGCTGGCGGCGGTGTTCACCTGCTGGTAGGTGAGCGACTGCGGGTCCGGCATGGCCAGGGTGTGGGTCGCGTTGTCCCGCTCGTTGTCGGTGAACGTTGACCCGTCGGTGACGAGGTACTGCAGGTCCTGCACGTCGGGGGTGTCGGTCTGCGGGTAGAAGACCTCGTCGGTGATCCCGTTGCCGAGGGTGTACCAGACCTTGGACGTCGTCGTGGTGGACGTGCCGAGGCCCTGTTTCAGGCCCGAGGTCCAGGCGCTGCCGGCACCAGGGGCGCCGGGCGCCGTCGCCGCCGCGGCCGGCGGTGCCAGCAGCAGCCCGGCGCCCAGGACCGCCCCGGCCAGGACCACCACCCCGCGGCGGATCCGGGTCGCCGAACGGCCGAAGCTCCCCGTCATCGCGGACTCCTCCCCTCGACACCCCGGCCCCAGGGCAGGACCGACGAGCCGGAGACGGGTAGTGCGGGCACATACGGCCCGGGATATCCGTTCCGGCGCAGAAAGGTGTGATCTGCGACCATGCTCAGCGCCGGAAGCCCGGGTGTCAATGGCTCGAACTAGGGCGGAATTTGTTGTTTGACAACGGTTTTCGCGTGAGGACGGGCATGCCTGACCTGATCATGAGCCGCTTGGGTCCCGCCGGCCGGAAGGGGGGCACCGACCGGCTCCCCCGAGAGGGGCCGTGGCCTTGGGCTGTCGGCCGGGTGCCGGTACGGTGCAGGTGGTCGGCCCTGGGCGGTGCGGCGGGCGGCGAGGGCCGCAGGCGGCCCGATGAGGCGGGGGATTCCATGCAGCTGACCGACTTCGACGCTCTGAGCTTCGACTGCTACGGCACGCTCATCGACTGGGAGACGGGTATCGCCGCGCAGTTGAGACCGTGGGCTCAGTCACGCGGTCTGGACCGCAGCGACGAGGACCTGCTGGCGGCCTTCGGTCAGCATGAGGCCCGGATCGAGGCCACCCACCCGCAATGGCTCTACCCCCGGGTGCTGGCCGCCGCGATGACGGCCGTCGGGCAGCAGTTCGGTGTGCAGGTCACCGCCGCCGACGCCGAGCGTTTCGGCCGCTCGGTGCCGCAGTGGCCGGCCTTCCCGGACTCCCGGGACGCTCTGGAGTACCTGCGCGGCCACTACCGCCTGATCATCCTGTCCAATGTGGACCGGGAGTCCTTCGCGGGGAGCCGGCTCGTGCTCGGCGGCAGCTTCGACCGGATCGTCACCGCCCAGGACGTCGGGTCGTACAAGCCGTCCCCGCGCAACTTCGAGGCGCTGCTCGCGGCCCTGCCCGGCCTCGAGCTCCGCCCAGACCGGCTGCTGCACGTCGCCCAGAGTCTGTTCCACGACCACGTTCCGGCGAAGGCGGCCGGGCTGCCCACGGTGTGGATCAACCGCCGGCACGACCGGTCCGGCTGGGGGGCCACGCCCGCACCGTCCGCCGGGGTGACCCCGGACTGGGAGTTCCCGTCGATGGCCGCCTTCGCCCAGGCCTGTGCGCAGGCCTGGGCGGGCTGACCCCCGAGGTCCAGGACGGCAGCCCGGAACGGACCGCCGTCCTGTCCGGAAGGGTGGGCAGCGTCCCGGGATGGCCCTCTCCGTGCGTGGCGGATCCTCCCTCTGCCTGCCTGTTCTGCTGTCCAGGCTCGGTTGAGCGGGTCCGGCGGGATGACCTGAGCTAGGGTGGCGAGAAGTCGGGACCTTTGACCCTGGAAGTCATCGCGAGTTCATCTCGGGAAACTCTGGTCCAGAGGGCCGATGCCACCTATTGTCGTTTGTGTCACCAGCCGTTACCCACTGTGGAGGGCCTACGTGGCGATGGAGCCCCCGCCGCACGGCGCCGTCGGCCGTCACGGGCCGTCGCGTCCGGCGACGCCCCGGCAGGGCGGCCGGTCGCGGGACGGGCGACCGAAAGTGGCCGGCAGCCAGGCCCCCCAG
>DASTGO010000054.1:0-23376 GCA_035719045.1 Kineosporiaceae bacterium | reverse complement strand
CGGACGGCGAGCAGGTTCTTCGCGGCCTGGGTGAGCTCGAGGCCCATGTCCTTGTCGCGCAGCCGCTCGTCCACCTTGGCGATCATCAGGTCGACGATCTGGACGATCTCGTCCTGCGACAGCTGCGGGAAGACGATGGTGTCGTCCACACGGTTGAGGAACTCCGGCCGGAAGTGCTGCTTGAGCTCGTCGTTGACCTTGGCCTTCATCCGCTCGTACCCGGTGCGGGTGTCGCGGTCGGCCTGGAAGCCCATCTGGACACCCCTGGCGATGTCCCTCGTGCCGAGGTTCGTCGTCATGATGATCACGGTGTTCTTGAAGTCGATCACCCGGCCCTGGCTGTCGGTCAGGCGACCGTCCTCCAGGATCTGCAGCAGCGAGTTGAAGATGTCCGGGTGGGCCTTCTCGACCTCGTCGAACAGGACCACCGAGAACGGCTTCCGGCGCACCTTCTCGGTGAGCTGGCCACCCTCCTCGTACCCGACGTAGCCGGGCGGGGAGCCGAACAGCCGCGAGACGGTGTGCTTCTCGCTGAACTCGCTCATGTCCAGCTGGATGAGGGAGTCCTCGTCGCCGAACAGGAACTCCGCCAGCGCCTTGGCCAGCTCGGTCTTACCGACACCGGTCGGGCCGGCGAAGATGAACGAGCCACCCGGACGCTTCGGGTCCTTCAGGCCGGCCCTGGTCCGGCGGATCGCCTGCGACAGGGCCTTGACGGCGTCGTTCTGGCCGATGATCCGCTTGTGGAGCTCCTCCTCCATGCGCAGCAGGCGCGAGGACTCCTCCTCGGTGAGCTTGAACACCGGGATGCCCGTGGCCGTGGCCAGGACCTCGGCGATCAGCTCCTCGTCGACCTCGGCGACGACGTCCATGTCGCCGGCCTTCCACTGCTTCTCGCGCTCGGCCTTGGCCGCCAGGAGCTTCTTCTCGGTGTCGCGCAGGGCGGCAGCCTTCTCGAAGTCCTGGGCGTCGATCGCCGACTCCTTCTCCCGCCGGGTCTGGGCGATCTTCTCGTCGAAGTCGCGCAGGTCCGGCGGAGCGGTCATCCGGCGGATCCGCAGTCGCGCTCCGGCCTCGTCGATCAGGTCGATGGCCTTGTCCGGCAGGAACCGGTCGTTGACGTACCGATCGGCCAGAGTGGCCGCGGCCACCAGCGCCGAGTCGGTGATGGACACCCGGTGGTGCGCCTCGTACCGGTCACGCAGACCCTTGAGGATCTCGATCGTGTGCGACAGGGTCGGCTCCTGCACCTGGATCGGCTGGAAGCGGCGCTCCAGGGCCGGGTCCTTCTCCAGGTGCTTGCGGTACTCGTCGAGCGTCGTGGCACCGATGGTCTGCAGCTCACCGCGGGCCAGCATCGGCTTGAGGATGCTCGCCGCGTCGATGGCGCCCTCCGCCGCCCCCGCCCCGACGAGCGTGTGCAGCTCGTCGATGAACAGGATGATGTCGCCGCGGGTGCGGATCTCCTTGAGGACCTTCTTCAGCCGCTCCTCGAAGTCACCGCGGTAGCGGGACCCGGCGACCAGGGCACCGAGGTCGAGGGTGTACAGCTGCTTGTCCTTGAGCGTCTCGGGCACCTCACCCTTGACGATGGCCTGGGAGAGCCCTTCGACGACGGCGGTCTTGCCGACACCGGGCTCACCGATGAGCACGGGGTTGTTCTTGGTCCTCCTGGAGAGGACCTGCATGACCCGCTCGATCTCCTTCTCGCGACCGATCACCGGGTCGAGCTTGCCCTCCCGGGCGGCCTGCGTCAGGTTGCGGCCGAACTGGTCGAGCACCAGCGACCCAGACGGCGTGCCCTCCTGGGTCCCGCCGGCGGTCGCGGGCTCCTTGCCCTGGTAGCCGGACAGCAGCTGGATCACCTGCTGCCGGACCCGGTTGAGGTCCGCACCCAGCTTGACCAGGACCTGCGCCGCGACGCCCTCACCCTCACGGATGAGGCCGAGCAGGATGTGTTCGGTCCCGATGTAGTTGTGCCCGAGCTGCAGCGCTTCACGCAGCGACAGCTCCAGCACCTTCTTCGCCCGCGGGGTGAACGGGATGTGCCCGCTCGGCGCCTGCTGGCCCTGGCCGATGATCTCCTGCACCTGCTCACGCACGGCGTCGAGGGAGATGCCGAGGGACTCCAGAGCCTTCGCCGCGACGCCTTCACCCTCATGGATCAGGCCGAGCAGGATGTGCTCGGTCCCGATGTAGTTGTGGTTGAGCATCCTGGCTTCTTCTTGCGCCAGGACGACGACACGGCGGGCGCGGTCGGTGAACCTCTCGAACATCTGCGCTCCTCGTGCGGTCGTGCGGTGGACGGAGGTCCTCCGGCTGACCTTGTCGATGCTATCTGTCGGTACCGACGCAATCACCCCGCGGCGACGGAGAGATTCCCCCGGTACCCGTCCATCGACCAACGGTGACCTGGACTTTCGTGTTCCTCGCCGAACGGTGTCCACGCCCCTGTTCGCTCGTGGCGGAAGCGCCTGATACCGGGCATATCGACTTCACCCAGGGTGTTTGTAACGGATACGCCCAGTTTCATGGGCCGCCCACCAGCCCCCGCCAGGTCCAAGGGCCTGTTTGTCGGCGCGGCCCGCGGTTGCGCGGGGACGTCCTCGGTGCCCACTGCGGATCGTCCCCCAGCGGGGCTCGGTGAACGCCTCGACATGGGCCGGCGCCGCCGAACCGGATCCGGTGCCGGCAGGCCAGACCCGTCCCCGCCGGGCCTTCCGGTCCTGGGTCGCGACCGACGGGGAAGAGATGATGTGCCCGGCTTTGATCACCGTCCGGACACCCCCGCACCGGAAAGGCACCCTGATGCCCGTCGTCGTCGGCTACATCCCGACCCCCGAAGGACGCGCAGCCCTCGCCGCAGCCGAGGACGAGGCCCGCCGCCGTGCCACGTCCCTGGTGGTCGTGCACTCCAGCCGGGGCGGGGCGGACGAGCAGGCCGAGCAGGTCGCCACCGTTCAGGACGACCTCGACGCCATCCGGGGACGGCTGTCCGGGGACGGTGTGACCGTCGACGTGCGGGACCTGGCCCTGGGCCGCGAACCCGTGGACGACCTGCTCGCCGTGGCGTCCGAGGTCCAGGCCGACGTGATCGTGATCGGTCTGCGGCGGCGCAGCCCGGTCGGCAAGCTGATCCTCGGCAGCAACTCCCAGCACATCCTGCTCACCGCCGACTGCCCCGTGCTCGCCGTCAAGGCCACCCCCGGCCACTGACGGACCCCGGGCCCGGGCCCTCGCGGCATCTTCCCCGGCCCGGGCCCCTCGCGGCACGGCAGGTGCGGGCAGTTCACGACAGCCACCCGGCGCGTCCGCCCCGAAGTGCCCGCGCCCCGCCGACAGTGCGTTCACCGTGGCCAGTGCGTTCACCGTGGCCAGTGCGGACGCTGGACGAGGTCGCCACCGAGGACCACGCCCGGACGACGGTCCCTCGTCGACGGCGGCGACAGGTGGTATGCCCCGCCCCAGCACTGCGGCCGCCGGCAGTCCCTGGCAGGTCACCGCGTACGACGCGAACCGGGCAGACTGATGCCGTGACCGCGATCCCACCCGCCGACCGGGCCGCCGTCGAGACGGTCCAGTCCCTGGAGCGCGGGCTCGCCGTGATCCGAGCCTTCGACGCCGAACATCCCCAGATGTCCCTCAGCGAGGTGGCCCGCGCCACCGGCCTGACCCGGGCGGCTGCCCGGCGCTTCCTGCACACCCTGGTCGGGCTGGGCTACATGCGCACCGACGGCCGGCTGTTCGCCCTCCGGCCGCGGGTCCTGGAACTGGGGTACGCGTACCTGTCCAGCCTGACCCTGCCGGAAGTCGCGATGCCGCACCTGGAGGAGCTGGTCAGCCAGGTCCACGAGTCCACATCGGTGTCGGTGCTGGACGGGGACGAGGTCGTCTATGTGGCGCGGGTGTCGACCAAGCGCATCATGACCGTGGCGATCAGCGTCGGCACCCGCTTCCCCGCCCATGCCACCTCGATGGGCCGGGTGCTGCTGGCGGCCCGCAGCGACGAGTGGCTGTCCGGCTACCTGGCCTCCGCACGGCTGCGGGCGATCACCGGCCATACGGTCACCGACCCCGACACGCTGCTGGAGGAACTGCGCCAGGTCCGCCGGCAGGGCTGGTCCATGGTCGACCAGGAACTGGAGGAGGGGCTGCGCTCGGTGGCCGCCCCCGTGACCGACGGGACCGGTCAGGTGGTGGCCGCGGTGAACCTCTCCGCCCAGGCCCAGCGCTGGTCCTCGGAGCGGATCGAGGCGGAACTGCTGCCTCCCCTGCTCAAGACGGCGACCGCGATCGGAGCGGACCTGCGGGCGGCCGGCGGTACGGCTGCCGGCTGAGAGCGACCAGCACCTCACCGTGGAGCCTGGCCCCTGAGCCCTGCTCCGGACACGCACCGGGCGGCGGACGTCTCGCGTCCGCCGCCCGGAAGTGCGCGCTGCAGTGCAGGGAAAACCAGGAAGTGCAGGAAAGCCAGAAGTGCGGGGAAGTCAGTGAGCCGCCTCGTAGGCGGCGAGCACCTCGGAGGACACCCGCCCCCGGTCGCTGACCTGGAACCCGTTGTCGCGGGCCCAGGAACGCACGTCCGTCAGGTCCGCCTTGGCAGCGGCCGCGGCCTTGGCCCGGCCACCGGAACGCCCCTTGCCACCCGAGCGGCCGCCCACCCGGCGCGCGTGCCCGATCCACTCCCCGAGCGCATCGCGCAGCGACTCCGCGTTGGCCTCCGACAGGTCGATCTCGTAGTTCACGCCGTCAAGCGAAAACGTGACAGTCTCGTCGGCCTCGCCACCGTCGACGTCGTCGACGAGGATGACCTGGACCTTCTGGGCCATTGTTTTCTCCTTGAGGAATGCCAGCCAGTTCTTTGGAACAATATCGAGCAGCACTCCCCGAATGTCAAAACGCGGCGCCCGGTGATGCCTCCACGACCACCCGTCCGGGGGATCCGACATCATCGGTCGATCGCCCCCCTGCTCCGAAACCGTGGATCAGGAAGGGAAAGCGGACGGGACGCCCGCACCCCGGCGAACAGGCTTGATCGGGAATCCGAATTCCCGGCCGGACCGCCCCGGGGAATTGGCCGGCCGGCTCCCTGCCCCCGGCCGGCCCGGTGATGCCGCCTCCCGGCCTCGCGCGGTCCTCCACGGACGGACCCACGCCCCCCGGGCCCGGACTACCGGAACAGGGGCCGTTGCCGGCCACAGACCGGCCACGGACGGCGCCGGTGCGGCGTTCCGCATGGGGCCGGCACCAGGGAAAGGGATGCCCTGCCCAGGGTCGGCCACGAGGAATCACCGAGGCGGAACCGGCAGACCGCACGGACCGGCCGGGGCCGGGAATGGACGGGCGAGCCGAATGAGCCGGGCAGGACGATTCGGCTCAGCCGGCCAGGACGATTCGGCGGGTCGGCGGAATCGGCGGGTGCGGATCCGGGCGACGGCCCCCGGCCCGGATCATCGAAAACGGCAACGCCGACGACCGGCCCCTCCGCAGCAGACCCGCGGAGTGCCCGAGGGCGGCGAAAACGAATGCGGCGGAACAGCCGTGACAGCAGCCACACCCCCCGTAACGTGATCCGTCCGCTAATCGCCGCCACTGCCACCAGGTGCCGAATGGGCCGTCCCGCCCGCCCCGAAGCGGTACCCACCTTTCAGCACCCGGGGGAATCGGGTGCCCCGGTCCTACCGGAATACGATCACCGAGGAAGCGGCACATACTGCCGGGAACCGGTCACGCTACGCCCCGGCGGCCGGGAAAGCCCGGTCGCACCGAGGACGGCCACTTCCCCTGTCGGACGCGCGACCTGCTGCCGACCGGCCTTCCCCGGCGCGGGCCGACCGGTCCAGGGCCGGTGGGGGTCGTCAGGCGCCGGCCGACCGGTCCAGGGGCGGCGGCGCGATCGGCCAGGCCGGGCCGCCGGACAGCCGGGCACGAAACGAGGGACCGGTCGCGTGGGGTTCGACGGCAGGCCGACCAGGGGCCGGTCAGCCTGCGGCGGAGCCGCCCTCACCGGGGGTGCCGGTCTCGGCAGCGGCAGCATCGGCAGGGGCGGGACGCGCGGCGTCCACAGTGTCCCCGGCGTCCTGGGTGTCCCCGGCGTCCTGGGTGTCCCCGGCGTCCGTGGGGCTCGCGGCGGCGGAGCGGGCCGGGGTGATCCCGTGCTCGCGGTTCCACCTGGCCTCAGCCGCGCGCTCCCGGCGGTCCGCCTCGATCATCGCCTTCAGCGCGCGCCAGAACAGGAACAGGATGCCCGCACTGGGCACGATGGCTGCGACGACCTCCCACACGGCGTCGAGGATACGCACCCGACCTGGATGCCCCTGGTACCGGGTGGCAGGCCCTCACGGGAATCACATCCGTACCGCATCTGGCCGCCGGGGGCGGTCAGCGGGACCGGCCCGACCGGCCGGCCGCGCTGATCACTCCGGCTTGACCAGGGGGAACAGGATGGTCTCCCGGATGCCCAGCCCGGTGAGGGCCATCAGCAGCCGGTCCACCCCCATCCCGAACCCGCCCGACGGCGGCATCCCGTACTCCATGGCCCGCAGGAAGTCCTCGTCGAGCTGCATGGCCTCCAGGTCGCCCTTGGCCGCCAGCAGCGCCTGCTTGACGAAACGCTCCCGCTGCACCACCGGGTCGACCAGTTCGGAGTAGGCGGTCCCCAGTTCGAAGCTGCGCACGTAGAGGTCCCACTTCTCGGCCAGCCCGGGGACGCTGCGGTGCGCGCGGGTCAGGGGTGCGGTCTCCTCGGGGTAGTCCCGGACGAAGGTCGGGGCGTGCAGATGCGGGACGACCAGTGCCTCGAACAGTTCCTCGGCCAGCTTGCCCGGCCCGTAGTGCCCCAGCACGGGCACGTCGAACTTCTCGGCGAAGCGGGTCAGCGCCTCCATCGGCGTGGTGACGTCGACGGTCTCGCCGAGTGCGTCGGACAGCGAGCCGTACAGGGTCACCTCACGCCACTGCCCGCCGAGGTCGTACTCCTCCCCGTCGGCGAGGGTCACCGTGGTCGATCCGCAGACGGCCGTGGCGGCCTCCTGGATCAGGTCGCGTACCAGGACGGCCATCGTGTCGTAGTTGCCGTACGCCTCGTAGGCCTCGATCATCGCGAACTCCGGGGAGTGCGAGGAGTCCGCGCCCTCGTTGCGGAAGTTGCGGTTGATCTCGAAGACCTTCTCGATCCCGCCGACGACGCACCGCTTGAGGTACAGCTCGGGGGCGATCCGCAGGTAGAGGTCGAGGTCGAAGGCGTTCATGTGGGTGACGAACGGGCGGGCCGCCGCACCGCCGTGCAGCACCTGCAGCATCGGGGTCTCCACCTCCAGGAAACCCCTGCGGTGGAAGGAGTCCCGCAGCGCCCGGACCACTCCGGCGCGGGTGCGCACCACGTCGCGCGCGGCGGGCCGGACGACCAGGTCGACGTAACGCTGCCGGACCCGGGTCTCCTCCGACATCTCCTTGTGCATCACCGGGAGCGGGCGCAGGGCCTTCGCCGCCACCTGCCAGCCCCGGGCCATCACGGACAGCTCACCGCGCTTGGACGAGACCACCTCGCCCTCGACGCACACGTGGTCGCCGAGGTCGACGTGGGCCTTCCAGTCGTCGAGGCTCTCCTGACCGACCTCGGCCAGGGAGAGCATCACCTGCAACCGGGTGCCCTCGCCCTCCTGCAGGGTGGCGAAGCAGAGCTTGCCGGTGTTGCGGACGAAGACCACCCGCCCGGTCACCCCGACGATCTCCCCGGTGGACGCCCCGGGCTCCAGATCCGGATGGGCGGCGCGGACCTCGGCCAGGCTGTGCGTGCGCGGGACCACCACCGGATAGGCCTCCCGGCCGGAGTCCAGCAGGCGCTGACGCTTCTCCCGGCGGACCCGCATCTGCTCCGGCAGGTCGTCGGCGTCGGTCGGGAACTGGTCGGGCGCGGTGGGCTGCTCGGTCACGGGAGCCAAGGCTAACGGTGCCGGGAGGCCGGACGCCGCCGGTCAGCCCGCGGTGGGCTCCCGGGGCCGGGTCCGGGTCAGGGCGGCCCACACCTGGGCGGCGGTCCGCCGGTCGGTGACCGAGGGCACGACGATCTGCGCAGGGTCGTCCGGGCCCTCAGCCGGGGCGCCGCCGACATGCTCGACCAGTGCCACCGCGAGATTGCGCAGCCGGAGGTTGAAGTGCTGACTGGCCCGGGCCAGCGTGCTGAAGGCCGCCCCCGCATCCGCCCCGGTGGCCGCCATGACCATGCCCTTCGCCTGCTCGATGACCCTGCGGTACTGGACCATCTGGATCATCTGCTCCGCCCGCAACTCCTCCCCGGCGCAGTACTCGACCACGGCCAGGGCGCTGGCCAGCAGGCCCTCGAACCGGTCCAGTTCGGCCAGGTGGGCCGACTGCGGGGCGACCTCGGTGTACACCCCGAACAGCACCGGCTGATCGGTCTCCTCCCCCCATTCCCCGGTGGCCACCACGACCCCGGCCGGCCACGGGATGCCCTCCCGGCTCACGGCCTGGGCCAGCGCGGGCCAGCGGAGGACCTCGAAGCTGCCGGCCGCCCCCGGCAGGACCAGGCTGCGCCCGGTCACCAGAGCCTCCGGCAGCGGCCCCTGCCCGTGGGCCCACTGCAGCGGATCCAGGCTCGCCGCCACCCCGACCGCGGACACGCTGCGCGGCCCCTCCTTACCGACCAGGCTCAGGCCGGCACCCACCACGCCCGGGACGGTGTCCTGGGCATGGTGGAGCAGGCGCTGCAGCAGTTGGTCGCCGAACTCCCTGGCGCTCACGCGGTCGATCTCCGTCCCCTGCACTGACCGGCCTCCGTCCTGGACGGGCGGGGCCGCCCCGTCGCCCCCCGGGCGCGTCCCGATGAGGTTGTTCTACCCGCTAGTGCACCGATCTACCTGCTTTGCGCCCTCTGGATGCTTCTCGGCGTGTTCACTGTTCGTACCCGCGCCGCAACGTAGAGATCGTCTTCCTGGCGACACTGATCGTCGCAAACCGGGACATGTAGCGACAATGCGGTCGTTTCTCCTACCCTGGCCAGACATCCCCCGGAACAGACCGATTCCGGCCGACCCCCGGAAAGAGCCGCCGTGTCCCCGTCCCGACGCCGCCGCCGCGCCAGCCCCGCCTGGGAAGGGCGCAAGCGGATCATCGTGGCCACTTTCCCCGGCCGGGGCCTGTACGCCCGGCATCTGGGGCACCCCGAAGGCGTCGACGGGGTGCACCGGCCCACGGTCCGCGCGCAGCACGCCGGTCCGGTCTTCGGACGGAGCTGGCTGGTCCGCCACCTCGACGAGGTGGACGTGGTCCACGTGCACGGGCTGCCGTCCCGGCTGTCCGCCGAGGAAGTCGCCTCCGCCGCGGACGAGATCCGGGAGTCCGGCAAGCCGCTGGTGGTCACCGGGTACCACCTCAGCGACCCGACCGGGCGGGCCGACCAGGACTTCCGCGCCCAGCTCGACGCGCTGATCCCCCGGGCGGACGCGGTGGTCACGCTCACCGAGTCCGCCGCGGAGGAGATGCGCCACCGGTGGCAGGTGGAGCCGATCGTGCTGCCGCATCCGCACGCCGTGGACTTCGTCCGGATGCGCCAGGAGCGGCAGCGCTACCGGTCCGGGGAGTTCGTCGTCGGCGCCCATCTGGCCGGGCTCAACCTGCCGACCGACCCGCTGCGGCTGGTCATGGCCCTGACCGCGGCGATCGGTCGCCTCCAGTCGGCCGGGCGGCGGATCCGGCTGTCGGTCCACCTGCACGAGACGGTGCTGGATCCCGGTGCCGCGGGCTACAGCCCGCTGCTGGTCCGGCGGATCGAGGAACTGGTCCGGGCGCGCGGCGGGCTGGTCCGGGTGCACCGGCCGTTCACCGAGTCCCAGCTGTGGGACCACCTGTTCAGCCTGGACCTGTCCGTCGTCCCGGGACTGCACGGCTCGCACTCGGTCTGGCCGGAGGCCTGCGCCGACCTCGGCACCCAGGCCCTGCTGCCGGCCCTCACCCATGCGGCAACACAGCGGCCCTGCCTGGTCTACGACGACAGCGGGGAGGCCGGGGCCGTCGCCGAGTCCCTGCACACCGCGCTGACCACGGCCATCGAGCAGGGGTGCCTGTGGCGGGCCGACCCCGAGGAGCGCTGGGCGGAGCGGGTCAAGGTCGCCGAATCGCTGCGCTCCCTCTACGAGCGGCTGATCGGCGAGGACGCCTGACCCGGGTCCCCTGATCCCGGCAGGCCGCGGCGGATCCGACGGAGGGTCCGGCCGCCGGGTCAGGGGACCCCGGCTGCCGGGTTCAGGCTCCCGCCGTCAGGAAGGGCGACCCGCCGGCCCGGGGCTCCAGTTCGTGGCCGACCAGCACCGGCAGATTGTCGATCAGCCGGGTCGTGCCCACCCGGGCGGCGACCGCCAGCAGGGCTTCCCCGCTGTACCACTCCGGCACGTCGTCGAGGGACTGCGGGTGCACCAGCACCAGGTAGTCGACCAGGCAGAGCGGTTCGCGGACCAGAACCTCCCGGGCGGCCCGGCGGATCGCACTGGCCCCCTCCGGGGCGGCCCGCTCCCCGGCCAGCAGGGCCCGGGACAGGGTCAGTGCGACCTCCCGGTCCAGCGGGGCGAGGTACATGTTGCGGCTGCTCATCGCCAGGCCGTCGGGCTCGCGGACGGTGGGCACGGCGATCACCCGGCAGCCGAAGTCGAGGTCGCGGATCATCTGCCGGATGAGCAGCAACTGCTGGGCGTCCTTCTGCCCGAAGTAGGCCAGGTCCGGACGGGTCAGGTGGAGCAGCTTGGCGACGACGGTGAGCACCCCGTCGAAGTGGCCGGGGCGGCTCTTGCCCTCCAGCACCTCGCCGAGCCGCCCGGCGCTGACCCGGATCCCGGGACCGCCGTCGGGGTACATGACGTCGGGTCCGGGGTGGAACACCACGTCCACCCCCTCCCGGCGGCACAGCTCGAGGTCGGCGTCGAAGGTGCGCGGGTACTTGGCCAGGTCCTCGTTGGGGCCGAACTGCAGGGGGTTGAGGAAGACCGTGACGATGACGTGGTCGGCCTCCTGCCGGGCCCGGCGGACCAGCGCGCCGTGTCCCTCGTGCAGGGCACCCATCGTCATCACGACGGCGACGGTTCCGGCGAGTCCCTCCCGGGCGGCGGCCAGCTCGGCGCGGGTGCGGGCGACCACGGGCGCGGCCCGGCCCGCCGCCTCGCGCGACATCGTGATCTGACCGGCCACGCCGGACCTCCTCGGACGGACAGCACCCGCGGCACCGGCCGGGGCGGACCCCGCCGGTACGGGCAACGCCACGCTACCGCCGGTCCCACCAGGTCGCGGACCGGCCTGCATGACGCACCTCACTCCCCCCGTGGTGGCCCCGGGGCCGGGGCGGCGGCTGTCACGATCCGGGCGCACGACCACCGGAGGGCTCCGCCAGCGCCGTCAGCAGGGCCTGCGCGACCTGGGCGCGCAGGCGCCCCGAGGCCAGGGCCCGGTCCGCGGTGGTCCGCGCCAGGGCCCGGTAGGTGGCCGCGGCGTCGGGGATCCCGCTGGCGTCGATGGCGGCCAGGTGGGCGGTGACCGTGCCGGCGTCGCCCCGGGACACCGGACCGGTCAGCGCGTCGTCCCCGCTGCGCAGCACGTTGTCCAGGCTGGCCGACAGCAGCGGGGCGAGCACCCGGTCCGCGGGCTCCACCCCCGCCGACCGCAGCAGCTGCAACGCCTGGGCGACCAGGGTGACCAGGTGGTTGGCGCCATGGGCCAGGGCGGCGTGGTAGAGCGGGCGCTTCTCCTCGTCCACCACGACCGGCTCGGCGCCCATCTCGACCACCAGCGCCTGCGCGATCGGCAGCACCGCCGCCGGGGCGGTCACCCCGAAGCAGCAGTCGGCCAGCCGGCTGAGGTCCAGGCTGGTCCCGGTGAAGGTCATCGCGGGATGGATCGCCAGCGGGATCGCCCCGGCACCGGCCGCGGGGTCCAGCACCCGCCAGCCGAACCGGCCGGAGGTGTGTACGACGAGCTGGCCCGGCTGCCAGGCCCGGGTCGCGGCCAGCCCGCCGACCAGTTCGGCCAGGGCGTCGTCCGGCACGGTGAGCAGCACCAGTTCGGCCCGCTCGACCACCTGCGGAATCTCCAGCACCGGTACCCCGGGCAGCAGCGCGTCCGCCCGGTCCCGGCTGGCCTGGGAGACCGCGGACACCCCGACCACGGCATGTCCGGCCGCACGCAGCGCACTGCCCAGGACGGCGCCGACCCGGCCCGCCCCGACGACGCCGACCCCGAGCCGGCCGGGGCGCTGCTGGGGAGTGGACGGTGTCGCGGAATCTGCCTGGCTCACGGCTGACGAGAGTAGTCCGGGCACCGCCCACTAGCCTGCCTGCTGTGGGACGTCATGACCGGATCGCTGAGCTGATCGACCTCGCGCCGACCGCTTCGGGCGCCCCGCTGGAGGTGGCCGACCTGGCGACCGGCTACGGCCGGACCGCCCGGGCGATGTTCGCCGCCGCCCGCGGGCCGATCCGCATCCACGCGGTGGACGCCGCCGCCAATCTCGACGACGACCTGCTCAACGACGAGCGGGTGCGGTCGGTGATGGCGGACCTGGACCAGCCCTTGCCGTTCGCCGACGCCTCCCTGGACCGGGTCTGCTCGGTCAACGTCGCCGAACACCTGGCCGACCCGCGGGCGCATGTCGCGGACTGTTTCCGGGTGCTGCGACCCGGCGGGCTGCTCGTCCTGGCCCACAGCGACTGGGACACCACCCTGTTCACCAGCGACGACGACGAGTTGACCCGGACCCTGGTGGACCGCTTCGTGGCGACCTTCCCGCAGTGGGCGCAGCGGGCGGACGGCTTCATGGGGCGCAAGCTGCTGCGGCTGGCCGACGCCGCGCCGTTCACCGTCCAGACCGTGGAGACCTGGGCGGACTGCCACCGCCGGTTCGACGTGGACTCGGTGGCCTGGAAGGTCGCCCGGGGTGTGGTCGTCGCCGCCGCGGACGACGAGGACCTGGCTGCGCGCGCGGCCGCCTGGTTCGACAGCCTGCGCCGGCACGCCGCCGAGGAACGCTTCCTGTTCACCGTGACCGACGTGACCGTGGTCCTGCGCAGACCCGCGGACGCTGAGAGCGACAGAACGGGCTCGGCCAGGGTCACTGGCAGGTGAGGACGGTCAGGTGAGGACGGTCAGGCAAGGACACGGTGGCGGGCGGTGACCACCGACGGACGGTCCCGCTGGCACCCTGGATCCGTGACTGATCGCCCGCACGTCGTCCCCTGGCAGGAGGCCTGGCAGGAGGCCCTCTACGGCCCCGCGGGGTTCTACCGCCGGGCGGAGGGTCCGGCCGGCCACTTCCGGACCGCCTGCCATGCCGGCGCCGGAGTGCTCGCGGGGGCCCTGCTCCGGATCGCCGAGGAGGCGGGCTGCCGCGCGATCGTGGATGTCGGCGCCGGCCGTGGGGAGCTGCTCACCGCGCTCGCCGAGGTGATCGCCGCCGACCTGGCCGAGCAGCCCCCGGACCAGGTGCCGGCCGGCCGGGTGCTGCTGCCCGGCGTGGAGCCCGACGGATCCGCCCGCCCCGACGGATCTGCCCGACCCGGCGGACCGGCGGAGTCCGGTGAACCGGCCGGCACCGCAGACACCGGCGCGGCAGACGGTGACCCGGCCGGACGACCGGAGCCCACCGAGACCTGGCCGCTGCGGCTGCACGGCGTCGACGTGGTGGACCGCCCGGCCGGCCTGCCGGCGCAGGTCGGCTGGTCGAAGGGGCTGGACGCACTGCCCGACGAGGTGCTCGACGGGGCACTCGTGGTGGCCTGGGAGCTGCTGGACGTCATCCCGGGACCGATCGCGCAGGTCCAGGCGGACGGGGTCCGGCTGCTGCTGGTCGACCCGGCCACCGGGGAGGAGCAGGTCGGCCCTCCGCTGAGCGCCGTCGAGACGGCCTGGTGCGCCCGCTGGTGGCCGGTCGCGGACGCCGCGCCGGGCAGCCGGGTCGAGCTCGGTCAGGCCCGGGACCAGTTGTGGTCCGGGCTGGTCCACCGGGTGGCGGCGACCTCGCGCGGCGGGCTGCTCGTCGCCGTCGACTACGCCCACGATGTCGCGCACCGCCCGCCGGAGGGCAGCCTGTCCGCGTTCCGGGGCGGCCGTCCCGTCCCCCCGGTGCCGGACGGCAGCTGCGACCTGACCACCCACGTCGCGCTGGACTCCGTCGCGGCGGCCGGTGAGCGGGCCGGGGCGACCTCCACGCTGCAGCTCAGCCAGCGGACGGCACTGCGTGCGCTCGGCGTCGTGATGACCCCCGCGGACCTGGCCGCCGCCAGCGCCGAGGGAGCCGCCGCACTGGTCGCCCAGCTGGAGATCCGGTCCCAGATGGACGAGCTGCTCGACCCGGCGGGACTGGGCGGGTTCGGCTGGCTGGTCCAGGGGGTGCACCGTCCGGTGCCGGCCCTGCTGCAGGAGGCCACGGTCCACCACGTCCCGCTCCGGCGCCCGGACGACTACTGATCCCGGCCGATCCCTGGTCCGCGCCCATTGCTGATCAGCGCCGGCCACTGGTCCGCGTCGGTTACTGGTCCGCACCGGTTACTGGTCCGCGTCGGCCACCGGTCCCGCGGGCCCGTCGGCGTACGGTTCCATCCAGAGTTCCGGACCGGCGGCGGCCCGGGCCCGGCGAGCCCGCTCGGACTGCTCCGCCAGCAGGGTCGCGGCGTCGGCGGTGGACAGGTGCGGTACCACCGGCACGATCGGCCCCGGCGTGGAGTGCAGGTGGAACGACGCCACCCCGAGCCGGCGCTGCAGCCACCCCTGCCGGACCCCGCAACTCTGGGTCCGGGCGTGCGGGACGAAGTCCACCTGCCGGTGCAGCCACCCGCGGCGGATGATCAGGGCCTCCTCGGTCACCCGGAACCCGTTGCGCCGCCAGGCCAGCGGATCCAGCCAGCGGGCCGGGCGCGGGCAGGTGACGAACCCGTTCCCGGTCCCGCTGCCCGACATCGCGGCGGACACCACGGTGCGGGCGTCGTCCGGCGCCGCAACGGTGAGGTCCGGGAGGACGAAGGCCACCACGGCCATCGCCTCCTCCCGGTGCCCGACCGGCAGCAGCACACTCTCGGTCTCCCGGCGCTCGTCCCCGCCCCGGCCGTAGCCGGCCACGTTGACCTCGACCCGCCACCAGTCCGGCCGCCGCCACAGCAGCGGCTGGCGCATCCGCACCGCCTGCACCCGGCCCGGGGGCACGGTCTGCGTGCGGTGCTCCAGCAGGCCGTGCCGCAGGCGCAGACCGTCCGGGGAGGTGGCCGCGGTGAAGCCGAACCCGCGGGCGAACCGCTGCCACAGCAGGCTGCCCAGGCCGAGCAGCAGCGGGACGGTCCCGGCCACCGGCGCCGGCGAGCGCAGCCACCCGGTCGCCCCGGCCAGCCCGAGCGCCGTCACGGTCAGGAGCAGGGTCGGCCCGGACAGCACCAGGGAGCCGATCAGCCGGTCCACCGGCACCTGGAGCATCTGGTGCTCGGGGGCCTCCGGGGCGTGCACGGTGTCGTAGCGCACCCCGGCCGCCCGGGCCAGCAGGTGGTTGCGCAACTGCTGGGCCTGGTCGAACGTGAGGTACGCCAGCTCGATCTTGGAGTCCTGCCCGCCGGCCACCTCGACGCTCAGCTTCGCCAGGCCCACCACGCGGGCCACCAGCGGCTGCACCACGTCGACCGCCTGCAGCCGGTCCAGCCGGGCCCGCCGCTGCCGCCGCGAGATCACCCCGTGGTGCAGTTCCAGGGCGTCCTGCGTCACCCGGTACCGGGTGACCCGCCAGGACAGCCACGCCATCACCACCACCAGCAGCACGGCCAGGCCGACCCCCCCGACCGCGGGCAGCACCCCGAAGCCCGGGATCGGCCCGCCGTCCGGCCACGGCCCCCGCTCCCCCCGCGCCGCCGCCTGACCCCAGTCCTGGGCGACGACGACCAGGACGACGACCACCACCTGCCAGGACCGGACGGCCGGGGTCAGCGGGTGGACCCGGTGCCAGCCCCCGTCGGCCTCGTGCGGGAGGGCGTCCGGGACGCCGGGGGCCGTCGCCCCGGACGGGTCCGCGGCGCCCGCGTTCACAGTCCCGCCAGGCGGGCCTGGCCACGGGAGGCCAGCCGGTCCCGCAGCCGGGCGGCCTCCTCGGCGGTCAGCCCCGGGATCCAGGCGTCGGTGCCCGCCGAGGCCGTGTGCAGCTGGACCCGGGCGATCCCGAACAACCGGTCCACCGGTCCCGCCTGCACGTCGACGTACTGCATGCGCCCGTAGGGGACCACGACGATCGAGCGCAGCAGGACCCCGTGCCTGACCAGCAGGTCCTCGGCCCGTTCGGCATACCCCCAGGCCCGGATCTGCCGCCCGACCAGCCACCACGCCCACCCGGCCAGCAGCAGCGGCAGTACGGCCAGCGCCGCCAGCCACGCGAGGGACAGCAGCAGACCGGCCACCACCGGAACCAGGGCGAGCAGCAGTGGCGGCACGCAGATCACCAGCCGCCGGACCGACGCCAGCCGGCCGGACACCGGGCTCCAGACCACGCCCGCGGGTTCGAAGGGCTCACCGCCCCGGAGGGTTCCCGGCGTCGACATCGGGCCAGCATGTCACGGGCCGGATAGGGGCCGACGGTCCCGGCGTGAATGCCGCGAGCGTGACAGACTTCCGCCCGTGACCACCACCTCAGCAGCGACCGGACAGCAGCTCACCGTCGGGGTCGGCGCCGCAGGCCTGGCCACCGCGGACATGGTGCTCAACATCGGCCCCCAGCACCCCGCCACGCACGGTGTCCTTCGCCTGCGGATCGTCGTGGACGGCGAGGAGATCCTCAGGGCCGAGCCCGTCATCGGCTACATGCACCGCGGCGCGGAGAAGCTCTTCGAGGTCCGCGACTACCGGCAGATCATCGTCCTGGCGAACCGGCACGACTGGCTGTCGGCGTTCGCGAACGAGCTCGGGGTGGTGCTGGCCGCGGAGCAGATGCTGGGGATGGAGGTCCCCGAGCGCGCGGTCTGGGCGCGGACCCTGCTGTCGGAGCTGAACCGGGTGCTGTCCGCCCTGATGTTCCTCGGCTCGTACCCGCTGGAGCTCGGCGCGATCACCCCGGTGTTCTACGCGTTCCGGGAGCGCGAGGAACTGCAGTCGGTGATGGAGGAGATCTCCGGCGGCCGGATGCACTACATGTTCAACCGGGTCGGTGGCCTCAAGGAGGACCTGCCCGCGGGCTGGATCGGCCGGGTCCGCACCGCCGTCGCGGCCGTCCGGCGCCGGATGCCGGAGCTGGAGTCCCTGCTGATCGGCAACGAGATCCTCGCCGCGCGGACCTCCGGGGTCGGGGTGCTGTCCCCGGAGCTGGCCGCCGAGTACGGCGTCAGCGGCCCGATCGGGCGGGCCAGTGGGCTCGACGTGGACATCCGCCGGGACGAGCCGTACCTGGCGTACGGGGAACTGTTCGCCCCCGGCGGTCCCGGCCGCGTGGTCACCCGGACGGCCGGGGACTGCCTGGCCCGGCTGGAGGTCCTCGCGGAACAGGTCCATGTCTCCCTCGACCTGGCCGACGCCTGTCTGGACAAGCTGGCGAGCCTGCCCGCCGGGCCGGTGAACGTCCGGCTGCCCAAGGTGCTCAAGGTTCCCGAGGGGCACATCTACCGCTGGACGGAGAACCCGCTGGGGATCAACGGGTACTACCTGGTCTCCCGGGGCGACAAGGTGCCGTGGCGGCTGAAGCTGCGCTCGGCGTCGTTCAACAACGTGCAGGTGATGTCCAGGGTGCTGCCGGGCTGCCTGGTCGCCGACATGGTGGCCATCCTCGGCTCGATGTTCTTCGTGGTGGGCGACGTCGACAAGTGACGGCGCCGGGCGTCATGTCCTCGTCGTGATCGTCCGGGAGCCACCGTCCGCAGCGGACCGGACCCGAGATCCGTTGCGGCTCAGGCGCTGTGACGGCCCCGCCGAGCCCGGGCCTGAGGGTCCCCGACCGTGGACGCCCCGACGATGACCAGGCCCGAAGGAGTCCGCTCGTCCCAGTCCGCCAGCCCGAGGTGCCGCCCGGACCGGTCCGGGTCGCCGGGCTGCTCCAGGGTCCGGGTGAGCTCGTCGGCGCGGGCCTCGGCCAGCGCGGCGTAAACCATCGCATCCACCGTGGGGGCCGACGCCGCGTTGGAACGGGGCCGCGGGAGCCCGGCTCCGGGGTCGACGAGGATCGCCAGCGGCCCACTGACCGGGTCCCGCGGACCGGGCGGCAACATCGCGGAGGCCGGGCGCGGGATCGGCTGGGTGACCGGCTCGGCGGGGCCGTCCGGCAGCGCCGGCAGCTGCGGCGCCGGGGACAGCGGGCCGAGGGTGATCGGCCGGACCGGCAGCGGACCGGTCGCCGGACCCACGGCAGGAGCGGGCGCGGACACCGGACCCACGGCAGGAGCGGGCGCGGACACCATCCGCTGGGCTGCGGGGGCCGCGACCGCAGGACGCGCGGCGTCCGGACGCCCGGGCATCACGGGCATCACGGGCATGCTCGGGACGCGCCCGGTCAAGGCCGCGGGAACCGCGGGAACCGCGGGAACCGCCGGAACCGCAGGGACCGCAGAGCGCCAGCCGGGGAGGGCGTCGGACCGGCCGAGAGTGACCACCGGACGGCGGCGCTCCGTCTGCGCAGGGGTGGGCCGGCCGGTGACCACCGGTTCGGCGGCCGGGACTGCCACGGCCGGGACCGCAGCGGTCATCGGGCGTGGCATCAGCGGGTTGGCGGGCAGTCCGGCCTGCGAGGTCGCCGGGGCGGCTGCCGGTTCAGCAGGGGTGATCCGCCGCAGCTGCATGGTCGGCACGTCGCCATAGGCCGCCTCCCGGGCCAGCCGCTGCCGGGCGGCGAGTTCGGTCAGCGTCGGCCGGCCGCCGGCGGCGGCGCGCTCGGTCAGGGTGACGATCCGGGACCGCAGGACGGTCAGGGTGTAATGGGCGTCGGCCAGCTCCTGGTGCAGGCGCTCGATCTCGACCTGCCAGCCCTGCTCCTCCTGCCGGTGCTCCCACCGCTCGCGACGGACCCGGCGGCGGGCAAGGCGGGTCTGCAGACGCTCTGCGGCCAGGCCGGCCGCCGCGACCCCGGCTCCGGCGGCGGCGAGATCGGCCCGGTGCAGCAGGTAGCCACTGCCGGCGGCGCCCACCGCGGCGAGCAGTGCGCCGGCCGGAACCAGAGCGATGACGGCGGACAGCGCGGTGGGCGCCCACGCCCGCACCTGCCACGACCCATGACGACCAGACACGGCGGTCAGCCTAGGTGGAGCACTCCGGCGGGTGCGGGAAATGCGCGGACGAGGCTCCGGCGTGTCACGTCCGGCCTGGTCACAGCCCCGGCCATATCGCTCAATTGACCCATCGGCGGCTCACCATCCGTGATGGCCGACCCTGGACGGCGGGGGTCCACTACCGGCCGTGCCAATATCATGATCACTAGATCGCTGTCCCGAACATGGCGGATTCCGTGGATGTGAATCACCTGACAGTGACGGGGTCTCGACCCATTCGTGACCGCCCTCACCGACCGTGAGAGCGCAGACCGACGCCCGGGGCAGAGCGAGCAGGCCGCCGGGCGGGCGTCCGGAAAGGCCGCAGGCGGCCTCGTCGCGAAGCCAGGTGAGACGACGAGTACGCCGTCAGGTGCCGCCCGCGTTCAGCGCTTCCCGCGGTCGGAGCCGTCGTGGTCGTCGTCCGGCGGGGGCACCCGGCACCACCGCTGCACGACCAACCCCGCCGCGGCCAGCCCGATCGCGGCCACGGCACACCCCGCGGCCAGCAGCAGCCGGGCCCGCCGGACCTCGACCAGTTCCGGCAGCAGGGCCAGCGCCTGCCCGGCGTACCACCCGGTGAGCAGTGCCCCGCCGTAGGCCGCGGCCTTGGCCAGCACCACGGTGCGGGCGGCGACCAGCGGGTTCAGGGCCCGTTCCCGGCGCCCGGACACCCAGCGGCGCACCGGCAGCCCGGCGGAGATCACCGCCCCCACCAGAGCCACCAGGAACAGCAGGGTCGCCCACGGCAGGGGCGGGGTCAGCCCGCCCCGGCTGCTCCACAGGTCCAGGCCCAACCAGGTCAGCCCCGTCGCGAGAACGGCCAGGACGGCCAGGGTCAGCGGCCGGGCCGGGGTCACCGCGGGACCTTCAGCGCCAGCTCCGGACGGTGCCGCAGGCCCTCACGGTCGCCCGCCCGGGCCAGCAGCTGCGCAACCGGCACGGCGCCGTCCGGGCCGGGCAGGGCGGCCTGCGGGTCGGCGGCCAGCCACGGGTCGAGGACGAACGCCCGCTCCCCGGCGCGCGGATGCGGCAGGGTCAGCGCCGCGGTGTCCGCGACCAGCCCTTCGTAGGCGATCAGGTCGACGTCGAGGGTGCGTGGACCCCAGCGCACGATCCGCCGCCGGCCGTGGTCGGTCTCGACCTGCTGGCAGGCGGCGAGCAGTTCCAGCGGGGACAGCGTGGTCTCGACCAGCAGGACCGCGTTGAGGAAGTCCGGCTGCTCCGGCCCGCCGACCGGTTCGGTCTCGACCACCGGGGAGGCCGCGACCAGCCGCACCCCCTCGAACCCGGCCAGCTCGTCGACCGCGGACTGCAGGGTGGCCAGCCGGTCCCCGAGGTTGGCGCCCAGCGCCAGCACGGCCGGTGCCGGCCGGGCCGGGTGCTCGTCCACACGCTCCACGGTCTCGCTCACGACCGGGTTCCCTCCTCGGTGGTCGCGCCGCGGTACCGGCGGACGCTCAGCCGGACGTCCTCGAACTGCTCGGTGACCGGGGCCTGCGGCTTGTGCAGGGTGATGTCCACGGCGGCCACCCGGGGATCGGCCAGGCAGACCCCGGCCAGCCGTCCTGCCAGGGTCTCCAGCAGGTTCACGGGTTCGCCGCGGATGACGTCGGCCAGCCCGACGGCCAGCGCGCCGTAGTCCACGGTGTCGGCGAGGTCGTCGCTGGCCGCCGCGGGGCGGGTGTCGAGGTGCAGCACGGCGTCCACGTGGAACTGCTGGCCGTCACGGCGCTCGTGGTCGAAGACCCCGTGCCGGCCGTAGGCGCTCACCCCGACCAGCGCGATCTGGTCCAGCGGCCGTCCCGCGGCGTCGAGAACGGCGGGCAGACCACTCATGCCGACTCCTCGCTGGCGCTCGTCGCCGCCCTGAGCCCCGCGCCCGGCTCGTCGGTTCGCTCGCTGCGCTCACTCACGCCGGCTCCCCCACGCCCAGCTCCCCTGCACCCGGCTCCATCCCGCCCGGCTCCCTCGCGGCGCCGGCCTCCCGCCAGGCGGCCGCCACCCGGACGGCGTCCGCCGAGCCGCGCACCTCGTGCACCCGCACGCACCAGGCACCGGCCACCGCGGCCAGGGCGGAGGTGGCGGTGGTGGCCTCGTCGCGGGCCTGCGCCGGGGCGGGCGTGCCGTCGGCCCCGGCGAGCACCGCGCCGAGGAACCGCTTGCGGGAGGTCCCGATCACGACCGGTCGGCCGAGGGCGAGCACCCGGTCCAGGTGGGCCAGCAGGGACCAGTTGTGCTCGCCGCGTTTGGCGAAACCGAGCCCGGGGTCCAGCAGCACCTGGCGCGGGTCGACCCCGGCCGCGACCAGGGCGTCCAGCCGCGCGGACAGCTCGGCCACCACCTCGGTCACCACGTCGCCGTACCGGGCGAGGGAGTCCATCCGGTCGCTGTGCGCCCGCCAGTGCATCGCGATGTACGGCACCCGGGAGTCGGCGACCAGAGCGGCCATCTGCGGGTCGGCCAGGCCTCCGCTGACATCGTTGACGATCGAGGCCCCCGCGGTCAGCGCCGCATCGGCCACCTCGGCGCGCATGGTGTCGACGCTGACCACGAGACCCGCCGCGGCCAGCTCGGACACCACGGGGATCACCCGGCGCAGCTCCTCCTCCACCGGGACCCGGCCGGCGCCGGGACGGGTGGACTCCCCGCCGACGTCGAGGAGGTCCGCCCCCTCGGCCGCCATCCGCAGTCCGTGGGCGATCGCCTCGTCCCGCTCGAACCAGCGGCCACCGTCGCTGAAGGAGTCAGGGGTCACGTTGACCACGCCCATGACGAGGCAGCGCCGGATCCCGTCGAGCGCGGCCGGCAGGCCCAGGACACTGCTCACGCGGCTAACCCTAATCGCGCCCGGCACCCTGGCCGGTGTCCACAGGGTCTCCACACCTCATGGGTGTCGGTCCACAGGGTGGGTGGCAGCTCTCCACACCTTGCCCACAACCCCGTCCACAGTTGGGGATATCCCGCGAAAACTCTTGCGGGGCAAGCGCATTGCTGACCCGCGACGACGATGGGGAGGGGGCAGATCCCCCGGGCGCAACCCCTTGCGCGTCCTGCGGGCGGGGAGTAGAAATCTCCCCACGCCAAGGGGCGGAGCGGCCGACCCCGGAGGGTTTCCGGGGGATCAGAGGTCACGGTGGAAGCCGCGGCCGACGGGTCGGAGCCGGTGAGCGCGGCAGGGCGGGGAGACCCGGATCTGGATGCTGCAACCGACTTCGGGAGCCGGCGCTCCCCGTGGCGTCCGGGACGGTCCGTGACGAGCACGCCGGTGGGGTGATCTGCCGGTACCACGTCCGATGACGTGGGCGGCGTAGCGGTCCGGACCGGGTGGTGGTGTCCCGGCCTGAACGGCATCGCCAGCGACAGGACCCCTCGAACTCGTACTTCGAGGGGTCCTGTCGCTGTTCTAGCGGCCGAGGATGAGACTCATCGCCTCCGCCCGGGTGGCCGGGTGCCGCAACTGACCGCGCACGGCCGAGGTGACGGTCCGCGAGCCGGGCTTGCGCACCCCCCGCATGGACATGCACAGGTGCTCGCACTCGACGATCACGATCACCCCGCGCGGGGCCAGCAGCCCGACGAGGGAGTCGGCGACCTGGGTGGTCAGGCGCTCCTGCACCTGCGGGCGCCGGGCGTACAGGTCCACCAGCCGGGCCAGTTTCGACAGCCCGGTGATCCGCCCGTCCGGGGCGGGCACATAGCCGACGTGGGCCACCCCGTGGAACGGCACCAGGTGGTGCTCGCAGCAGGAGAACACCTCGATGTCCTTGACCACGACCATCTCGTCGTGACCGAGGTCGAAGGTGGTGGTGAGCACATCCGCGGGCGACTGGTACAGGCCCGCGAACATCTCCGCATAGGCCCGCGCCACCCGGGCCGGGGTGTCCCGCAGGCCGTCCCGCTCCGGATCCTCGCCGATGGCCAGCAGGATCTCCCGGACCGCCCGTTCGACCCGGGCGGCGTCGTAGGGCGGACGGCTCCGGGCCTCGAACTCCTCGGCCGTCACCAGGCCGGCGGTGTCGGTGAGGGCGCCGCGGCCAGCAGCCCCGGCGCCCTGCGGACCCGCTCCGTCGGCCGCCGTCGCGGTCAGGAGTGCTCCCCGCGGTCCAGCCCGATCGCGGTG
>DASTGO010000053.1:0-27170 GCA_035719045.1 Kineosporiaceae bacterium | reverse complement strand
AGATGTGTCCCCGGGCGGCCCGGCCGGCGTCGAGGGTCGCGCTGACCCGCTGCGCGATCACGTCGGCCGGGGCGAACAGCACCGCGGGGTCGAGGTTCCCCTGCAGCGAGTACCCCGGACCCACCCGGCGCGCCGCCTCGTCCAGCGGCACCCGGAAGTCCACCCCCACGACGTCCGCACCGGCCTCCCCGATGGCGGCCAGCAGTTCACCGGTACCGACCCCGAAGTGGATCCGGGGCACCTGCGGGTCGAGGTCGCGGACCGCAGCCAGGGCCTTCGCCGACGCCGGGAGCGCGCTGGACCGGTACGCGGCCAGCGGCAGCGCCCCCACCCAGGAGTCGAACAGCTGCACGGCCCGGGCCCCGGCGGCCACCTGCACCCGCAGGTACTCCCCGGAGATCTGGGCCAGCCGGTCCACCAGGGCGGCCCACAGGTCGGGCTCGCCGTACATCATCGCCTTGGTCCGCAGCAGGTCCCGGCTCGGCCCGCCCTCGACCAGGTAGCTGGCCAGGGTGAACGGGGCACCGGCGAACCCGATCAGCGGGGTGTCGCCCAGCTCCGCGGTCAGCAGCTTCACCGACTCGGTGACGAAGGGGACCTGGTCGGCGTGCAACGGGGGCAGCCGGTCCAGGTCGGCCCAGGTCCGGATCGGCTCGGCCACCACCGGACCGACCCCCGCGACGATGTCCAGGTCGACCCCGACCGCCGCCAGCGGGACCACGATGTCGGAGAAGAAGATCGCGGCGTCCACCCCGTAGCGGCGGACCGGCTGCAGGGTGATCTCGGTGACCAGGTCCGGCCGGCGGCAGGACTCCAGCATGCCCACACCCTCCCGGACCTGCCGGTACTCCGGCAGCGACCGGCCTGCCTGGCGCATGAACCAGACAGGCGTACGGTCAGGGACGAAGCCGTGGGCGGCCTGCAGGAGAGGTGCCGACGGGCGCGCGGCCGGGGCGGGGCGGGTGTCGGAGGGGGCGGCGGCCAGGGCCCGGCCGGGGTCTGCACTCGTCACGAGGCCCGATCCTTGCACGCCCCGGTGGCACCCCGCGCAGCCCGACGTCCCGGCCGCGTGACACCCCGCACCCCCTGCTCGCCCGGCGCGACCAGGGGCTCGTTCCGGAAGATCGATCGCTTACGGTGTGCGGGCGGGCGCGTCGCGCCTGCATTGGTGACATTCCTAGCCTTACCCTCACCAGGTGGCCGTTCGGAGGATGCCCGACGACACGCCGGAGGAGTTCCTGCTCGGCGTGGAGCGGCTGCGTGCCGCCCGGCTGCGCCCGGAGGTGGTCCTGGAGGAGGTTCCGGCCCCGCAGCGGATCGCTCCGCATGCCGTGGCCCTCAGTGCGGATGTGATGCACGACGACGACGAACTGGCCACCGGCCGCTTCGTCCTGCTCTACGACCCCGCGGGCCAGGAGGCCTGGGAGGGCTGCTTCCGGGCCGTGACCTTCGTGCGGGCGACCCTGGAACCGGAACTCGGCGGCGACCCGATGATCGCCCAGATCGGCTGGACCTGGCTGGAGGAGGCGCTGGACGGTGAGGGCGCCGACTACACCGCGGTCGGCGGCACGGTGACCCGGGTGGTCTCGGAGAGTTTCGGGGCACTGTCCGACCGCCCGGTCACGGTGGAACTGGAGGTCCGGGCGTCCTGGACCCCGCGCGACGACGTCTCCCGCCATCTGCAGGCCTGGTCGGCGCTGCTGTGCACGGTGGCCGGGCTGCCACCGCTGCCTGCCGGGGTGGCAGCCCTCCCCCGCCGCCGGTGACCCCCGTCGGCTGATCCGCCGCCGCGGTACCTCAGGGCAGCCAGGTCCCGCCGACCGGTCCCCACCGGGCATCACATCTCAAGCCACACGTCCGGCCTGCCGATCCCCACAGGGAGATGAACGGTCAAGGCCCCTGGGGGCCGCCTCGGCAGGAGGACAGCGTGACCACACTGGTCGAGCGCACCGGTATCCCGGTACCCCGTCCCGGGCGGTTCGCGGCCATGGTGGTGGTCGCCCATCCCGCGCTGCGCGAGTCGGTCGCTCACACGCTGCGGGCACTCGGTGCCCGCCAGGTGCTCGAAGTCAGCACCGTCGCCGAGGCACGCGTCCGCGCGGCCGCCGGTATCGCCGACCTGTGCGTCGCCGAGGCCGGGCTGCCCGACGGATCCGGGATCACCCTGATCCGGGAGCTGCGGGCCGCCGGGTGGACCCGGGGCATGGTGCTCACCACGAACGACGACCCGTACAGCGTCCGGGCGGCGATCAGCGCCGGGGTCCGCTGCTACCTGGTCTCGGCCGCGGCGAGCAACGCCCCCCGGCCCACCGGCGAGCGCGGCGACGGCGTGGACAGTCTGTCCGCCCGGGAGATCCAGGTGCTGCAGCTCGTCGCCGACGGCAAGTCCAACAAGGACATCGGCGAGGAACTGGGCCTGTCCGCCCTGACGGTGAAGAGCCACCTGGCCCGGATCGCCCGCAAGCTGGGCACCGGTGACCGCGCCGAGATGGTCGCCACCGCCCTGCGGTCGGGAGCCATCGCCTGAGGTCAGCTGCCACGACACCGGGACGGCTCGGGGTGCTCGCCTGCGCCGCGCCGACAGCCGGTCCCGCCGCCGTCCGGCCCCGGACGCCCTGTCCGACCCTGCACGGGACGGGGCGTGGGGCGGTCCACACGCGCCGAAAGGGGCACCGCTGCAACGTCCTGCCCGTCGGCTGGCTACCGTGGGGATGTGCACGGGACCGGTGGTGATCGCGACGACAAGGGCATCCTTCCCGCCAACCCACCGCCGACCCCAGCCATGAACCCCGACGAAACCCCCGGCGACCCCGGGCCGCAGCCCACCCCGCCCGTCATCGTCCCGTTGGACACCCCCCAGGACGGGGTGCCACCGGTCGTGGCTACACCGCAGGCCCTGGCCGAGACGGTCCGGGCGTTCGCAGCGGGGCACGGTCCCGTCGCGGTGGACGCCGAACGGGCCTCCGGGCACCGGTACGGGCAGCGCGCCTTCCTGGTCCAACTGCGCCGGGCGGGGGCCGGGACGGCGCTCGTGGACCCCGCCGCGCTGCCGGACCTGTCCGCGCTGGGCGAGGCGATCGCGGATGCGGAGTGGGTGCTGCACGCCGCCAGCCAGGACCTGCCCTGCCTTGCCGAGGTCGGGATGCGGCCCCGGGTGCTGTTCGACACCGAACTGGGCTCGCGGCTGGCCGGGTTCGCCCGGGTCGGGCTGGCCGCCGTGGTCGAGCAGCTGCTCGGGCTGGGCCTGGCCAAGGAGCATTCCGCGGTCGACTGGTCCACCCGGCCTCTGCCCGCCCCGTGGCTGCGGTACGCCGCCCTGGACGTCGAGGTGCTCGTCGACCTGCGGGACGCCCTGGCCGCGGAACTGGAGCGGCAGGGCAAGCTGGAATGGGCGCACGAGGAGTTCGCCGCGATCGCCGCCGCGGCACCGAACCCGCCCCGGCCCGACCCGTGGCGACGGACCTCCGGCATGCACAAGGTCCGGACCCGCCGTCAGCTGGCGGTGGTCCGCGAGCTGTGGAACGCCCGCGACGCCCTGGCCCGCGAACAGGACGTCTCCCCCGGCCGGCTGCTGCCGGACAGCTCGATCGTCGAGGCCGCCCTGGCCCAGCCGGCCCCGGCCCGGGGGCTGCTCGCCGTGCCGGGGTTCACCGGGCGCGGAGCCCGCCGCTTCCTGTCCACCTGGCAGGCGGCCGTGGACCGGGCGATGACCCTGCCGGACGACCAGCTCCCACCCCAGCACCGGCCCGCCGAGGGGCCGCCGCCGGCCCGGGTCTGGGCCGACCGGGACCCTGCCGCCGCGGCCCGCCTGGCCAACTGCCGGACGGCCGTGACCGGGATCGCCGAGCGGTACACCCTGCCGGCCGAGAACCTGATCTCCCCGGACACCGTGCGCCGGCTGGCCTGGGAGCCCCCCACAGCCACCGACCCGGACAGCATCGCCGAGGTGCTGCGGGCCCATGGCGCCCGTGCCTGGCAGGTTGGACTCACGGCCCAGGCCCTGTCCGCCGCGCTGACCGAGCCCGCCGGCTGACCGGTCCGGCACCGCCCGGCACCGTCGCCTCGTCCGGCGTCATGGGCTTTGTCCGGCCCTGCAGCCCCGCCCCTCCTGCCATCCCCCGCCCTGCTGTCGTCGAGCGCGCCGAGCGCGCCCCAGATGGGGCGAAAACGCTCTTGACTAAGCGCTTGCTTACCCCTGTCCAGCCCGATAGCGTCGGGGTTACCCCCGGGTAGCCCTCGGGGTTACCGGTGGGTAACATGCGCTCACGGCCGCTCGGCCACCCACGGCAGTCCGCTGCTTCCGCATCGAGGCCGCAACCTGCGCACCCGAGGAGGACTTACGTGTCCGGCTCCCTGCGCGACGTCGTCTTCGTCGACGGCGTTCGCACCCCCTTCGGCAAGGCGGGTGACAAGGGCGTCTATGCCCGCACCCGCGCCGACGACCTCGTCGTCAAGTGCATCCGCGAACTCCTGCGGCGGCACCCCGAACTGCCCCTCGACCGTGTCGACGAGGTGGCGGTCGCCGCGACCACCCAGATCGGCGACCAGGGCCTGACCATCGGCCGCACCGCGGCACTGCTGTCCGGCCTGCCGAGTTCGGTGCCGGGCTTCTCGATCGACCGGATGTGCGCCGGCGCGATGACCGCGGTCACCACCGTCAGCTCCGCGATCGCCTCCGGCGCCTACGACATCGCGATCGCCGGTGGTGTCGAGCACATGGGCCGCCACCCGATGGGCGAGGGCGTGGACCCGAACCCGCGGATCGTCGCGGAGAAGCTCGTCGACACCTCCGCCCTGGTCATGGGCCAGACCGCGGAGAACCTGCACGACCGGTTCCCGCAGCTGACCAAGGCCCGCTGCGACGCGTACGCGGCGAACAGCCAGGCCAGGTACGCCGCAGCGCTGGCCGCCGGCCGGATCACCCGGGACCTCGTGCCCGTCGCCGCACGGGACGCCGAAGGCGCCTGGAACCTGGTCACCGCCGACGAGCCGCCCCGCCCCGGCACCACCGTGGAGGACCTGGCGGCCCTGCGGACCCCGTTCCGCCCGCACGGCCGGGTCACCGCCGGCAACGCGGCCGGGCTGAACGACGGCGCCACCGCCTGCGTCCTCGCCGACGCCGCAACCGCGGCCGCGCTGGGGCTGCCGGTGCGGATGCGGATGGTCGGCTACGCCTTCGCCGGTGTCGAGCCGCACGTGATGGGCTTCGGCCCGGTGCCCTCGACGGAGAAGGCGCTCAACCGGGCCGGGCTGACCATCGACGACATCGGCCTGTTCGAGATCAACGAGGCCTTCGCCGTCCAGGTGCTGGCCTTCCTCGACCACTACAAGATCGCCGACGACGACCCGCGGGTGAACCCCGACGGTGGGGCGATCGCCACCGGGCACCCGCTGGCCTCCAGCGGCGTGCGGCTGATGACCCAGCTCGCCCGGCACTTCGAGGCACGACCGGAGGTCCGCTACGGGCTGACGTCCATGTGCATCGGCCTCGGCATGGGCGGCACCGTGATCTGGGAGAACCCGAACCACGCCGACTTCGGCACCGGGCGCGACGAGGAGCAGGCGGCATGACCACCGACACCACCACGACCGGCGCGCAGGCCTGGGCCGACGCCATGCCGAGCGAGGTCGTGACCACGTCCCTGGTCCGGGACGTGGTCCTGCCCGGCGGCGCCGGCACCCTGGCGCTGATCACCCTGGACAACGGTCACGACCACACCCGGCCGTCCACCTTCGGCCCGGGTGGCCTGGCCAGCCTGGACGCCGCCCTGGAGGGCATCGCGGCCCGCGCCGCGGCCGGCGAGATCGTCGCCGTCGGGGTCACCGGCAAGCCGTTCATCTTCTGTGCCGGCGCCGACCTGGGGATGATCTCCCTGCGCGGCGATCGCGACTCGGCCGTCCAGATCGGACGGGTCGGGCATGCGGTGTTCCGGCGGCTGGGCGAACTGCCGGTGCCGTCGTTCGCCTTCGTCAACGGGGTGGCCCTGGGCGGTGGCCTGGAGGTAGCCCTGCACTGCACCTACCGGACCGTCTCCGCGGCGGCCGGTGCGGTCGCCCTGCCGGAGTGCTTCCTCGGGCTGGTCCCCGGCTGGGGCGGCACCTACCTGCTGCCGAACCTGATCGGCCCGGCCGCGGCCCTCGAGGTCATCATCGGCAACGCCCTCAGCCAGAACCGGATGCTGTCCGGGCCGAAGGCGCACGGGCTCGGGATCGCCGACGCCGTGTTCGAGCCGGCCGACTTCCTGGAGCAGTCCCTGAGCTGGGCGGCCCAGGTGGTGACCGGTGAGGTCAAGGTGGCCCGGACCGAGATCGACCGCGACGAGCAGGCCTGGGAGACCGCCCTGGCCGGCGCGACAGCGATGGCCGACAGCAAGGTCCACGGTGCCGCGCCCGCACCGTACGCCGCGATCGACCTGGTTCGGCTGGCCCGCACCGCCGACCGGGACACCGCCTTCGAGGCGGAGACCCAGTCGCTGGCGGACCTGGCCCTGTCGCAGGAGCTGCGCAGCGGCCTGTACGCCTTCGACCTGGTGCAGAAGCGGGCCAAGAGGCCGGCGGGCGCCCCCGCGTCGAAGCTGGCCCGCCCGGTGACCTCGGTCGGCGTCGTCGGCGCCGGTCTGATGGCCAGCCAGCTGGCGCTGCTGTTCGTGCAGCGGCTCGGGGTTCCGGTGGTCCTCACCGACCTGGACCAGGAGCGGGTCGACAACGGGGTGGCCTGGGTGCGGGGCGAGATCGACGCCCTGGCCAAGCGCCGCCGGCTCACCCCGGACGCCGCCAACCGCTACAAGGCCCTGGTCAGCGGCTCGACCGACAAGGCCACCGCCTTCGCCGGAGCGGACCTGGTGATCGAGGCCGTCTTCGAGGACCTGGCGGTCAAGCAGCAGGTACTCGCCCAGGTGGAGGCCGTGGTCGGTCCGGAGTGCGTGCTCATGACGAACACGTCCTCGCTGTCGGTCACCCAGATGGCCTCGTCGCTGGAGCACCCGGAGCGGGTCGTCGGGTTCCACTTCTTCAACCCGGTCGCGGTGCTGCCGCTGGTCGAGGTGGTCCGCGCCGAACAGACCGACGACGCCACCCTGGCCACCGCGTTCGCGGTCGGCAAGCAGCTGAAGAAGTCCTGCGTGCTGGTCAAGGACGCCCCGGCCTTCGTGGTCAACCGGCTGCTCACCCGGTTCCTCGGCGAGGTCACCCAGGCGCTGGACGAGGGCACCGCACCGGAGGTCGCCGACGGCGCACTGGCTCCGCTGGGGCTGCCGATGTCCCCGTTCATGCTGCTGCAGCTGGTCGGTCCGGCAGTGGCGCTGCACGTCGCGCAGACCATGAACGCGGCGTTCCCGGACCGGTTCGGCGTCTCGGAGAACCTCAAGCGGCTGGTCGCGGCCGGCAAGACGGCACTGTGGTCGTTCGACGCGGACGGCAAGCCCTACCTGGACGACGAGACCAAGGCGCTCATGGTGGTCGGGGACAGCCCGTCGACCGCCGAACAGCTGCGGGACCGGGCGCTGGCCGCGCTGGCGCAGGAGGTCCGGCTGATGCTCGACGAAGGCGTGGTGGCCGCCCCGCAGGACATCGACCTGTGCATGATCCTGGGGGCCGGCTGGCCGTTCCACCTCGGCGGGATCACGCCCTACCTGGACCGGGCCGGGGTCAGCGAGCAGGTGGCCGGCGCCCGGTTCCTGGAGCCGGGGGTGGCCAGCGTCCCGGCCTGAGCCGGCCGATCCGAGGTCTCAACCGAACACGGTGCGGGCCCGCGCCCAGGAGGGTGCGGGCCCGCGCTGTCGTCCAGGAAGCCCAGACCCCGTGCCGAGCAGGGTCGACACCGCCCCGGTCAGACGAAGTGGGTGCGCAACTGCCGGGCGTAGGCCTTGGTGGCGGTCAGCAGGGTGGCCCGGTCGGTGTGCAGTACGGACTGCAGGGCGGCGGTCTCGACGCTCTCCTGGCTGGTCCCGTCCGGCTGTGCCGCGGCCGCCGCATACAGCTCGCGCAGCTTCGCCTCGCCGTAGTGGTCGGCGATGTACAGGCAGGTGAACCAGGCGGAGGTGTAGGCGTTGTCCACCTCGATCTCGCTGCCGGAGTAGAACGCGTCGTCCGACGCCACCAGATCGGGGGCCCAGGCGCCGCGGCGCAACTGGGTCCAGGTGTCCTTGCGCAGACCCCGCTGGGCCAGTGCCTGGACACCGTCCACCTTCTTGCCTGCCGTCGCCCGGAACCCCGTGTACTCGGCGACCCCCTCGACCAGCCACGCCGGCGGGCGCCGACTGCCCTCGAGGGCGAGCGCCACATGGGTCAGCTCATGCCGCAACACTGCCTTCGTGTAGGCGTCGTCGCGGCCCAGCAGATACGGGGTGACCACGAGCCGGGGAGCTGCCGGGGTGAAGGTGTCCGCACCGGAGATCACCTCGCTGGACGGCAGCACCCGCACCTTCGCCTCGAAGGTCGCGTCCCCCGACGGGTCGATCTTGCGGTTCGTGGCGGCGTGGGTGCCGAACCAGGAGGTGACGAACGGCTGCTGGGTGCTGGCGTAGGCGATCACCCGGCCGTTCCAGGAGTTCACCGGCCAGGCCTGCCCCACCGGCGCCAGGTCGTCGTCCAGTCGCTGGGCGAGCCGGTCGTTCTGGGCCTTGTGCGCGGGATCCCCGATCACCAGGGCCTTGCCGTGCTGCGACACCGACACCGGCCCGGTCGACCACGGCTCGAACTGCCCGCCCAGGGCCAGGGCGTCGTCCAGTTCACTGTCCGAGGACAGGTACCAGGTGCCGTTGCGCCGGGTGAAGGTGACGCCGACGACGTCGGTCACCGGGCTGTGGTCATAGCCGGTGAAGGCGTAGACCAGGTCGATGTAGGCCCGGAAGGAGTCCGCTGAGGAGGCGGCACCGGACGCCGGGACGGTCAGCGACCGACTGGTCCAGCGGTACTGGAACGTGGCGTAGGGCTTCAGCGCCGTCAGCCCCTGGAACACCGTCCGCTCGTGGTCCCGGAACGAGGGGGGCGCCGACGGGTCCACCGCGGCGTCGAATGCTGCGGCGTTCCCCGCGGTCAGCGCGGCGTTGAGCTTGCCCAGCACCGAGTTGGCGGCGAGGTCGCGCTCATGCTCCGCCGACCGCGCGGTCACCGTCGCGGGAGACGCTGCGGCCGTGGTGTCGGCCCCGTCGTCCACCAGGGCGGACACCATCCCGATCCCCAGCGCGGTCAGCACCGCCACCCCGCCGGCCAGCCCGGTGAGCAGTCGGCGTGGGCCGTTGCGGGATCTACCCGGAGGCGGCAGCAGGGGGGCGACAGCGGCGGGACCCTCCGCAGACGCCGAGTACGCGGGAGGGACCGAAGCGGGTGGTACGGGTGGTACGCCGATCCCGCCCGCAGCGGCGACGGCGATCCCTGCGCCCGGCGGAGACACCACGCCCGCAGCGGGGACGGGTCCGGCCGCCGGAACAGGCCCGTCTGCGGGGACGGGCGAGGCGGGGCCGGTGACGCCGCCGGCCGGTCGGGCCGGCGACGGCGCCGACGAGGCTTGGGAGGTGGCGCTGGCTGCTGCGGGGACGGACGGGATCCGGGAAGGGTTCGGCGTCGGTCGACCCGGTTCCAGCGACGGCCACGACCGCAGGGCGCCCCCGGGCGCGACGGGTCCGGCACTCCCCGGGACCGTAGAACCGGGGGCCGCACCGGGGCGGGCTGCGACTGGGCCCGGGCCAGGAGCCGGAGCGGAACCGGGGCGGGCCACCGCTGGACCCGACAGCGGAGCCAGACCCGGGCGACGCCTTGGGGTCGCACCAGGACGGGTGGCAACCCGCCCCGGGCCAGGAGCAGCACCAGAGCGAGCCTCGGCAACCCCCCGGTCAGGAACCGGGGAGGCACCCGGAGTGATCGCAGGGGGCCCCGGCACGGGATCAGAAACCCGAGCGGGACCCGCCGGAGCGGAATCCGGTGCCGCAGCAGAACTCGGTGCCGCAGCAGAACTCGGTGCCGCGGCACGGACCGGTCCGGCTCCGGCAGGTCCGCCGGACGGCTCGACCTGGGGCTTCCCCGCGCTGTCCTCCCCTGCCGCCACCCCTGCACCTTAGTGGTCCCGTCGCCCACCTGGATGGCCCGGCGGTGATCCTCACGCCCCGACCCGGCCATCCGGGCGATCTGTGCGCCGGACGCTCTCCCAGGGCCTCCAGCCTGATTACCGTGGGTACATGTCCACACCCCCGGAGCGTCTCCCGCTGCGTCAATGCGCACTCGCGGTGAGCGTTCTGGCCGACGTCGATCTCCTGCCTCGTGATGACGGGGTCCTGCTCACCGTGAGCGACGGCACTGAGACGATCACCGACAGCGTGCACGTGTCCTGGGCCGAGCTGGCCGGGGCCGTGGGTGACCAGGACCCGCTGGGCGCCGCCGGGCAGCGGAGGGCGCTGACCCTGCTCACCCTGTACCGGACCCTGGCGACCAGGTCCGAACCGGCGGCGGATGTCGTCCACCGGGCGTCCCGGTTGCTGGCCCTGCCACCCGGCCACGCCCTGCACCCGGGACCGGAGTGGGTCCGCGGGAGGGTCCGCGGCGGCGCGCTCGACCTCGGGATCGGGGTGCTCGGGCTGGGCAGCCACCCCGATGACGCCCAGCCCCTGCCACCGGGGGCCGTCCGACGGCTCGGCCTGCATCCGGAGCTGTGGTGGCCGGACCTGCTCGAGCACGCCGAGCGGATGGGCGAGCTGTCGGCCCGCCGGATCGGCCGGGACGGCCGGCGGGTGCTGCGGCCTTTCGGCGGATGTGATGCGCTGACGCTGCTGTCGTCCGGTGCCCTGCGGGAGAGCCTCGCCGCCGGTGACGGAACCGGGCTGCGGGCGGTGGCCGCCCCGACCCGGCGGCGTGCGTGGTTCGACCTGGCACAGGTGGACCCGGCCTTCGTCGGCGCCGTGTGGTCCCTCACCGAGCCGGCCGAGCGCGGCCTGCCCGTTCCCCTGCTGGTCACCCGGGACGAGGTGGTCGCGCCCCGGACGCCCTGACGCCGGCGGGGCTCAGGAGTTGCGGGCACGCCGGGAGGCCCCCGACGAGCCTCGCCCGCCGGGGGTGGCCTCCGGGACGGCGGCGGGGTCCGGGAGGTAGTCACCGGGACCGGGCCGCGCGTCCAGCTGCGCGACCGCCTCGACGATCTGCCGGGACACCTCCTGCGGGGTGAGCCCGATCTCCTCCAGCACCTCCGCCCGCTTGCCGTGGGCGAGGAACTCCGCCGGGACGCCGAAACCCAGCACTCCGGCCCCGATTCCGTCGGCGACCAGTCGTTGCGCGATCAGCGCACCCACCCCGCCGACCCGGCAGCCGTCCTCGACGACCGCGACCAGCCGGTGCCGCGCGGCCAGGCCGGGCAGGGCCGGGTCCACCGGGGTGACCCACCGCGGGTCGACCACCGTGACGCCGATCCCCTGGTCGGACAGCCGGTCGGCGACCTGCAGCGCCAGCGGAACCATCGAGCCCACCGCCACCAGCAGGACGTCCTCGCCGCCGCTGCGCCGCAGCAGGTCCATGCCGCCGACCCGGCCGAGGGCGGGCAGATCCTCCGGCGGCGCGCCCTTGGCGAACCGGACCACGGTGGGGGCGTCGCTCACCTCGACCGCCTCGCCGAGCTCCTGCCGCAGGGTGGCGGCGTCACGCGGGGCCGCGATCCGGATCCCGGGCACCACCTGCAGGATCGACAGGTCCCACATCCCGTGGTGGGACGGACCGTCGTCGCCGGTGATCCCGGCACGGTCCAGCACGAAGGTGACCCCGGCCCGGTGCAGGGCCACGTCCATCAGGACCTGGTCGAAGGCCCGGTTGAGGAAGGTCGCGTAGACGGCGACCACCGGGTGCAGTCCGCCGAACGCCATCCCGGCCGCACTGGTCACCGCATGCTGCTCGGCGATCCCGACGTCGAACACCCGCTCCGGGAAGCGCTCGGCGAACCGGTGCAGGCCGACCGGGATGAGCATGGCGGCCGTGATCCCCACCACGTCGGGGCGGCGCTCGCCGACCTTGACCATCTCGTCGGCGAACACGGCGGTCCAGCTCCGCCCGGCCGCTGCGATCGGCCGCCCGGTCTCGGGGTCGATGATCCCGGTGGCGTGGAAGCGGTCCGCCTCGTCGTTCTCCGCGGGGGCGTAGCCGTTGCCCTTGTGGGTGATCGCATGCACGATGACCGGCCCGCCGTAGGCGCGGGCCCGGCGCAGGGCATGTTCCAGAGCCGGCAGGTCGTGCCCGTCGACGGGTCCGACGTACTTCAGGCCGAGGTCCTCGAACATGCCCTGCGGGGCGACGATGTCCTTCAGGCCCTTCTTCATCCCGTGCAGGGCGTCGTAGGCCAGCCGGCCGGGCGGGCCGCTGCGCTGCAGGGTGCTCTTGCCCCACTCCAGGAACCGCTCGTACCCGCGGGTGGTGCGCAGGGTGGACAGGTGGTGGGCCAGGCCGCCGATGGTCGGCGCATAGGAGCGCCCGTTGTCGTTGACGACGACCACCAGGTTGCGGTCCTTGCCGCCGGCGATGTTGTTCAGCGCCTCCCAGGCCATCCCCCCGGTGAGGGCGCCGTCGCCGATCACGGCCACCACGTAGCGGTCGGACTCCCCGGACAGCTGGCGCGCCTTGGCGATCCCGTCCGCCCAGGACAGCGCGGTGGAGGCATGCGAGTTCTCCACGACGTCGTGGATCGACTCCTCCCGGCTCGGGTACCCGGACAGGCCGCCGCGCTGGCGCAGGCCGGTGAAGTCGTGCCGACCGGTGAGCAGTTTGTGCACGTACGCCTGATGCCCGGTGTCGAACACCACGGTGTCCCGCGGGGATGCGAAGACCCGGTGGACAGCCAGCGTGAGCTCGACGACCCCGAGGTTCGGCCCGAGGTGGCCGCCGGTCCGGGACACGCTCTGCACCAGGAACCCGCGGATCTGCCCGGCCAGGTCGGCCAGCTCCGGCCCCGACAGCCCGCGCAGGTCCTGCGGGCCGTCGATGTCCTCCAGCGCCACCATGTCCCTGGTCCTCCCTCGTGCCGGCACGTCCCGGCGGGGTCGAGTCTAGGAGTCACTGCCGTGGCCCGTTCGGGGCCCTTCGCATCGCCTCCGCCACCAGCGTGAGGCCGCGGGTGGCGGCCTGCAGACGGACCTGTTCCAGCTCCAGGACCTCGACCACCTCAGCCAGGGCCGGGGGCGGCAGCTCCCGCAGCCGGGACCGGGCACCGGCCAGGGCCTGCCGGTTGGCCTGCAGCTGAGCGCCCACATGGTGGACGGCCAGATGGAGCAGGGCCACCGGATGCCTGGCCAGCACGGGGTATCCCCGGTAGTCGGCGGGGCACTGGTCGAGCAGCCAGCCCACGGCGCTGCGCCGCCACTCGGGATCCCCCGGCGGGCGCACACCGGCCGGCCAACCCGCAGGGGTCCGGGCGCGGTCGTTCATGGCGGTCATGCTGCCGCCGACCACCGACAGCCGGTATGCACCCGGGCTCAGCTCGGTCAGGCGGAGGCGCCGGCCAGCCGCCCGGAGTCCAGCGCGGCCCGGCGCAGGGTGCCGGCGGGGTCGTCGAGCAGGGACTGCCAGGCCAGTTCGGCGGCCCCGATCAGGACGGCGTCCCCTCCGAGCTCGGGCACCCGCAGCAGCACCTGCTCGGCGGGCGCGGCCAGGGCCGCGGCATCCAGGCTGGCCCGGACCACGTCCCCGGCGAGGGGGAAGATCTCCCGCAGCAGTCCCCCGATGATCACCAGTCTCGGGTTGACCAGGTTGACGATGCTGGCCAGCCCGAGGCCGAGGAAGTGCGCCACGTCGTCCAGCGCACCGACCACCGGCGCCTGCGGGTCGCGCAGGACGGCCAGCACGTCGGCGGTGCCGGCGTTGGACAACCCGAGGGCGCGACCGATCGCCGAGGAGCCGATCTCGGTCTCCCAGCAGCCCCGGGCCCCGCAGCGGCAGGCCCTGCCCTGCGGCCGGACGGTCATGTGCCCGAGCTCACCGGCATAGCCGCCGGCACCCAGCAGCGGGTGCCCGCCGACGATCAGCCCGCCACCGACACCGACCTCGCCGGCGATGAAGACGACGTCGTCGTAGCCGCGGGCGACCCCGCGCAGGTGCTCGGCCAGCACACCGAGATCGGCGTCGTTGCCGATGTGCACCGGCAGGTCGACCCCCCGGGTCAGCAGCTCGCCGAACGGCTCGTCCACCCAGCCCAGGTTCGGGGCGAACCGGACGCAACCGTCCGTCTGCCGGATCACGCCGGGCACGGACACCCCGACCCCGACCACCCGGCCGACCTTGGCCGCGGGATCGGCCCGGACGTCCTCGACCAGGTGCAGGAGCTGGTCGACGACCGAGGCCGGCGAGGTCGAGTCCTCGACCCGGCCCCGGTGCCGGCGGGCCGCCACCTGCCCGCCCAGCCCGACCAGCGCGACATCGATCCGGTCGACCCCGATGTCGGCCGCGATCACCTGGACCCCGACGTTGGGCCGGACCACGAGGGACGGCCGGCCGGCGCCGGACTGCGTGCCGGCCGGCCGTTCCTCGTGGACGGCGCCCAGGGTGCCCAGCTCCGCCACCAGCGCGGCGATCGTGCTGCGGTTCAGCCCCATCCGGGCGGTCAGCTCAGCGCGGCTGAGCGGTCCGGACAGGTGCAGATGTCCCAGCAAGGTGCCGAGGTTGTGGCGTCGGACGTCCTCCTGCGCCTGACCCCGGGCGGGGCGGCGCAGGCGGGGGTTCGATGGCATGGGGGAACCCGTCTCACAGGTGTTGCGTGGTCATCGACCGCTGGCGCTGGCCCGCTTCCGGGACAGCGCGTCGACGCTGGCGGCCACGAGCAGGACCAGGCAGGTGATGACGAACTGCGTCGAGGCCGGCAGGTTCGACAGCAGTCCGAGGCCGTTCGGGATGGTCGCGATCACCAGACCGCCGATCACCGCGTCCCGCGCCCGGCCCTTGCCGCCGAACAGCGAGGTGCCTCCGATCACCGCCGCCGCGACGGCGAACAGCAGGGTGTTGCCGCCGCCCGCGTCGGACGGGATGCTGCCCAGGCGCGACGCCTGCACGACCCCGCCGAGCGCGGCCATCCCGGAGCCGATCGCGAACGCCGACATCCGGATCCGGCGCAGGTCGACACCGGCGCGCCGGGCCGCCTCCGCATTGCCGCCGACCGCGTAGACGTACCGGCCGAAGCGGGTCTTGGACAGGATCAGGGTCCACCCGATCATGAACACGATGATCAGCGGCAGCACGTACGGCGCGCCCTTGATCGACGTCGAGTCCGGGTTCGGCGAGCGTTCCTGGTTGAGGAAGAACAGCCCGATCGCCCCGATCACGGCCAGGCCACCGGCCCGGCTGAGCACGATGACCATCGGCTCCGCGGACAGCCCCTGACCACGCCGCTGGATCGACCGGTAGACCGTGTACAGGGTGTAGATCCCGATCAGGACGGCGAAGAACAGCCAGCCCAGGGCCGGGGCCAGGTTCTTGTTCGCGATGCCGTTGATGAGGTCGAACTGCCGGACCGAGATCGCCCCGCCGTCACCGACCATCTGCAGGATGACGCCCTGCCAGCCCAGGAACAGGGCCAGGGTCACCACGAAGGACGGGATCCCGACCCACGCCACCAGGAACCCGGTGAGCAGACCGATCGAGATCCCCCCGGCCACCGCGAGGTAGATCGCCCCGACGGCACTGGAGGTGAACAGGTGCAGGACGGCCATCACCACGCCGAGGCCGACCATCGCGGCCGGGATCCACAGCCGGCTGAGCACGGCAACCCCGATCGCCAGCAGCATGAACACGATGACGGTGACGAAGACCGGGGTGCCCAGCGCCTTCTGCAGGTCGCCCTGGTGCACCAGGGCGAGGCCCATGATCCCGGCGCAGACACCGCTGGCCGTGCCCGCCGCCAGGTCGATCTCACCCAGCAGCAGGACGAAGACCAGGCCCATCGCGATGAAGACGGTGATCCCGGCCTGCGAGACCAGGTTGGCCAGGTTGTAGACGGTCAGGAACCGGTCGCTGGCCTGGGAGAAGACGAGGACGAGCACGACCAGGCCGAGCACGGCCGGCAGCGCGCCGACCTCGCCGCCACGGACCCGGCTGATGTAGTCACGGACGAACTCGATCGCGGTGCTCGCCCCCGCGTCGCGGGCGAAGTCGGCCTGTGCGGTCTCGGTGGGCCGGGTGGTCTGCGCCGGTCCGGTGGTCTTGTCGGTGGTCACGGTGCCGCCTCAGATGGTCGTCGCCGCGGCCTCAGCCGGGCGCAGGCCGATGTCGCCGGAACGCCCGGTGGTGATGAGTTCCACCACCTGGGCGTGGGTCACGTCCTTGGCCTTCACCTCGGCCGCCAGCCGACCCAGGTACAGGGTGGCGATCCGGTCGGAGACCTGCATGACGTCGTTCATGTTGTGCGAGATGAGCACCACGCCCAGTCCCTGGTCGGCCAGCCGACGGACCAGGGCGAGCACCTGCTCGGTCTGGGCCACGCCGAGCGCGGCGGTCGGCTCGTCCAGCAGCACGACCTTGCTGTTCCACAGCACCGACTTGGCGATGGCCACGGTCTGCCGCTGGCCACCGGACAGGCTGGAGACCACCTGCCGGACGCTCTTCACCGTCCGCACGGACAGGCTGGCGAGCACGTCACGCGAGCGCCGCTCCATGCCGCCCTCGTCGAGCACGCCGCCCCGGCGCAGTTCCCGGCCGAGGAACATGTTCTGGACGATGTCCAGGTTGTCGCACAGCGCGAGGTCCTGGTAGACGACCTCGATCCCCAGGCCTGCCGCATCGCGGGGGCCGTGGATGGTCACCGGCCGGCCCTCGAAGCGGATCTCGCCGCTGTCGATGCCGTAGATCCCGGCCACGCACTTGACCAGGGTCGTCTTCCCGGCGCCGTTGTCACCGACCAGAGCGGTGACCTCTCCCGGGTAGACGTTGAAGTTCACGTCGTGCAGCACGTGCACGGGGCCGAAACTCTTGTTGATCCCGGCCATTTCCAGAAGAGGCGTGTTACTCACCGAGTCTCGCTTCCGGTCCGGTCGCGCCGGGTGGCCGCCGCGACGGGTCTGGCAGGTCGGCAAGGACCTGCCGCCGTTGTGGTGACCGCCCCGGCGCGACAGTTCACTGCCGCGCCGGGGCGGTGTTCAGGTGGTGCGGCGGGCCCTGCGGGGCGGTCACCCGCGCCCGCAGGGCGTCGCACCGTCCTTACGGCACGCCTTACTTCACGCCGTACTTGGTGCAGGCAGCCTGCAGGTCGGCGCTGGTGCAGATGTCGCTGGTCTTGACGAAGCCGTCCGCCACGACGTCCTTCACGTTGTCGGCGGTGATGGCGACCGGGGTGAGCAGGACCGACGGGACGTCGCGCTTGCCGGTGGCGTCCTTGGTGGTGCCGGTGGTCGCCACGCTGCTGCCCTTGATCAGGGCGACGGCGGCGTCGGCAGCGCCCTTGGCCTCAGCCTTGACGGCCTTGTAGACGGTCATGCACTGGTCGCCGAGCAGGATGTTCTGCAGGCCCTGGACGGTCGCGTCCTGGCCGGAGACCGGAACCTTGAGGCCGGCCTTCTTCAGGACGGTGATGACCGCGTTGCCGAGGCCGTCGTTGGCGGCGAGAACGCCGTCCACCTTGTTGCCCGCGGCGGTGAGCATCTGCTCGAAGTACACGCCACCCTGGGCGTTGTCCCAGTTCGGCACCGACTTGTCGCCGACCTTGACCCAGCCGGCCGCGTACTTCGGGTCCAGCTGCGAGTCGTAGCCCTGCTTGAACAGGGTGGCGTTGTTGTCCGTCGGCGAGCCGTTCAGCTCGATGATCCGGGCGCCCGCCTTGTCGCCGATGCACTTGATGAGGGTCGACCCCTGCAACTCGCCGACCTTCACGTTGTCGAAGGACACGTAGTAGTCGGCGCTGCCGCCCAGGGTCAGGCGGTCGTAGTCGATGGTCTTGATGCCGGCGGCCTTGGCCTTCGACTCGATCTGCGCACCCGACGGGCTGTCCAGGTTGGTGATGATGAGGACCTTGACGCCCTCCTGGATCATCGAGTCGGCGATGGTCGCCATCTTGGTCTTGTCGCCCAGGGCGTTCTGGATGTCGACCTTGACGCTGGCGTCGTCGAACGCCTTCTGCAGGTACGGCTTGTCAAAGGCCTCCCAGCGCACCGAGGACTGGGTGTCGGGCAGGATCACGCCGACCTGGGCGCCGCCCGAGGCCTTCGAGCTGGACGACGAGGACGACCCCCCGCTGCTCGATCCGCCGCCACAGCCGGCGAGGGCGAGAGCCCCCACGGTCCCGATGGCCAGAACGCTAACCACACGCGTGCGCATGCTCCGGTCCTTCCTGGGGCCACCGCGTCGGGACCCCGGACAAACTGAGCCCCACTGATCGGGGGCCAGGTCATATCCATGACCCCTCCCGGTGGGCATGGATATGTTGTGCGCCACAACATATTCGGGAGAGGCGGCCCGGTAAAGACCCGGAAGCATGCCAGCGGTCACTGATGCGTAACGATTACGACACTGCCGCGTTACTGCTGGCGAGGCCTAGATCACATGCGTGGCGGCAATTGTGCGCCCATCCAGCGAAATCTGCCCCCGTACACGCCGGAGGGTGACCAGGCGACGCCAGAATCCCCCGTCCGCCCGAGAACGTCCCCGGTCAACCGGAGGAGGGCCGGGAGTGCCCTGCCGGCCCGATCGCCGGCCGCGGCAGCCCCCACGTGGACCCCGGCGGGTCCGGCCGGCCCGGACCGGACCCGAGGGCTCCCCCACCGGCTCCCCGGGCGGGTCCGGCCGGCCCGCCGGGAGACGGACGTGCCGGGCACAGGCCGCAGGGCGGGCGCACCCGGCGTTTCCCGCCCGAAGGGTCTGCCGGTGGCGAAACGGGGGTGGAGGTGGCGGGCACAGACCCGCCGGGAACACAGGCGAGGGGCCGGCCCGGAAGGCTCCGGGCCGGCCCCTGTCGACCGGTCCGCCGCACCCGGAACGGGCCGGCGGCGGGGATGCGTCAGCCGCGGGCGAGCTGGCGCAGGACGTACTGCAGGATGCCGCCGTTGCGGTAGTAGTCCGCCTCACCGGGGGTGTCGATGCGGACCACGGCGTCGAACTGCACGCCGCTGCCGTCGGCCTTGACCGCGGTGACCGACACCGTCCGCGGGGTCCCGCCCTCGTTGAGCTCGGTCACCCCGGAGATGGCGAAGGTCTCTGTGCCGTCCAGGCCCAGGGAGTCCGCGGACTGCCCGGCCGGGAACTGCAGCGGCAGCACGCCCATGCCGATCAGGTTCGAGCGGTGGATCCGCTCATAGCTCTCCGCGATGACGGCCCGCACCCCGAGCAGGCTGGTGCCCTTGGCCGCCCAGTCCCGGCTGGATCCGGAGCCGTACTCCTTGCCGGCCAGGATCACCAGCGGCACCCCGGCCTCGGCGTAGGCCATCGCGGCGTCGTAGATCGTGGTCTGCTCCCCGCCGGCCAGGAAGTTGCGGGTGAACCCGCCCTCGACGCCGTCCAGCAGCTGGTTGCGCAGCCGGATGTTGGCGAAGGTGCCCCGGATCATCACCTCGTGGTTGCCCCGCCGGGACCCGTAGGAGTTGAAGTCCTTGCGGTCCACCCCGTGCTCGGACAGGTAACGGCCGGCCGGGCTGTCCGCCTTGATCGAACCCGCCGGGCTGATGTGGTCGGTGGTCACCGAGTCACCGAGCCTGGCGAGCACCCGGGCCCCGGCGATGTCGGTCACGGCCGACGGCTCCAGCGCCATGCCCTCGAAGTACGGGGGCTTGCGGACGTAGGTCGAGGCCCCGTCCCAGGCGAAGGTGTCACCGGTCGGGGTCGGCAGGTCTCGCCACCGCTCGTCGCCGGCGAACACGTCCGCGTAGTCCGTGCTGAACATGTCCTGGGTGATCGCCGCGGCGACCACCCGCTCCACCTCGACCGGGGTCGGCCACACGTCGCGCAGGTACACCGGCTGCCCGTCGGTGCCGGTGCCCAGCGGGTCGGTCTCGACGTCGAAGTCCATCGTCCCGGCCAGCGCGTAGGCGATCACCAGCGGCGGGGAGGCCAGGTAGTTCATCTTGACGTCGGGGTTGATCCGGCCCTCGAAGTTCCGGTTGCCGGACAGCACGCTGACCACCGCGAGGTCACCCGCCTGCACCGCGGCGGACACCTCCTCGGGCAGCGGGCCCGAGTTGCCGATGCAGGTGGTGCAGCCGTAGCCGACGATGTGGAAGCCCAGCTTCTCCAGGTACGGGGTGAGCCCGGCCTTCTCGTAGTAGTCCTTGACCACCTTCGAGCCGGGAGCGACCGAGGTCTTCACCCAGGGCTTGACGGTCAGACCCTTCTCGACGGCGTTCTTCGCCAGCAGCGCGGCGGCTACCATCACCGAGGGGTTGGAGGTGTTGGTGCAGGAGGTGATCGAGGCGATCGCCACCGCACCGTGCCTGAGCTCGTAGGCGGACCCACCCTCACCCACGGTCACCGAGGCGGCCACGTCCCCGGTGTAGGCCGGCAGCGCGGCGGCGAACGCCTGCTTGGCCTGCGAGAGCACGATCCGGTCCTGCGGGCGCTTCGGGCCGGCGATGCTCGGCACCACCGTCGACAGGTCCAGCTCCAGGTACTCGGAGTACCGGACCTCCCGCGACGGCTCCAGCCACAGGCCCTGCTCCTTGGCGTAGGCCTCGACCAGGGCGACCTGCTCGGCGCTGCGCCCGGTCAGTCGCAGGTACTCCAGGGTGACCTCGTCGATCGGGAAGATCGCGCAGGTGGAGCCGAACTCCGGGCTCATGTTGCCGATCGTCGCCCGGTTGGCCAGCGGCACCGCCGCCACGCCCTCGCCGTAGAACTCGACGAACTTGCCGACCACACCGTGCTTGCGCAGCAGTTCGGTGATGGTGAGCACCACGTCGGTCGCGGTCGCCCCGGCCGGGATCTCCCCGGTGAGCTTGAAGCCGACGACCCGCGGGATGAGCATCGAGACCGGCTGGCCGAGCATCGCGGCCTCGGCCTCGATCCCGCCGACACCCCAGCCGAGCACGCCCAGGCCGTTGATCATCGTGGTGTGCGAGTCGGTGCCCACCACCGTGTCCGGGTAGGCCTGGGTCTTCGTGCCGCCCGCCACCGCACGGGTCATCACCCCGCGCGCCAGGTACTCCAGGTTGACCTGGTGCACGATGCCGGTGCCGGGCGGCACCACCTTGAACTCGTCGAAGGCGGTCTGGCCCCAGCGCAGGAACTGGTAGCGCTCGCGGTTGCGCTCGTACTCGATCTCCATGTTGCGCTCGACCGCGTCCTGGCGGCCGAACACGTCGATGATCACCGAGTGGTCGATGACCAGTTCGGCGGGGGCCAGCGGGTTGATCCGGGCCGGGTCGCCGCCGAGGTCCGCGACGGCCTCGCGCATCGTCGCCAGGTCCACCACACAGGGCACCCCGGTGAAGTCCTGCATGACGACCCGGGCGGGGGTGAACTGGATCTCGGTGTCCGGCTCGGCGTCGGGGTCCCAGCCGGCCAGTGCACGGATGTGGTCGGCGGTCACGTTGGCGCCGTCCTCGGTGCGCAGCAGGTTCTCCAGCAGCACCTTCAGGCTGAACGGCAGACCGTCCGCACCCTCCACCGCGGAGAGCCGGAAGACCTCATAGCCGGCGCCGGCGACGTCCAGACTGCCCCGGGCGCCGAAGGTGTCCTTGCTGGGGGCGTGGGTCACGTCAGTCGCTCCTTCGCGTCAGGGCGTCGTGGTGAGCGGCGCCGGAGGTGATCACTGCGGCGGCACGGGCGGCGCGTCACGCCGCCCCCGCCCCGGCCCCACGGCCACATCCTGCCGCAGGCCCCGGCCCCCGTGCGGGAACCTGTTCCCGGTGGGCCGCCGAATTATCTTGACGTCAAGATACCAGGCTGGCGAGGGCCTGCCCACAGCCGGGGGCAGCGGACGTCGGCCGGACGGTTCCGGGTCCGCACCAGGGACCGGGTCAGCGGACGTCGGCGGAGCCGCCCTGGTCCGTCCGAGGGGCCGGATCCGCGCCGGGCGCCGGGGTCAGCGGAGGTCGGCGGAGCCGCCCTGGCCGGTGCCAGGCACCTGATCCGCGCCGGACGCCGGATCCGGGACCAGCCGGGCGACGCATTCCACGTGGTGGGTCATCGGGAAGGTGTCGAAGGCGGCCAGCCCGTCCAGCCGGTAGCCGAGTCCGGCGGCCGTCGCCACGTCGCGGGCGAGCGCGGCCGGATCGCAGGCCACGTAGACCACGACCCGCGGCCGCAGCGCGGTCACCGCCTCGACGACCTTCCGCCCGGCCCCCGAGCGGGGAGGGTCCAGCACCACGACGTCGGCGCCGGCCAGTTCCCCCGACCCGGTCAGACCACGCAGCACCGGCTCCACCCCGCCGGACTCCAACCGGACCATCGGCAGGTCGTGGAGGCTGCGCCGGGCGTCGGCGGCCCCCCGGGGATCTCCCTCCACCCCGAGCACGGTGCCCGTCGCACCGACCCGAAGGGCGAGCCCGGCGGTGAACAGCCCGACCCCGCAGTACAGGTCCAGGGCCGTCTCCCCCGGCCGGGGGTCCGCCAGTTCCAGCACGGTGTCGAGCAGCGTCTGCGCGGCACCGGGATGCACCTGCCAGAAACCGCCGCCGGTGACCCGGAAGGTGCGCCGGGTCCCGTCCACCGTGACCGACTCCTCGACCCAGGTCCGCCCGCGCAGGCGCTGCAGGCCCTGCGGCCCGCGCCGGGCGACCGAGGCCTCGACGGCCAGCGGCGGCACGTCGACCCGGGAGCGTCCTGACGCGGCCGGACCGGCTTCCCGCGGCTCCACCACGACCAGGTGCTGCACCTCCTGCGGGCGGGCGGGATCGGGTGCGACGACCACCTCGACCGCAGCGCTGCCGGGCCACCGCTTGAGGCCGGCCTGCACCTCGTCCACACCGGGGTGGGCGATCGGGCAGTGCGGGACCGGCACGACGTCGTGGGCGCGGTGCCGGCGCAGTCCCGGCCGTCCGCGGTCGTCGACGGCGAACCGGACCCGGGTCCGCCAGCCGAGCCCGCCGGTGTCGCCGGGCACGGCCCGCACCCGCAGGCCGGCCAGCACGGGGTGGCCGGGATCGATCCGGCCCAGCCGGGTGAGCTGCTCGATGACCACGGCGGCCTTGAGTGCACGCTGGGCGCCGATGCCGACGTGCTGCCAGTCGCAGCCACCGCAGGCTCCCGGCCCGGACAGGGGGCAGGCGGACTCGACCCGGTCCGCGGACGCGGTGTGCACCTCGACGGCGTCCGCCCGCCAGAACCGGTCGGCAGGCCCGGCCTCGGTCAGCCGGGCGGTCACCTGCTCCTCCGGCAGCGCGTGCCGGACAAACACCACCCGGCCCTGGTACCGGGCGACGCAGTGCCCGCCGTGGGCGACCGGCCCGACGTCCAGCCGGATCAGGTCCCCGGGGCCCGGTTCACCGGACTCGGGGGCGGCCTGCGGACCGGGCAGGACACCGGTCTGCGGGGCTGGTGTCCCGTTCAGTGTCCCGGCTCCTCGTCAGCGCCCGGCTCCCCGCCGCGCACACCGGCCAGCCCACGCCGGGCGGCGCCGGGGGCGGCATGCTCCTCCCGCTCGCCGAGGCCCTCCGACGAGCTGAGCTGCCAGGGCACGCTGGCCACCATGACCCCCGGCGTGTAGTGCAGCCGGGTCTTCAGCCGCAGCGCACTCTGGTTGTGCAGCAGCTGCTCCCACCAGTGCCCGACGACGTATTCCGGCACGAACACCACGACGAGGTCGCGGGGGCTCTCCCGGCGGATGTTGCGCACGTAGTCCACGATGGGCCGGGTGATCTCCCGGTAGGGGGAGTCCAGGGCGCGCAGCGGCACGGGGATCTCCTTGGCGTCCCACTCCTGCTGCAGCCGCTCGGTCTCCTCCGGGTCGACGGTCACGGTGACCGCCTCGAGCACCGACGGCCGGGACGCCCGGGCGTAGGCCAGCGCCCGCAGGGTCGGCTTGTGGATCTTGGAGACCAGGACGATCGCATGCACCCGGGACGGCAGTGCGCGGGCCTCACCGTCGGAGTAGGCGGACAGCTCGTCGCTCACCGAGGAGTAGTGCCGCTGGATGGCCTTCATCAGCAGGAAGAGCACCGCCATCCCGAGCAGGGCCAGCCAGGCACCGTGCTGGAACTTCGTCACCAGGACGACGACCAGCACGGCCCCGGTGATGCTCAGGCCGATCGCGTTGATCACCCGGGACCGCTGCATCCGCCCCCGGGCGGCCCGGTCGGTCTCGGTCGCCAGCAGCCGGGTCCAGTGCCGGACCATGCCGGACTGGCTGGTGGTGAAGGAGATGAACACCCCGACCACGTAGAGCTGGATCAGCTGGGTGACCTCGGCGTCGTAGGCGAGGATCAGGGCACAGGCGCAGCCGGCCAGGATGATGATCCCGTTGCTGAAAGCCAGCCGGTCGCCGCGGGTGTGCAGCTGCCGGGGCAGCAGGTCGTCGCGGGCGAGGATCGAGGCCAGCACCGGGAAGCCGTTGAACGCGGTGTTCGCCGCGAGCACGAGGATCACCCCGGTCGCCGCGGCCACCAGGTAGAACGCGAACGGGAAACCGGCGAACAGGGCCTTGGCGATCTGCGCGATCACCGGGTCCTGGACGTAGCCGTCGCCGACCGGCCGGCCCGCCCGCAGCAGCTGCTCGGCGGGGAACTCCGCGAACCGGACCTTCATCAGGTTCGCCAGCAGCAGCATGCTCATCAGCATGGTCACGGCCATCCCGCCGAGCATGGCCAGCGTGGTGGCGGCGTTGCGGCTCTTGGGCACCTTGAAGGCGGGCACCCCGTTGCTGATCGCCTCCACGCCGGTGAGGGCGGTGCAACCGGACGAGAAGGCCCGCAGCAGCAGGAAGGCCCCCGCGAACCCGGTCAGCCCGTTCTGGAAGTCCGCCCCCGGCGCGACGGTCAGGCCGGAGCTCTCGGCCAGCGGCAGGTTGCCGGTGACGAACCGGACCAGGCCGAAGACGCCCATCCCGAGGATCGAGAACATGAACACGTAGGTCGGGATCGCGAACGCCGTCCCCGACTCGCGGACCCCGCGCAGGTTCATGGTCATCAGGACGACGACCACGACCACCGCGAGGATGGCCTCATGCCCGCGCAGGGCCGGGATCGCCGCGGACGCGTATCTCGCCCCGGAGGACACCGACACCGCGACGGTGAGCACGTAGTCGACCATGAGCGCGCTGGCCACGGTCAACCCGGCCGGGGCGCCGAGGTTGGTCGTCGCCACCTCGTAGTCCCCGCCACCGGACGGGTAGGCGTGCACGTTCTGCCGGTAGGAGGCGACCACGATCACCATGACGAAGGCGACGGCCAGGCCGATCAGGGGCGACAGGGACACCGCCGCCATCCCGGCCAGAGCCAGGGTGAGGAAGATCTCGTCCGGCGCGTAGGCCACCGAGGACAGGGCATCGGAGGCGAAGACCGGCAGCGCGATCCGTTTGGGCAGCAGGGTCTCGGACAACCGCTCGCTGTGAACAGGGCGGCCGACCAGAAGGCGCTTCAGCGCGTCGGCGAACGCAGGCACGGTGGGAATCGTAGGCGTAGCCGGTAGCCGTGTAGCGTCGGCATCGCACCGGCCAAGGCGGCCCACCCCGGAACCGGGCAGCCGGTCTTCGCCGCGGGCCGCCAGAGGCCGGTCACAGACAGCCGCCGCAGGCGCCCGCCCCGGCGGCAGGGGCACGGCACGGAAGGTCCGGAGAGGACAGTGCACTTCGTGATCATGGGGTGTGGCCGGACGGGGGCCACGCTCGCCCAGATGGTGGAGGACCGCGGCCACACCGTCGCCGTCGTCGACCAGAACCCCGACGCGTTCCGCCGGCTCGGCGCCGCGTTCGAGGGACAACGGGTCACCGGCGTCGGCTACGACCGGGACACCCTGATCGAGGCCGGGATCGCCGAGGCCTACGCATTCGCCGCGGTCAGCAACGGGGACAACTCCAACATCCTCGCCGCCCGGGTCGCCCGGGAGACGTTCGGGGTGTCCAACGTGGTGGCCCGGATCTACGACCCGGGCCGGGCGGAGGTGTACCAGCGGCTGGGAATCCCCACGGTGGCCACCGTCCGCTGGACCGCGGACCAGATGGCCCGCCGGCTGCTGCCCGTCGGGGCCACCCCGGAATACCGGGACCCCTCCGGCTCCCTGGTCCTGGCCGAGGTCCGGGTGCACCTGGGCTGGGTCGGGCGGCGGCTGGAGGCACTCGAGGCTGCCTCGGGTGCGCGTGTCGCGTACATCACAAGACTCGGTGACGGCATCGTCCCAAGTCCTGAGACGGTGTACCAGGAAGGTGATCTCGTGCACGTGATCGTGCGGGAGTCCGACGCCCCCGGAGCCGAGGCCGTCCTCGCCGCCGCACCCGCCGCAGGGAGCCACTGATGAGGGTCGTCATCGTCGGCGCCGGGAGCGTCGGCCGCTCCATCGCCCGGGAACTGCTCGACAACGGCCACCAGGTCCTGCTCATCGACCGGGACCCGGGGGCGATCCGGGTGTCCAGCGTCCCGGAGGCCCAGTGGCTGCTCGCCGACGCCTGTGAGATCGCCTCCCTCGCCGAGGCCGGGCTGGCCGACTGCGACGTCGTGGTGGCCGCCTCGGGGGACGACAAGGTCAACCTCGTGGTGTCCCTGCTGGCCAAGACCGAGTACGGGGTGCCCCGCACGGTCGCCCGGGTGAACAACCCGAAGAACGAGTGGATGTTCGACGAGGCCTGGGGCGTGGACGTCGCGGTGTCCACCCCGCGGCTGATGACCGCCCTGGTCGAGGAGGCCGTCTCGGTCGGCGACCTGGTCCGGATCTTCACCTTCCAGCAAGGTCACGCGAACATGGTCGAGCTCACCCTGCCCGGGGACTCCCCGCTGGCCGGGACCCGGCTCGGCGACATCACCTGGCCCGGGGACACCGTGTTGGTCGGGATCATCCGGGCGGACCGGCCGATCGCCCCGAGCCGGGACGACACCCTCGAGGCCAACGACGAGCTCATGTTCATCACCGTGCCGGAGAGCGAGGACGAACTGCAGAAGCTGCTCAGCCCGGGCCGCCACGGCTGACGCCGCCACACCGCACCCACGGGCGCGGAGCGCGCGGGCACGGTGGCACATTGCACCCGCTTTGCGGGCACGATGTGCCACCGTGCCCGCGCGCTCCGGGCGCTCCGGGCGAACGACTACGGGACGCAGCGGGGCAGGGAAGCCAGCCCCAGGCTCACTCAGCAGGGACCGCTGCGCCCT
>DASTGO010000052.1:0-13006 GCA_035719045.1 Kineosporiaceae bacterium | reverse complement strand
GACGACCACGAACTCCCCCTGATCGAGCAGGTCGGCCTGGACCTGCTGCACCGGGGGCTGCACACCGCGGCCGTGGCGCACTGGCAGCAGGTGGGGGCCGGGGCAGGACGGCATCTGGGTCCCCGGCACGCCTGCGCCCTGGCCGCCCAGGCGAACCTGGCCGTCGCCCACTGGCAGGCCGGGCGCAGCCAGGAGGCGATCGCGATCGAGGAGAAGCTGGCCGCCGACCGGCTGCGGGTCCTGGGACCCGACCACCCCGACACCCTCACCGTCCAGGCCAACCTCGCCGCCTCCTACCGGCAGGCAGGCCGGCCGGACGAGGCCACCGCGATCCTGGAGAAGATCGCGGCCCAGGCGGTGAAGGTGCTCGGCCCCGAACACCCCTCCACCCTGACCACCCACGCCAGTCTCGCGGTGTCCTACTGGCAGGCCGGCCGGACCGACGAGGCGATCGCGATCCTGGAGCGGGTCGCCCAGGAGCGGGAGGCGATCCTCGGCCCGGACGACCCGTCGACCCTCACCATCCGGGCGAACCTCGCGGCGTCGTTCTGGCGCGCCGGACGGGCCGACGAAGCCGTCGCCATCGAGGAGAAGGAGACCGCCGACCACGCCCGGCTGTTCGGCCCCCGCCACCCGACCACCCTGACCGCCCAGGCCGGGCTCGCCGCCTCCTACCACCGTGCCGGGCGCACCAAGGAGGCCCGCGAACTCCTCGAGCGCGTGCTCGCCGGACGTGAGCGGCTGCTGGGACCCGACCACCCGGACACGGTGACCATCGCCGAACTCCTGCGGAGCTGGAAGGGCCGGTGAGCCGCCTGCTGCCGGCCGCGGTGCGGGCAGCAGGCGGGCTCGACGACCACCGGGTCTGATCTGACCTGACCGTGACGAATAGGATTCCCGCAACCGTGAGGGCGGAGGTGGCGACCCGGCGGTGCGAGGAGGCTGACGTGAACGCGTCCGGGCAGACGGAACCCCACGGTGGAGCGGGGGCGGTGCCTGCTGCCGCCGACGTGGCCTCCGGGTCGGCGGCCGGTCACCCGGCGGCGGAGCCTGCGACGACCACGACGCTGTTCCTGGGCACGGCATTCGGCCCCGGCCCGGCCCGTACCGCCCGGGCGGAGGACGCCGAGCAGGACCGGGAGTGGCTGGAGGCGATCAGCCGGCTTCCGGCGACCTCGGCCCTGTTGAGGGTGGGGACCGGAGAGCACACGGCCCGTGTCCTGCTGAACACCGACCGGACGACGGTGGGCCGTCGCCCCGGATCCGACATCTTCCTCGACCATGCCACGGTGTCGCGGGCACATGCCGTGTTCGAGCGCAGAGGCAGCGAGTTCCGGGTGCAGGACCTGGGCAGCCTCAACGGCACCTATGTCAACGGGCTGGATGTCAACGCCGCGGTGCTGCGTACCGGTGACCGCATCCAGATCGGCAAGTTCAGCATGGTCTTCCACCAGAATCCGGCGGAGGTGCCACCCCACCCGTCCACGGCGGAGCCGGGTCCCGCGGCCGACCCGGGCGGTCACGTGCAGCCGGGGAGCGCGCGGGTGACGAGTCCGGGAACCTCGGCCCCGACGTCGGGTCACGGTGGTGGGCCGGCTCTCGTGGGGCGGGTGCGGTCCTGGCTCGCGGCGCGCCGTCGCAACCGTTGAGGAGGGCGAACCCGGCGACTGAGGAGGGTGAACCCGGCGGCGCCGGCCGCTACAGCCGGAACGTCGACACCGCGCCGCGGAGCTGATCTCCCATGCCGGTGACCTGCGCGGCGAGGTCCTTGGTCTCGGCGACCGCATGGGCGCTGGCCTGCGCCTCGGAGGAGACCTCCTGCAGGGTGTCTCCGATCTCCTTCACGACGCGCAGGACGTCGATGATCCCGCCGCTCATGGAGTCGGTGGTGACGCTCTGCTCCTCGACCGCGGCGGCGATGCTGCTCTGGAAGTGGTTGACCTGCTGCATGATGTCGCCGATCTCGGCGATCGCCCGGATGGCGCCCTCGGTGTCCTGCTGGATCGCCTGGACCCGGCTGATGACGCTGTCGGTGGCCTCCGCCGTCTCCCGGGCGAGGTCCTTCACCTCGCCCGCGACGACGGCGAACCCCCGTCCGGCCTCACCTGCCCTGGCGGCCTCGATGGTGGCGTTGAGCGCGAGCAGGCTGGTCTGGGCCGCGATCGACTGGATCACCTGGATCACGTTGCCGATCTCCTCGGAGCTGTTGCCCAGCTGGGCGATCGTTGCGTTCGTGCTCTCCACGACGCCGACCGCCTGGCCGACGACCCTGGCCGCCTCCTGGGCATTGGCGGAGATCTCGCGGATGGAGGAGCTGAGCTCCTCCGTGCTGGACGCCACCGTGCCGACCGTCGCGGTGACCTGTTCGGCGCTGGAGGCCAGCACGTCCACCGCGTCGGCCGACCGTCGGACGGAGGCGTTGGTCTCGTCGGCGCTGTGGCTCAGCCCGGCGGCGGAGTCGGCCAGTTGGGAGGCAGAGTGCTTCACCTGGTCGATGGCCCCGCGAACGGACGACAACCCGGAGTTGAGCGCCGAGGCCATCGCCGCGATCTCGTCGGACCCCTCGGCCTGGGCCGTGCCCGACAGGTCACCGTTCGCCATGCGGTCCAGCGTCTCCAGGACGGCGGCCGTGCGCCTGCGCAGGGACCGGAGCAGACCGAGAGCGATCACCACGGCGAGCACGAGGGTCGCGAGGAGGAAGCCGACGGCGAGGAGCATGGATCGACGGTATTCGGCGTTCACCGCGGAGTTCTGGGCGCTGGCGTCGTCGGCGTAGGACTTCGCGGTGCTGTCGAACGCGGCCATCAGGGCGACGTACGAGTTGGTCGCGGTCTCCTCCAGGGTCTTCGCCTGGGCTGTGGTCGCGCCCTCCCGATAGGCGGCGTCAGCCGTCAGGTACGTCTTGTACGCCGCAAGGACCGCCTGGGCGCGGCCCCGCAGTTCCCGGGGGGTCAGAGCCACCATCGTGTCGAGGTCACTCTGGATCTGGGTCTTCTCCTTCGGCACGTCCGACAGGAGACTCTCGGCGGCTTTCGGGTCGGTGGTCAGGGCCGCCGCGAACCCGATGATGGTGACCTGGTTGATCTCGTTCTCAGCCGTGCGCAGCCGGGACAGGGGCGCGATGTCCCGCGTGTTCACCGCGCTCACCCGGGAGTTCAGCGAGGCCAGACTCGAGGCCAGGATCAGTCCGGTGACCAGGAACAGGCCGATGAGCAGAACGTACGAAGCGACCACCTTGCCGCCAATGCTCCTGCCCACGGACATCTGTGGCTCCTCCGACGATCGACGGGTGTACCTGTGAGCATTCCCCCGCTCTTCATCGGCCGGGCCGGGCCCGCGCCTGAGCCGTAGCGGCAACCCTGCGCGGTGCGAGGGAATGAGCGTGGCCTGCCGGTGCGTCCAGGGGCGCGGTGCGTGAGGGCTTCTCCCCGGATGGCTGACGCCCGTCCGGCTGTCGGCCTCCGCCGCGGCAGCCGGGACGGACCCGCGATCGGCCACGGTGACAGGTCTACCGACAGGTAGTCACCCGGGGGGCGGGTCAAGGCCCTGTGACAGGTCCCCGAGGTTGTCAGTGACCGGGCGAGCGGCCCGGCCGGGACCAGGTCACACGGGGAGCAGTCATGCCGATCATCACTGAGCCGACGGACTACGGGTACCGCGCGGTGTTTCTCGACCCGGTGACGGTGAGCGACATTCAGGGCTGGGTGCCGGCGGTGGAGGGGGCGGTCGCCGGCCGCACCGCGTTCGGCCAGTTGGTCGATCTGCGTCAGGATCCTCAGGCGGGGCGCGACCAGGAGGTCACCCACGCGCTGCGGGACGCCGCGGCCGTGATCCGGAAATGGGGCCTGCACCGGTCGGCGGCCATCGTCGCGGACCAGATCACCGCCCGCCGGCTGATGCGGCTGGTGCACAGCTACCTGCCGGGAACCGGCGAGCGGTTCGTCGACGGCCGTCACCCTGACTGGGAAGCCGCCGCCCTGGCCTGGATCCGGCACGGGGTCGAACCGTTCGAGACCCTGACCCCGATCTGGCAGGCCGCCCGGTTCGCCTGACCCCGACCCGACCGGTCGGTGCCACCGGATCCGTTCTGCGCCCTGGGATGCAGGCAGGACCCGGGCGCGTGGGGGGCCTGCGTCTCTGTTCCCGCGAGGCGTGCTGTGTCAGGGTGAGAAGCAAAGTCAGGACTGAGCCCACAGGAACCTGATCAACGAGTCAGGTAGGCGTGTCGTGCACGCCGTGCTGGAGATCCCGCGCCGGAGAAGGCATCCGCTGCGGTCGAGGTCAGCGACCTCCGCCCGATCTCTCAGCGTGATGAGGAGGGCCGCCATGGCTGTTCTCGATGAAGCCCTACTGGAGCAGTTCAAGCCGCTGGTGCGTGGCAGCCGGATCCTGGTCCTCGGTGATGAGCGGGCCGAGGTCACCGCTCTGTCGACCGTTCTGGCCTCGGCTCAGTTCTCCGGGGTCGTGGAGGCAGCCGGACACCACGACCCCGTGATCGCCGTGCAGAGCGTCCGGCCGGACCTCGTCGTACTGGATCTGGCGGCCGATCCGTCGGCCGGTGACCTTCTGCTGGAACGGATCCGGTCGATCACCACGGGCGAGGGGGTGCTTCCCCTGCTGGTGGCCTCGGGCGCTGATCCGCTGCGGCGTGCCCAGTTGCTGGCCCTCGGTGCCGATGACGTCCTGGCGAAGCCCTTGGCGGCCACGGAGTTGCTGGCGAGGGTACAGAGCTGGCTGATGATCCGGGTGCTGTCCGCCCACCAGCAGAGGGCGGCCGGGGCCGGGGGCGAAGCAGCGACGGGAGCACGTTTCGTGGAGGCGGTGGCCGACAGCCTGGTGGACGCGGTGCTGGCCTACGGCGAGGACGGCCAGATCCGCTTCGCCAACGCCGAGGCCCGCCGGCTGGGTCTGGACCGGCATCTGCCCCCGCAGCGGCCGGACACGGCGACCCCGCGGCTGCGCGGCAGTGACGGCCGGGAGCTGGCCCTGGAGGAGGACCCCCTGTGGCGGGCCAGTTCCGGCAGGGAGGTCGTCGGCCAGGAGGTCACGCTGGATTCCCCCGGGGACGGGGTACGGACCCTGGTCGCCAACGCCCGGCCGGCCCGCACGTCCGCCGGCCACCGCGAGGGAGTCGTGCTCACCCTGCACGACGTCACCGAGCAGCGGCGTCTCCTGGACGAACTGCGCCGCAACCAGTTGCACGACCCCCTCACCGGCCTGCCCAATGCCGTGCTCTTCGGCGAGCTCGCCACCAGGGCCATGGCCAGGACGGCCCGCGATCACAAGCCTCTCACCGTGATCATGATCGTGCTGGACGGTGTCGACGAGCTCGGCGACCCCGAGGCCTCCTCCGGCCCGGCACCGGTGAACCATGCCCTGGCGGCGTTGGCCGGGAGGTTGCCACGGCTGCTGCGCCCCGGTGACATCGCCGCCCGGATCGGCAACGGGTTCGCGCTGCTGTGCGACACCCCCGTCCTGGAGTCCAGCGCCACCCGCATCGTGGCCAGGCTGCATGCCGGGCTGTCCCGGCCCCTGGACGTCGCCGGACGCCGGCTGACGGCGCGTCTGCGGTTCGGCGTGGCCACGACCTACGATGCCCACCAGCCGATCCACCTGCTCACCCAGACGGCGTTGGTCACGGCCAGACCGGCCACCGGGGACACCGTCCGGGAACGGGCCGCCGGGCCGGGCTCCTCGGCGATCGGCCCGTCCGCCGCGTCGTTCCAGACTCCTTGACCACCACCGGCGCGGCCCGCCCGGCAGGCCACCTCGTGACCGCCTCGCCCACCTCCGCGACGCCACCGCGAGGGAAGTGACCCGTGACCGGAGCCAGACCCGCCTGTGACCAGGGCGGCCCGCACCCTGGTGAGCCGGGTGCACAGAGGGCTCCACGGCTGCTCATCCTGGAGGACGACCCCTATGACGCGGAGCTGGAACTGCGTGAACTGACCCGCTACGGGGTCACCTTCTCCGAGGTCCGGGTCGTCGACAACGAACCGGACTTCCTGGCCGGACTGCGGGACTTCGCCCCGGAGGTGATCCTGGCCGACTACCGGCTGCCCGGGATGACCGGCGAGCAGGCGCTGGAGCACGCCCTGGCCCGCTGCCCGCAGGTCCCGTTCGTGTTCGTGTCCGGCACGCTGGGGGAAGACCACGCCATCGAGCTGGTGAAGCGCGGGGCGTGGGACTACGTGCTCAAGGACCGCCCGTCCCGGCTGGGCCCCGCGGTGAGCCGCAGCCTGCGGGAGGCCGGGGAGCGCAGGCGGCTGGAGGCAGAGCGTGCGCTGGCCCTGCAGCAGTTGCGGGAGCAGAGCCGGCAGTTGCGGGCGATCGTCGATACCGTCCAGGACGGCCTGAGCGTGTTCGAGGCCGTCCGTGACCCGGCGGGGCGGATCGTGGACTTCGCCTGGGTGTACGCCAATCCGGTGGCGGCGCAGATCATGCACCGGTCGCCGGGACAGGTCGTCGGCCAGAACCTGCTCGACCTGCTGCCGTCACTGGGGAGGATGCTGTTCGACCAGTTCGTCGATATCGTGCGGACGGGCCGGCCACTGGGGTACCTGCTGGCGGATGTCGACGACGCCCCGGTCCGGGGCACTTTCGAGGGGCGTGCGGCCCGGCTCGGCGACGGGTTCGTGGTGGTCTACCGGGACGTCACCGACCGGCTGGCGGCCGAGCGTGCCCTGCGCCGGTCCGAGGCCCGTTACCGGGGCCTGGTGGTGGCCCTGGGCGAGGGCATCCTGGTCCAGGACGGCGACGGGGTCGTGGTGGAGTGCAACCAGGCCGCCGAGCGGATCCTCGGGTTGTCCCGCACCGCCTTGATCGGCCGCCCCTACCCTGGCGCTGACCAGCGGGTGCTCGCCGAGGACGGCACGGCGCTTGCGGTCACGGCCCATCCGACGGTCCGCGCGCTGTCCACGGGCCGCCCGGGCGGGGGCCGCGTGATCGGGCTGCCCGACAGCGCCGGTCTCGTGCGGTGGGTCCTGGCCAACGCCGAACCCCTGGGGCCGGGCGAGACCGGGGAGCTCGAGGGGGTGGTCACCTCCTACACCGACCTGACCGAGTTACGCCGGGCGCAGCAGGAACTGCAGGCCTCCGAGGAGCGGTTCCGGCTGGCGTTCGAGGAGGCACTGACCGGGATGGCGTTGATCGACGTCGCCGAGCGGCCGGGGCGGTTCCTGCGGGTCAACCGGGCGCTGACCGAGTTCCTCGGGCTGCCGGTGCCCGAGCTGCTGCGCAGCGACCTGTCCCGGGTCTGCGCCGAGGAGAACAGGGCAACCCTGCGCCGGGCCCTGGGCGAGGTGATCGCCGGGGGCGTGTGCCGGTACCGGGCCGAGCACCGGTTCGTCCACGCCGACGGCAGGCCACGGTGGGCCGTGCTGAGCGTGTCGATGGTGCGCGACCGTGGCGGGGGCCCGCTGTACGCGCTGGCGGCCGTGGAGGACATCACCGCCCGCAAGGACGCCGAACGGGAACTGGCCTACAAGGCCCTGCACGACGAGCTCACCGGTCTGCCCAACCGCGCCCTGCTGCTGGAGCGGCTGCGTTCGGCCCTGGCCCGGGCACGACGTAACGGCACCCGGGTCGGTCTGCTGTTCATCGACCTGGACGACTTCAAGTCGGTCAACGACAGCTTCGGACACGAGGGTGGGGACCAGTTCCTGATCGAGGTCGCCGATCGCATCCGCAGCAGTCGCCGGGAGGCCGACACCGCCGTGCGGATCGGCGGGGACGAGTTCGTCGTCGTCTGTGAGGACCTCACCGACCCGACCGACGCGACCACCGTGGCACAACGGATCCAGGCGGCGCTGAGCAGCGGCATCACCATCGCGGGACAGACGGTCAGCGCGCCGGCCAGCATCGGGATCTCGATCAGCGACGAGCACGCCACCCCCGAGACGGTGCTGCGGGACGCCGACCAGGCCATGTACACCGCGAAGCGGCGCGGTGGGCGTCGCTGGCACCCCGCCGACGCCCTGGCCAACACCTCCGCGTACGACATGCTCTCGCTGGAGGCCGACCTGCGTGCCGCGATCGACAAGGAGCAACTGCGCCTGTACTACCAGCCCACCTTCCGGATGAGCGACGGGAAGCTGGTCGGGGTCGAGGCGTTGCTGCGCTGGCAGCATCCGACCCGCGGCCTGCTCCTGCCCCAGCCCGTGATCGACGTCGCCGAGCGGCGCAATCTCATCGGCCTGGTCGGCAGCTGGGTGCTGACCACCGCCTGCGCCCAGGCCGCAGCCTGGCAACGGCAGTTCGGGAGCCTGGCGCCGGTGGTCGCCGTGAACATCTCGGCCCGGGAGTTGGGAGACCACCTGTGCCGGCGCGTCCAGGAGGAGATGGGACAGCACGGTCTGCCCGCCGACGGGCTCTGCCTGGAGGTCACCGAGAGCCAGTTCATCACCGTCGGCTCCTCAGGCATAGCCGAGTTGCAGGCCCTGGCCGAGGCCGGCATCACGATCGCCGTCGACGACTTCGGCACCGGATTCTCCGGCTTCGACTACCTCCGGAAACTCCCGGTACACACCCTCAAGATCGACAAGTCCTACGTCGACGGGATCGGCCGCGACCCCACCGACACCGCCATCGTGGCCAGCGTGATCACCCTCGCCCGCCAACTCGGCCTGACCACGGTCGCCGAGGGGATCGAGAGCGCCGAGCAGCGCGACTCCCTCAGGGAGCTCGGCTGTGCGGTCGGGCAGGGATGGCTCTGGCACCCGGCTCTCCCACCGGACGAGATCACCGGTCTCCTCCGGTCTGCGGCACCCGGCGTCCCGGCACGGGGAACGCCCGCGCCCGCGGTGGACGGCCGTGAGTCGTGAGTTGTGGCCGGGCACCGGGCCGGCGGGTCAGGTGCGGTCGTTCCGGCCGGACCCCTTCGAGACCGGCCGGAACTCTTTCAGGGGAGGGGAGACTCGCCGGGCCTGCGGTAGCAGGGATTCCGGACGACCTGTCCCTGCGCGACCATGAACGGGTGCACCTGGAGCACCTTGAACAGTGAGGCGCCGTCGAACAGCCGGGCGTCGTACTGGCACATACCGTTGTGCCGGTACGGCGTCGACACCGCACCGAGCCGTATCTCGTACTCCAGGAACAGGTTCGAGCCGGGCAGTCCCCTGCGGACCCATGACATCTCTCCCGTGCTGCGGGTGCCGGTGAAGCCCGCCCGGTGGGCGGCCTCGTAGCCGGCACCGATCCTGCTGATCACCTCGGCGGGGTCGAAGATCCCGCCGGGACAGTAGGTGGTGGTGGCATCCCCGATCACCAGCGCGCCTCGGGCCTCGGCCTGCGTGACGTCGACCCCGAACTCCTCCAGCCAGCCCCGCACCTGTTCGGCAGGGGTGACGTCGGCGAAGTACCGGACGACCTCGCCCTCCCGCAGACCGGCCGCGACGTATTGCGCGAGAAGCTGTTCGCGTGGTGTGTCGCCGTCGTAGATCAGGCAGACATGGTTGGAGCCCAGTTGTTCCTCGGTGAAGCCGAGGTCTTCGGCGCCACCGGAATCAGGGGTCCTGCGGTCGGCCATGATCGACCCCCCCGTGGCCGGGTCTGTCGGCTCGTTCGCCCATGGTAAGCAGGCCCTGCCGGTGCCTACATTGGGACTGTGGACCCGGCCGGACACTGTGGACCGGCCGGACGCGGGCCCGGAGCCGGGGAGGTCGGAGGGCGGAGTCCGATGCGTGATCCCCAGACCCGTGATCCCCAGACCCGTGATCCCCAGACCGGTGAGGACGATGCACCTTTGGCCGGTGCGGCTCGCGTTCTCGGGCAACTGCTGGCCGCCCAGAACGTTCTGCCGGCACTGCCGACCCCGCAACGGGTCAGCGAGTTCTACGCCGTCGCCCTGGCCACCGTCCCCGGAGTCCGCGGGGCCCGGGTCTGCCTCGGACAGGTCCGGTCGGAGGCCGGTGACATCACGCCCGATGCCTGCCCCGCCTGTCCCGCCTGCCCCGCTGAGAGTCCTGGCAGCCGGCAGGTGCCGCCCGTTCCGCTGCCCCGCAGCTGTCTGCCGGCGGACCGGCCCGGCGTGCAGGTCCTCCCGCTGCGCACGCTCAGCGCCGCCTACGGCTTCTTCGTCATCCACATCGATGACCCCGCCGCCTACCGGCAGTACGCCCCGTTCATCGCCAACATCGGCAGCTTTCTGGCCCTGTGGTTGGAGAACCGGGCCCAGCAGGCCACCGTCAGACAGGCCCGGGACGCCCTCGAGCAACGTGTGCAGGAGCGCACCGCGCAACTGCGGGAGACGAATCTCCGGCTGCAGTCCGAGATCGAGGAGCGTCGCCACGACGAGGCCACCATCCGGCAGCTGAACGAGGACCTGGATCAGCGGGTCCGTGAACGCACCCAGGAACTGCAGGACGCGAACCAGGAACTGGAGTCCTTCGCCTATTCGGTCTCCCACGATCTCCGTGCGCCGCTGCGCCACATCCTGGGCTTCGCCGACGCCCTGCGGGAGACCGCAGCCGGCTCACTCGACGAGCAGCAACTGCACTGCCTGGAGGCGATCACCCAGTCCGGGCGGCGGATGCAGGACATGGTCCAGGACCTGCTCTCGTTCTCCCGGGCGGGCCGGGCGGCCCTGGTGTGCAGACCAGTGGACCTGCGGATCCTCACCGACGAGGTGATCAGCGAGTTCGAGCCGGAGACCAGGGGACGGGCCATCCGGTGGCATCTCGGCGAACTGCCCGTGGTCAACGCGGATCAGGCCATGCTGCGCCTGGTCCTGGTCAATCTCATCGGCAACGCCGTCAAGTTCACCCGCGCCCGCACCCCGGCGGAGATCACGGTCGGACAGCAACCCTCCACCGCCGCCGAGATCGTCATCGCCGTCCGCGACAACGGCATCGGCTTCGACATGGCTCACGCCGCCCGCCTGTTCGGCGTGTTCGAACGACTCCACGCCGCCTCGTTCGAAGGCAACGGCATCGGCCTGGCCAACGTCCGCCGGATCATCGAGCGACACGGCGGGCGGGTGTGGGCGGACGCGGCCGTCGACCAGGGCGCCACCTTCTCCTTCTCGCTGCCCTGCCGGCCCGGCGATCTCCCCGCCGGGTCACCGACCGGCATGGCGTGACGGGGGAGCGGTTCTGAGACGGCCGGGGACCGAAGGTCTTGACCTGCGATGATCGTGGGCTCCATGCGGGCGTTCCCGGGCAGGGATGCGACGAGAGCCCCGCCCGGGGACATCGCACCGGGTGGGGCTCTCGTGGGCTGGTCGTCCCTCGGGCGGAGGGGGCCTCCGGGGTCAGGTTGAGTCAGTCGGCCAGGTGCGTGTACTCGCCGCCGTCGGCGCCGTCCAGCCACGCGGCGAACTGGGTGCCGGAGAACCGCAGCGTGGGGCCGTTCGGGTCCTTGGAGTCACGGACCTCCACCGCACCGCCGATTCGACGCATCTCCACGCACTGGCCGGAGGTGGACGACGCCGCTGCCTTGATCCACGGGGTGGAGATGTCCACGGTCCGGTCTGTCGTCATGCCAGATACTCCTCGACGGGGGTCGCCTTGGCGTGGATCTCCTGGTACACCCCGCGGAGGAGCGCCACGTGGACTTCCTTGTCATGGTATCGAGCGCCGACATAGGACTCGGTGTAGGCAACCGAGGGGTCATCGGGGTCATCGAAGTCCAGCACGGCGAAGTTCCCGAGCAGCCCCGAGTGTGATCCGGCCGCATCGGTCAGGATCCTGAGGTCCAGGCTCTCGTACCCGGCAGCCTGCCGCAGACGGTCACGCTGACCGGCCATCACCTCCGGGCCGCCGACCCGCAACCGCAGTGCCGCCTCGCCGAGCACGAGGTGCAACCGCACGGTCGGCTTCCGCTCCCGCAACGTCCGCTGGCGGGTCATGCGCAGTTCGACATGGGAGCGGATCGTCGCATCGTCCAACCCAGGGCGAGCGCTGGCCTTGTCGATCGCTAGCGCGTAGTCCTCGGTCTGCAAGAGCCCGTGGATCACGGCCGGTTCGTAGATCCACATCTCGCTGGCGCAAGACTCCAGATCCAGGTACGTCTCGAACCCTGGGGCCAGGCTGTCGCCGTGTTCCTGCCACCAACCGGTCTGGTTCGTGGCTGCTGCCATCGTCCGCAGGGTTTCCAACTCCTCGGGGGAGGCCCCGTAGATCCGGCCCAGTTCGTAGGCGTCCCCGGGTCTGACCATCGACCGGCCGTACTCGATACCCTCCAGTTTCGACCGGGACATCAGCTTCGAGGCCACCACGTCGTCACGGCTGCGCCCGGTCGCCTCCCGCATCGCGCGCAGCTTGCGCCCCAGTTGACGCCGCACGACCGTCGTGCTGCCACGCGACTTCCTGTTCCGGGATGCACCCGCCGGATCAGCCATCGAGCCGTTCCCTTCCCCCCGGTGTAGTTGATCAACTCCAGCATGACCCGACCCACCCCACCACCGCGGGCACTTGATCTCACTACGTGAAAACCACGCATGGCGTCGTCCGAGTCGTCTCCCCGATGCTGACCGTGGCGGTCCCGTTCCCGCCCTCCAGGGGAAGGGCCGCCGGTCGGCGACGATGCCCGTACACCTGCCCGTTGGCCGGCTTGCGGCAGGTGCTCGCTCCTGGGGCGGGGTGCTCTTTCAGGCGCGTCGACCGCTCGCGGTGCCGGGGTCGCGATGCCCTGGGGCTGCTCCGCGCCTTGCCCTGCTTCGGCGCGCCTGCGGCCCCGGCACCACTTCAGCCCATGGAGGGGAACGAGGACCGACCGCGACCTCAGGGGGCCACCGCGATGACAGCGCACCACCGGCGGACACCGACCGACCGGCGGACACCGACCGACCGGCCGCCCGCCGTGCCGCCGGGACCCGACGAACACGGCGGCGCCCAACGGCCGGGGGCGCCGGACGTCGAGAGCGTCGTCGTGCGGGGGAGTGGTGGTGAGGTCGCGGCACTCGACCCGCCGCCGATCGCCGGGGTGCAGGCGTGGTGTCCGCGACCGGCCACGGCGCAGGAGTTGGACGACGCCCGCACGGTCCTGGTGGTCCACCGGCTGGACCCGG
>DASTGO010000051.1:0-3215 GCA_035719045.1 Kineosporiaceae bacterium | reverse complement strand
GCCGCACTGGCCCCGAACGTCCACGGGATCATCGCCAGCAGGTACAGGATCTGCGCAGCCAGAATGATCAACTGCTCGATCACGATGATCTTCATGTACTGCGTCTGTACCGCCACGCCGTGCAGGTAGTTGCCCAGCTCCTCATACCCGGCGGCCAGTTTCTCCAGGGCCAGGTCCCCGTCCCCGGTCACCAGCGACACCGTCTGCGACAGCGCCTTGGCCGCATCCCCCACCAGCGCACCGGAATCAGCCAGCCACCGCGCCGACCGAGTCACCTCCGGCGCGATCTGCATCAACTCGCGGCCGGCCGCCAGCCACAACTGCGCCAGATCATTGATCTCGTCCTCGTCCACCGCCGGCCACCCATCACCGGTCAGGACATGGAACATCTCCGCAGCCCACGGCGGAACCTCAAGACCCACTGCCCGCCCTCCGTCACCTCCCATTCCACCGGAGTCGATGCAGTGGGGAGGGGAAATGTGTGGGGGATCGCAGGCAGACGGTGGGCCCTGACGCAGAGGGACGACACCCCGCCAGGCCGGCGACATCCGGTGGGCACGCAGTTCAGCTCGGCGGCGGGACGGTTCGTGGCGACAGCCGTCATGGACCCCGACCGTGGGAGGCCGAGCAGACCGACCGCCTGCTCCGGGGAACGGGCCCCGAACCGATGGGCCGGCGCATCGCTGGCGTCCAGGGGTGACCGGTGCGTTCTCGGGGTACAGCGGGCCCATGTCGAAACTGCTGCCATCCGTGGGCCGGCTCGCAGGCGGTGCCGTTCTGCTGGCCGCTGCCGGGTTCGCCGCCGTGGCCCGCTGGCGAGGTGCCCGCGCGCTGCATCCGGTCGGGACCGTCACGGGGGCGACGGTGGTGCGCGAGGGGCTGGATCCGGGGGTCGGGGTGCCCTGGCTGGACGAGCCGGGGGAGGACGCCGCCCTGGTCCGGTTCTCCCGGGCGATCGGGGTGCCCGCCCCCCTGCCGGACGTGCTGGGCCTGGCGATCCGGGTGCCCGGCTCGGTGGGTCGACCTCAGGATCTCCTGCTGTCCAGTGCCGGGCAGCGTCCGGTGTTGCGCCACCTGCTGCAGCCGCGCCGCGGCATCCACGACGGGGGCTACACCAGCATCCTGCCGTTCCTCAGCCCGTCCGGGCCGGTGATGATCGGGGCGTTTCCGTCCGGGACGGGGTTCGACCTGGAGGTGGCCGGGCCGGGCCGGGGATGGCGCCGGTTCGGGCGGCTGCTGCTCGATCCGGAACCGCTCGGTGCGGACGGGCACCAGCCGGCGGAGGATCTGCCGGACGAACCGGGCGCCGACGAGGAGCAGCCGGACAGGGGCGGTGCGAAGGCGGCTCCACTGCGGCTGGAACGGGTTCCGGAGGACGCCCGCCCCGACGACCTGGCCCCGGACGATCCCGGCCTCGACTTCGACCCCGTGCTGCACCCGATCCCGGGACTGCGGCTCCCGGATCCTCTGGCGAGGCTGCGGTCGGTCATCTATGCCGCCTCCCGGCGCGGGCGCGGCGAGCGGTGATCGACCGGCAGACCCGTCCGATGGAAGGTCGGGTGCGCTTGCTGGTCCGCCGGGACAGTGCCGGGCATGCGGCGTGGGTCCGGGTCCGGTGGGACGGTGCCGGGCGGGCGCGGTCAGGCCCGGTGCAGGCCGGGCGGCAGGGCCGAACGCAGCCAGCCGACCGCCAGCAGGAACTCGGCGAGCCCGAGTCCGGCGATCACGGGCTGGAGGAAGAAGTACCGGCGCATGATCAGCAGCTGCACCGCGATCCAGGCGATCAGGGCGAGCCCGGCGATCGCCCCGGCGAGGGCGGCTCGACGGTGACCCCGGAGCACGAGGGCGCAGCACAGCAGTTGGGGAAGCCCGACCGTGACCAGCAGGGCGATTCCCCCGAAGGTCCATGAGCCGAACGGCAGGCGCTGCGCCCAGTCCGCCGGCATGCCCATCCCGTCCCGGACCAGGCTCACCCCGCCGTAGCCGGCGTTGAGCGCGACCAGGGCCAGCAAGGCCGCCAGGGCCCAGCCCCGGGCCCCGCGCCGCTGTGGCACCGCCTGCCAGAACCGGACGTGCGCCGGGTGCTCCGCCTCATTCCCCGGCGATGCCGGGCGGGATGGATCCCGCCCGGCATCGCCGTCCCCGCCCAGGGACGTACCCATCCGCCTGCCCCCTCACCTGCGGCTGCCCGGCAGCGCCGTCATGACCCGCCGCGGCTGGACGAGTGACCCGCCCGACAGGGTGCTTGCTCCGGGGAGGAGCGGGGCGGGCAGAAGGTCCCGAGCCCGGTGCCGGCCGGGCAGCCGAGCCGCACGGTCACCTCAGGCAGCCGCGGGTGGGACGGTGACCTCAGGCGACCGCGAGCTGGACGTCGATGTTGCCCCGGGTGGCGTTGGAGTAGGGGCAGACCGCGTGCGCCTTCTGGACCAGGCCGTCGGTGGTCGCGGAGTCGAGGTTCGGCACCCGGACCACCAGCCGGACGCCCAGGCCGTAGCCGGCGCCCTGGGCCGTCAGGCTGACCTCGGCGGTGACCTCGGAACCGGTGACGTCGAGCTTGTCCTGGCGGGCGATGAGCTTCATCGCCGAGTGGAAGCAGGCGGCATAGCCGGCGGCGAACAGCTGCTCGGGATTGGTGGCCCCACCCTGGCCGCCCAGCGGGCGGGGGATCCGGACGTCGGTGTCGACCAGGCCGTCGTCGCTGCGGACGTGGCCGTTGCGGGCGTCTCCGGTGGAGGTGGCGACGGCGGTGTACAGGGCGCTCATGGGGACTCCTCTGCTGGGACCTGGCTCGGTTGCGGGGGACCTGGCTCGGTCGGCCGGGAACTCCGACGCCGGTCCAGAACTCGGATCGCCCGCAACTATATTGGACACAATTGAATGGCGCAATCGAGATCCGTGTAGGATGCCGGGCATGAATGCTGGGCGGACGGCGGCGGACCGGGGGACGGGCATGGGGGAGCCGCCGCAGGGGGCGGGCTACCCGGAGCTGGAGCTGGGCCGTCAGCTGTGCTTCGCGCTGTACTCGGCGAGCCGGGCGGTGGTCCGGGCCTACGGTCCGCTGCTGGAGGAGCTGGGGCTGACCTACCCGCAGTACCTGGTCCTGCTGGCGCTGTGGGAGCGGCCCGGCGAACCGCTCACCGTCGGCGGACTGGGCGGCCTGCTGCACCTCGACAGCGGCACGCTGACCCCGCTGCTGAAGCGCCTGGAGGCACTCG
>DASTGO010000050.1:0-6172 GCA_035719045.1 Kineosporiaceae bacterium | reverse complement strand
GGGGGCGCCGCCGTCGACCCCCGGCATCCCCGGGTCACCGTGCTCGCTCTCGGGGCGGACCGGGGAGCGGGGTTGCCGCCGGCCGCGGGCTGGGGGCGGCTGTGCAGGCTGGTCTCGGCCGGTCACCTGCGCGGGGACCGGGGATCCCCGGTGGTGACGGCGGGACTGATCGGCGAACATGCCGCAGGCCCGGTGGCCGGGCTCGGCGCCCTGGCCGTCCTGCTCGGCCCCGGCTCCGAGGCGGGCCGTGCCGTGCTGGCCCGCCGTCCCGACCTGGCCCTGGCCGAACTGGCCCGCTGGCGGGAGCTGCTGCCGGCCGGCTCGCTGTACGTCGAGGTGGTCTGCCACCACGGGCCGCCCGGTCGGCCGGCCAGCCTCGGGCATGCCGCCCGGATGCTCCAGTTGGCCCGCCTGGGCGGGGTGCCCGCGGTGCTGACCAATGCCGTCCGTTACGCCACCCCCGACGGCGCGGTCACCGTCGACGTGCTCGACGCCGCCCGCCGGCTGGTCCCGCTGGACCTGCGCCACGTCGACCGGGTCAGCGCGGAGGGCTATCTGGCCGACGGCGACCACATGGCCGGGGTCGCCCGGGAGGTGGCCCGTGCCGCGGGGGAGGAGTCCGACGCCGCAGTCCTGCTGGCCACCACCGAGACGCTGGCATCCCGCTGCCGGCTGGACCCGCGGGCGGACCTCGGCATCGGCACCGTGCACTTCCCCGAGGCCGACGCCTTCGGGCTCGGCCCCGGTGACGATCCGCAGGCCGAGCTGCGCCGCCGCTGCGTGGCGAGGATCGGCACGCACTACCCGGGCATCGGTGGCAGCGCCGAGGTGAAGCTGGAGGAGCGGCTGGACGACGAGTTGGCCGTCATCGGCACGCTCGGCTATGCGCCGTACTTCCTCACCATCGACGAGGTCTGCGGGCTGATCCGCGAGCTCAGGGTGCGGGTGGCCGCCCGGGGTTCCGGGGCCGGCAGCCTGGTCAACCACCTGCTCGGCATCTCCGGGGTCGACCCGCTGCGGCATGGCCTGCTCATGGAGCGGTTCCTCACCCCGCTGCGGGCCCAGCTGCCGGACATCGACATCGACGTCGAGGCCGCCCGGCGGACCGAGGTGTACGAGAAGGTCATCGGGCACTTCGGCGCCGAGCGGGTGACCTGCGTGTCGATGATGGACACCTACCGGATCCGGCACGCCATCCGCGATGTGGGGGCCGCGGTCGGGCTGCCGCCCGGTGAGGTCGACACCATCGCCAAGTCGTTCCCGCACATCCGGGCCCGCGACATCAGGCTCGCCGTCGCCGAACTGCCCGAACTGCAGGCCTCGGGACTGGCCGGTTCCCGGCTGGACCTGCTCTTCGACCTGGTGGAACGGCTCGACGGGCTGCCCCGGCACGTGGCCCTGCACCCGTGCGGGGTGGTGCTGTCCGACGCCGGCCTGCTGGACCGCACCCCCGTCGAGGCGAGCTGGCAGGGCTTCCCGATGAGCCAGTTCGACAAGGATGACGTCGAGGAGGTCGGGCTGCTCAAGCTGGACATCCTCGGGGTCCGGATGCAGTCGGCGATGGCCTATGCCCTGGACGAGATCGCCCGGGTCGACGGTCCGGACACCGCCCGCGCCGGAGAGCACCCTCCGCAGGCCACCGAGCCCGGCGGCTATCTCGACCCGGACAGCGGCCGGATCGACCTCGACGCCGTCCCGCACGACGACGACGCCACCTTCCGGCTGATCCGCAGCACGCACACCCTCGGCCTGTTCCAGATCGAGTCGCCGGGGCAGCGGGAACTGGTCGGCAAGTTCGCCCCGCAGACCTTCGACGACCTCATCATCGACATCTCGCTGTTCCGGCCCGGACCGGTGAAGTCCGACATGGTCACCCCCTTCCTGCGGGCCCGGCAGGGCTGGGACGACCCCGACTACCTGCATCCCTCCCTGGAGTACGCGCTCGCCGAGACCGCCGGGGTGGTCGTCTTCCATGAGCAGGTGCTGCAGTTGGTGGCCACCACTGCCGGCTGCGGGCTGGCGGAGGCCGACGAGGTCCGCCGCGCGATGGGGTCCCCGGAGGGTCAGGCCCAGGTCGAGGCCTGGTGGCGGCCCCGGGTCCGGGCCCGCGGCGACTACGACGACGCCACCGTCGAGCGGATCTGGGAGGTGCTCAAGGCGTTCGCGTCGTTCGGGTTCTGCAAGGCCCATGCCGCGGCGTTCGCCCTGCCGACCTACCACTCCGCCTGGCTGAAGGCCCACCACCCGGCGGCGTTCCTGGCCGGGGTGCTCACCCACGACCCGGGGATGTACCCGAAGCGGCTCATCCTGGACGACGCCCGCAACCTCGGCATCGCCGTCCTGCCCCTGGACGTCAACCACTCCGACTCCACCTACCGGGTGGAGAAGGTGACCTGGTGCGACGAGCTCCCGCCGCGGATCCCCGACCAGTTCGGCCCACTCCCGCAGGCCCGGCCCCACCCGGACCTGCCCGACGGGCGTGCCTACGGCATCCGGCTCGCCCTCGACGACGTCAAGGGGATCACCGCCGCGGAGGTGGCCGGGATCGTCGCCGGCCGTCCCTACCGCTCCCTGGCCGACTTCTGGCACCGCGCACAGGTCAGCCGCCCGGTCGTGGAACGGCTCGTGGTGGCCGGCGCCTTCGACTCCCTCTACGGGCTGGGGGCGACCCTGCCGGTCAGCCGCCGTGACCGGGTCACCCGCCGGGACCTGCTGCTCCAGGTCGCCGAGCTGGACCGCTGGTCCCGGTCGGTGTCCCGCGGCCGGGCCCGGACCTCCCGCCTCCCGCTGCCGGGCCCGGCCGTGCTCGGTGACGTCCGGGGTGACGTCCGGGGAGACCTCACGGTCCGCGACGGCAGCGCCGCCCCCGGCGGTCCGGGAGGAGCTCCTCCCACGCCGTCCGGCACCGGCGGTCCCGGACGGTCTCCGGCAGCCCGGTTCCCGGTCCGGGAGGCCGCGGCCCGCCAGTCCCGGGCCCCGCGTGCCGCCGTCCCCGCCGACCGGCAGCCCGTCCAGCTCGCCCTGGACCTCGGCGACGCCCCGGACGAGACCCGGCCGAGCGGTCTGCCGGAGATGACCGGGGCCGAACGGGTCCGGGCCGAGCTGGAGGTGCTCGGCCTGGACGCCAGCCGACATGTGCTGGACTTCTACGCCCCGCTGCTGGACGCACTGCAGGTGACCCGGTCCCGGGAGGTGCTGGGCCGCCGCAGCCGGGCAGAACTGCTGGTCGCCGGGGTGAAGGTGGCCACCCAGACCCCACCGGTGCGGTCCGGGCGCCGGGTGGTCTTCCTCACCCTCGACGACGCCACCGGACCGGTCGACGCCACCTTCTTCGAGGACGCCCAGGGTCCCTACGCCGCGACCGTCTTCCATTCCTGGCTGCTGGTCGTCCGCGGGATCCTGCGCCGGACCGGCGACCGCGGGGTGTCCCTGCGGGCGACCGGGGCCTGGGAACTGCCCGCGCTCTGGGACGCCTGGACCGACGGCGGCCTGCCTGCGGTGCGGGCGGTCATCGACGGCTCTGCCGACCCCACCACCGCGGACGGTCCCGGGATGATCCTGGCCCAGCGCCCACCGCAGCCACGGCTGCCGTACACCCACTTCGGTGGCGGCTTCGTCACCCAGGCCGAGGACACCGACTGGGAGGCCGCTTCCGGGCTGCCCACCGGCGACCGGTCCGGCCGGGCCGGCGGGATGGGCGGGGGACCGCGGCATCGGCGGGTCCTGGTCCATGTCAGCGGGTTCCGGCAGTCCCCGTACGCCGACGTCCTGCCGCCCGGGGAGACCGCCCGCGACACCCGCCGGATGCTGTCTGCGGAGGAGTCCGTCCGCGGCACCCCGCCCGGGGAGCGTGCCGCGGACCGGGCGGCCGACCAGGACGCCGAGCGCCGCCTGCGCAGCCAGCCCCCGCGCAAGCTCTGGCATGCCAGCCCCGGGAGCAGTGGACGATGAGGCTCGCCCCGCCGATGAGGTTCGCCCCGCCGCGCCCGGCCCTGGCGGCGCTCGGGTGGCCGGTGCTGCTCACTAGGGTGGGAACACCTATCCGCCCGCCGCACCCCGCCGGGAGAAGCACCGTGGTCGACGACCCCCTCCGGTCCCGTCGCTGGGCCCTGCGCGCCGATCCCCGCACCGCCGTGCGGACCGCCGTCGTGTGGGACGCCCTGGACACCCTGATCGCCCAGCAGGTCGCCGCCACCGGCAGGACCGAGCTCGACGTCGTGGACCTCGGCGGTGGGACCGGGGGTTTCGCGGTCCCGCTGGCCGCGCTCGGCCACCGGGTCACCGTGGTCGACCCCAGCCCGGACGCCCTGGCCGCCCTGCAGCGCCGGGCCGCCGAGGCCGGGGTCGCCGCCCAGGTCCGGGCCCAGCAGGGTGACGCCGCCGCGCTGGCCGACGTGGTCCCCGCCGGCGGCGCCGACCTCGTGCTGTGTCATGGCGTCCTGGAGTACGTCGACGAGCCCGCCGTGGCCGCCCGGGCCGCCCTCACCGCACTGCGGCCGGGCGGGGTGCTCAGCCTGCTCGTCGCCCAGCGGCTCGGCGCGGTGCTGGCGAAGGCCCTGTCCGGCCGGTTCGAGGACGCCCGGCGGCTGTTCGACGGCTCCGGTGCCGGTTCGACCGCCGGCGATCCGATGCCCCGGCGGTTCGATCGCGACAGCCTGCTCGCCCTGCTCGCCGGGCGGTCGGCCACCGTCCAGTTGGAGCACGGGGTCCGGCTGGTCTCTGACCTGCTGCCCGGCGCCCTGGTCGACGGCGACCCGGACGCCGCCCAGGCCCTGCTGGCGTTCGAGCGGGCGGCGTCCGGGCACCCGCAGCTCGCGGCGCTCGCCTCCCACCTGCACCTGGTCGTCCAGCGCGGCGCCGACGACCCCGACGGGGGCTGACCGCAGCCCCATGAGCAGGCGACAGCTGGACCGGGCCGGGCGCCGGGGCGGGTTCGACGAGGGCCTGTCCGCCGACGACTCCGGCTGCACGGTCCTGCACGTCGACATGGACGCCTTCTTCGCCTCCGTCGAGCTCATCGACCGCCCCGATCTGCATGGCAGGCCGGTGATCGTCGGCGGGGGCGGCAGCCGCGGGGTGGTCCTGTCCGCCACCTACGAAGCCCGCCGGTTCGGGATCCACTCGGCGATGCCGATGAGCCGGGCGCGCCGGCTGTGCCCGCAGGCCGTGGTCCTGGAACCCCAGCACGGGCGCTACAGCGAGGTGTCCCGCGGGGTGATGGAGATCTTCCGCTCGATCACCCCCCTGGTCGAGCCGCTCAGCCTGGACGAGGCCTTCCTCGACGTGTCCGGGGCGGTCCGCCGGCTCGGGGCGCCCACCCGGATCGCCCAGCTGATCCGGGACCGGGTGGTCGACGAGCAGCTCATCACCTGTTCGGTGGGGGTGGCCGCCACGAAGTTCGTCGCCAAGCTGGCCTCCGGACGGGCCAAGCCGGACGGTCTGCTCCTGGTCCCCGCCGCCGAGACCGTCCCCTTCCTGCACCGGCTCCCGGTCGGCGCGCTGTGGGGGGTGGGGGAGCGGACCGAGGAGGCGCTCACCCGGCTGGGCCTGCGGACCGTGGCCGACCTCGCGCACACCCCGGTCGACACCCTGCGCCGGGCCCTCGGCGACGCCGCCGGCTCCCACCTCCACGAGCTGGCCTGGGGCCGGGACCCCCGGCCCGTGATCGCGCAGACCGTGGAGAAGAGCGTCGGCGCCGAGGAGACCTTCGCCCGCGACGTCGACGACCCCGAGGTCGTCCTGCGGGAGCTGTTGCGACTGTCCGAGAAGGTGGCGGGCCGGCTGCGGGCGGCGGAGGCCGTCGGCCGAACCGTCGTCCTGAAGGTCCGGTTCGCGGACTTCACCACGATCACCCGTTCCCGGACCCTGCGCGAGCACACCGATGTCGGGCAGGTGATCTACGCCACCGCGAGGGAGCTGTTCACCGCCCTCGGACTCGACCGGGCCCGGCTGCGGCTGGTCGGTGTCCGGGTCGAGGGGCTGGCCGAGGCCTCCGCCGGACATCGGCAACTGGCCCTCGGCGAACGGTCCCTGGGTCGCCGGGAGGCCGAGCAGGCCGCTGATCGTGCCGCGGCCCGGTTCGGACCGGGAGCCGTCCGCCCCGCCACCCTGGTCGGTGGCCGCCCGGAGCTCGCCGGTGGTCCAGCACGTCCGGTGGATCGCCTCCAGGCCT
>DASTGO010000049.1:0-17026 GCA_035719045.1 Kineosporiaceae bacterium | reverse complement strand
CCACCGGCCGCCTCCCCCGGTGCACCGGCCGTGACCTCGTCGGCCGCCGCCTCGGCCCCGCCGTCGGCGGGAGCGAGGTGGTTGTCCGGGAAGCGGGAGGAGAACGCGGAATGGATCAGACGCAGCTGCTCCGCCAGCGCGGCCTCGTCGAGCCGGGACGCCTTCTCTACGGCCAGGTCCAGCGGCGAGCGCGGGAAGACCGCACCGACCGTTGCCCCGTCGCCGGTGGTCAGCGTCGTGCTCGTGCCGGCGACGAGGAAGTAGGGGATGTCACGCTCGGCCAGCTGGCGCAGCTCCGACCTGACGATCTGCCGGTCGGAGGTCTTGCTGGCGATCGCGATCCGCTTGAGCAGGGCCAGGTACGTCGTGTCGCCATCCAGCGCGCTCGGCCCTGACGTCATCCGCAGCGTCTGCCCGTACAGCGCCGTCGGGTTGTGCACGTACCGGACCCGGACATCGGCCATCGTCTTGTGCAGCAGCGCGATCCAGCGCTCAGGGTCGTCCAGGACGGCCCGGACGACGCGGCTGAACCCCTCGGCGACCTGCCGTCCGAGCTCGCGGACCTCGTCCTCGGACACGGTTCTCGCGACGGTGGTGCGCTCGGCCGCCGCAACGGGACCAAACGCCAGGGACACCCTGTCGGTGAACGGGTTCACGAACTGGATCGCCTTGAACGGCGCATTGCCCTGACCCTGGCCACCGAGGAATCCCAGGTCCACGTGCCCGTCGTCGGCATCCCGCCCGACCATGACCAGGGGCAGGATGCCGACGCCGTAGACGGACTCCGCGATGGCGGCGTAGGCGTTGCCGGGCGCCTCGGGGGTGGGCCCGACATGGATCCGCTCGGGGTGCAGGATCGTCTCCAGGTCCACCGGGACCGGGCCACGCCGGGTCGGCAGGATGTTCTCGAAGTGCATGTCCCGGGCATTGAGCAGGTAGAGCACGGCGGCCAACTCGCCGCTGGCGGACATGAACGGCCCGGCCAGGTCACCGACATCCTCGGTTTCGACGAACTCCACGTATCCGTACCCTGCGCGCTCCAGCACGGTCGCGGTCACCAGACCTGTTCCCAGCCACACGTTCGCCTCCTGCGCCAAGGTGGCGTAGGCGGCTTCGCAGGAGACGTCCCGCGGTTTGTACACCAGGCGTGCACCGGACTCGAACACCAGCACACTCACGCTTCGCCCGTGATTGTGGGTGTCGCCCTCGGTCGTCCCGATCGATTGCAGCCGGTCGGCCCGGTCGATCCTGAAGGCGTCCCGGATGGCGTTCCGGTCGGCGACCAGCCTCGCGCACAGCTCACGGAAGGCGTCCACCTCGTTGCGCAGCACGAGGCCGGTGATCCGGCCGAGAACGGGGAACGACAGGCCGCTGATCTGCTCCCACCCGACCCGGCACGCCTGCTCGACGAAGGACGCGTAGCGCTGCTGAGGGTTGTCGCCACGCAGTCGGCCGCTCTCGCGGGCATGGTTGACGGCGGCGACGAGCGGACGGGTGTACACGACACGCAGGCGGTTCTCGGCCCGGTCGAGCAGCTCGACGACGATGCGCCGGGGATCGGCGAGCAGGTCGACGTAGCCGGTGAGTGGATCAGCGCCCAGCAGCTCCAGGGCGGCGGTCCGGACCACGCGCTGGAAGGGATACTCCTCCACGGCCTCCCGCCACGCCGTCACGGCCGGTGCGATCAGGGCGTCCAGGCCCGGATCCGATGACCAGCGGGGCTCGGTCGCGGTGCCGGACCCGGCCCGCGAGCCGTCGTCCTGCGTGACGGAGCGCGCGGTGACGGCGTCGGCCGCGGATTCCCGCGCGCCCAGCAGAACGCTCACGACCTGGTCGTCGAACTCGCGCAGCGGCGTGATGGTCTCCGCGATCTCGGTGCTGTCGAACTCGGGATAGAACTGTGCTAGAGATGTCACGTTCTTGCTGCTCCGTCCGAAGAGGTCGAGAAGCGAGAGGACAGGAGGCGGAATGGAAGCCGCTTCGTCCGGCTTCCATTCCGCTTCCCCGCTAGGCGCTCACCCCAGGGATGGGCACCTCAGCACTTGCTGGTGCACTTCGTGGTCGGGCACATCGCCGCCGACACGAGCGTCAGCGTCGCGATGCACCACGGCCCGGTGCCGCCGTAGGTGTCGGCCTCACTCAGCTCGATGAGCTCGGCCTCGTCGTAACCACCGAGGACGTCGTCCGCCATCGTTCTTCCCCTTTCCGGCTAAAAGCTCAGTTGCAGCAGGGCTGGCATTCCTTGGTGAGCGTGCACCAGCCGCCCTTGTTGCCCAGCCAGTTGGACAGAGAGAAGGTGTTCGTGGTGCACGCTCCGTACGCGACACCGTCGAACTCCTGCTCGGCGATCTCCTCCAGCAGGGAGACGTCGCCCTTGTACATCGGGCCTCCTTCGTGTTCGGTCTCGGACACCGGCTCCATTCGTTGCACCGGGCCAGGACTCATCCTGGAAGGCAGGGATTGAGCGGGAGCACCCCGCAAGCGCCGAACTTGCATGGTTCCTGCATACGTGTCGCACGGCCGGACTCCCGCACAACACATGGCCGCCGCACAACACATGCGACAAGCCACAGACCACAAGCCGCCAGGGCTCCGGCGCGTATTCGTCGTGATCCGCAATCTGGTGCGGCTATCCACGTGAGTGCAGCCGGGTAAAGGGCTTCCGGCGGTGGCGGTAGGTGATGGGTCCGGTCTCGACGGCACGTTCGAGTAGGCGCAGGAACAGCAGACCGCGCCGACGGGCGTTGCGGTGGCTGAACCGGAAGATGAACTCGTCCAGGGAGGACTGCAGGTGCTCCGGGCCGATCGCGCCCTGGTGGGTGCCCTCCAGCCACCGCTGGCCGGGCTGAACAGCCGGTGCACCCCTGGCAGCAGCTCGTGGACCTTCCGGCCCGAGCACCCGTTGCAGGTTGAGCGCGCTGACCCCGTTCTTGGCGGCCATCATCAACCAGGCCGCCTCGAACCAGACCTCAGCGGGGTCCGGGTCCGGGTCCGGGTCCGGGTCCGGTGGAAGATCGTGCCTGCGAAACCCTCACGCCAACGCAGCCAGTCCAGGTAGTCCAGGCACGCGGCATCATCGGGAAACCATCTGCGCACATGGATGGCCCCTACCCGGGATGATCACGGGGCGGCCGCCCTCGAACCGGGACATCCCGCCCGACACGCCGCCCCTGCAACGACCCGGCACAAGACACCCACCCCATGGACGCGGACCAGGACCGCAACAGCACATCGCAGGTCCGGGCTCAGACCCACGAAGTGCGGCCCCGCGCAGGTTCAGACCCCGGCGTAGGAGTGCATGCCGACGAAGAACACGTTCACCACGAGGAAGTTGAACAGCAGGCAGGCGTAGCCGGCCAGGGCGAGGTACGCCGCGCGGCGGCCGTCCCAGCCACGGGTGACCCGGGCGTGCAGGTACCCGGCGTAGACCACCCAGATGACGAAGGACCAGACCTCCTTCGGGTCCCAGTTCCAGTACTTGCCCCAGGCGGCCTCGGCCCAGATCGCGCCCGCGATCACGGTGAAGGTCCACAGCGGGAAGGCCGCCACGTGCAGCCGGTAGGAGGACCGCTCCAGGTCGGCCGAGCTCGGCAGGGCGTCCATGAACCGGCCGCGGTGCAGCACCCTGCCGGCCTCGCGGGCCTTCTCCCGGCGTTCCTGGACCAACTGCAGCACGGTCGTGGAGAACGCCAGGGTGAACAGCGCCGAGGACACGAAGGCCACCGAGACGTGGATGATCAGCCAGAAGCTGTGCAGTGCCGGGACCAGTTGCGCGGCCTGGGTGTAGAAGACCGACACCGCCAGCCCGAGGGTCAGCAGCACCGGACCGACCACGAAGGTGCCCAGGTACCGGATGTCCCGGCGGGCCAGCACCAGCAGGAACATCGCCGTGACCACGACCGAACCGGTGATCGCGAACTCGTACATGTTGCCCCAGGGCGCCCGCTGCACCGACAGCCCGCGCGCGACCACCCCGGCCAGGTGGAGCAGGAACGCCAGCCCGGTGAGGGAGACCGCGATCCCGCCGGCCTTGGTGCCGCGTCCGGTCGTGTTCTCGCCGGTGCCGGTGGCACCCGTGCCCGGGGATCCGGAGCCCGCGGCGGTGACCCCGGCTGCCGGGGCCTGCCCCGGGCCGGAGGCCACACCGACCATGGCCGGCACCCTGCCGGCGACCCGCGCCGACGACTCCTGCTCGCTCTCGTCGAGCCCTGCCTGGCCGGCGACCAGCTTGCCCCGGCCGGACAGGTCCACGGCGAACGCCCCCAGCGCGCCCGTGTAGACCAGCATCGACGAGTACACCAGCACGTTGCTGTACTGGGCGAGCGTCTCATTGACCGCCACGGTCACTCCTCGTTCGTACGCCTTGCGGTTTCGGTGGACGGTGCGTCGATCGGCGCCGGTGCCGGCACGGCGGCCGGTGCCCGGCCGGGGGACGCAACCTGGTGCGGGGCGGCCCCGCCCGAGGCACTATCGCCCGCCGACCCCTGGACATCCTCCCCCGCCGGGCCGACAGCGTCGAGCAGTGAGACCAACTCCATAGCCAGCCCGGCGTCCTCACCGCGGGCCAGCCCGGCGATCTCCACCCGGCTTCCCCCGGACGGCCCAGCGCTCACCCGGACCCACACCCGGCGCCGGCGGACGAACAGCGAGGCGGTCAGCCCGGCCAGGGCCAGCAGCGAGGACAGCAGCGCCCAGAGCTTCGACGGGTCGTACCGGATGTCGAAGGAGGCATACCGCCTGATCCCCTCGAAGGTGACCGAACCGGCGCCGTCCGGCAACTGGACGCTCTGCCCGACCGACAGCTCCAGCTTCAGCGGCTCGCCGTCGGCACCCGTCAGCTGGGTCATCTTCCCGGTGTTCAGGACATATACCGACTGGGGGGCACCGCTGTTGACCCCCAGCCCGTCCTCGCCCGGCCGGGACACGTACGCGGTGAGCACCAGCAGGGGCTTCTTGGCGTCCGGGAAGATCGAGATCGGGCCCATCATCGGGTCGAAGACCGCCGTGGGCAGGAAGAACCCGCGCAGGCCGAGCTGACGGGGCCGGGCGTCGGACACCTTGACGACGCCGAGCGAGGTGTAGTTGCCGTCCCGGGGCAGGAAGACCACCGGCCCGGACTTCACCACGTTGCCGGTCCCGTCCTTCACCGTGATCACCGGCGCGTAGCCGTTGCCGCTGAGGAAGACCCGGGTGCCGTTGACGTCCAGCGGCTCGTTGACCTCGACGGTCTGGGTGTGCTCGGCGGCGTCCGGGGAGTCCTTGACGGTGAGGTCGGCGCCGAACGAGCGCGGGGCGCCGAACTGGGAGCCGACCGCACCCTCCTCGAAGCGCACGTGCATGGCGTTCAGCCGGAACCAGAACGGCGGCAGGTTCCCGGAGTCCACCCGCGGCCCCGCGGAGAAGCTGTCGTAGCGGGGCAGGGTGTCGGCGAACTGCTCGCCCTCGACGACGATCGCCTGCCCGGAGTACCCGTACAGCGAGCCGGCGGCCACCGCGACCAGCAGCAGCACCAGCGCCACGTGGAACACCAGGTTGCCGGTCTCGGCCAGGTAGCCGCGCTCGGCCGCCACACTGCCCTCGTCGTCGGCCACCCCGCCTTCGTCATCAGCAATCCGGTACCGGTGCCGACGCAGCGCCGTGCGGGCGGCGGCCAGGGCCTGGTCCGGGGCGGCGGCCACGGTCCGCACCTCGTGCTCGGGCATCCGGTCCAGCCGGCGGGGGGTGCGCGGCGGCCGGGCCCGCATCGCCCTCCAGTGCTGGCGGGTGCGCGGGATCACGCAGCCGATCAGGGAGACGAACAGCAGCAGGTAGACCGCGGAGAACCAGGGCGAGGCGTAGACGTCGAACATGCCCAGCCGCCGCAGCACCGGCCCGAGCTTCGTGTGGTCGGCCAGGTACTGCTGGACCCGGCCGGGGTCCACCCGGTTCTGCGGCAGCACCGAACCCGGCACGGCCGCCACCGCCAGCAGCATGAGCAGCAGCAGGGCCGTGCGCATGCTGGTCAGCTGGCGCCAGGCCCAGCGGATCCAGCCGACGACGCCCAGCCGGGGCAGTTGCACCGGCTCCGGGCGCGCGGTCTCCGGCTCCAGCAGGTCCTCCCCGGCGGGGTCGGCCGCCGGGGAGGCCGCGGCATCGGGGGCCAGGCCGTCCCGGATCACGCCGCCGGGGGCCACATCGGCCGGGCTGCCGCCGCCGGGGCCGGTGCGGGAGTGGGGGGCCTTCGTCATCTCAGATCACCGTCTCGAAGCCCGTGATCGTGCCACGCAGCTCGTTCATCAGTTGCCCCCAGATCCCGGTCACGAGCAGGACTCCCACCACCACCAGCAGGAGGCCGCCGATCCGGCTGACCGTCCCGCTGTGCCGGCGCAGCACCGCGAAGGCCCCCATCGCCCGCCGGTAGGCCAGGCCGGCCAGCAGGAACGGAATGCCCAGGCCCAGGCAGTAGGCCGTGGCCAGCAGGGCACCGCGGGCGGGGCTGGCGCCGATGCTGCCGGCCAGGGCGAGGATCGCGGCCAGGGTCGGCCCGGTGCAGGCGGTCCAGCTCAACCCGAACGCCGCCCCGAGCAGCGGTGCCCCGGCCAGGCCGGCCGCCGGCCGGACGTCGAGCCGGGCCTCACGCTGCAGGGCCGGCACCATCCCGGCGTACACCAGCCCGAGCAGAATGGTCACCACCCCGAGCACCCGGGTGATCACGGTCTGATGTTCGGCCAGGGCGGACCCGAGGGCCCCCGCGGTCAGCCCGAACGGCACGTACACCGCGGTGAACCCGAGCACGAACAGCCCGATCCCGGCCACCATCCGACCCCGGCGCTGCCGCTCCAGGTCGACCCCGGTCAGTCCGGTGACGTAGCCGAGGTACCCCGGGACCAGCGGCAGCACGCACGGGGACAGGAAGGACACCGCCCCCGCCGCGACCGCGATCGGCAGGGCCACCAGCAGGGATCCGTCGAGAACGGTCTGCTGGACCCCACCCGCCGCGCCCGCCAGGACGGCAGCGGTCAGCGGACCGGTCATCCCGCCGAACCCGTCCCGGCACCGGCGTCGTGGACCAGCCCGATCAGCGTGGTCGCGTTCACTCCGCCGCTGACCCGGGCGGCCACCCGGCCCTGCTCGTCCAGGACGAGGGTGGTGGGCACGGCGGTCGGGGCGACCACCCCACGCAGGCCGAGCAGCACCGCCCCGCCGTCGTCCACGATGCTCGGGTAGGTGATCCCGAAGTTGGTCTGGAACGCCCTGGCCTGGGCCAGGTCGTCGTCACGGGTGTCGATCCCGATGAAGGCCACGCCCTGTGCCTTGAGCTGGGTGTAGGCCTTCTGCAGTTCCGGGGCCTCCTTGCGGCAGGGCGCGCACCAGGAACCCCACACGTTGACCACGACCGGGTGCCCCCGGAAGCCGGCGACGTCGACCAGGTCGCCCTCGATCGACTTCCCGGACAGGGCGACAGGCTGCCTGCGGTCCTTGGCGGCGACGATCGTCACGGTGCCGTCACCGGCCACGTACGACGTCCCGGACCCCTTGTCGGACCCCCCGGAGCCGCCGCCGCAGCCGGCCAGTCCCCCGGCGGCCAGCAGCAGCCCCGCCGCCAGGACGGCAGTCCCCGCCGCCGGCCGTGCCGCCCCCGCCGACGTCCCCGCCACCGGCGTCCGCCGCCACCGCAGACCCATCACGCACCCGCCGTCCTCTGCGCACCCGCCATCAGGCGCCCGACACCTTCGCCGCACCCGGCAGCAGGTCGGCCGCCGGCTCGCTGTAGACGACCGCAGCCAACCGGTCGCCCTCGTACTCCAGAGAGGTCAGGGAGGCCAGCGAGCACTCCCGCCGCCTCGGGTCGTGCCACAGCCGCCGGTTCTCGGCCGCCAGCCGGGCCTCCCAGATCGGCAGCTGGTGGGAGACCAGGACGGCCTCATGCCCCGCGGCCAGCCGGCGGGCATCCTCGGCGGCAGCGTGCATCCGGGCCACGACCCGGGCGTACGGCTCACCCCAGGAGGGCCGGAACGGGTTGCGCAGATGCCACCAGTGCTGCGGGCTGCGCAGGCTGCCGTCGCCGACCCCGACGGTGAGCCCCTCGAACACGTTCTCGGCCTCGATCAGCCGGTCGTCGGTGCGGATCGGCAGGCCGAGGGCGGCGGCGAGTGGCCCGGCCGTCTCCTGTGCCCGCTCCAGCGGGGAGGCGATCACGGCGGTGATGTCCCGCCCGGCCAGCGCCTCGGCCACCCGGTCGGCCATCTTCCGGCCCAGGGCGGACAGGTGGTACCCGGGCAGCCGCCCGTAGAGGATCTTGCCGGGGTTCTCCACCTCGCCGTGACGCAGCAGGTGGACGACGGTGTGCTCGGTCATGCACCCATCCTTCCGGTGGAAGCTGTGCCCGCCGCCGCGGCGGCCCGCGCCGCCGCCGGAAGGGCCGCGATCACCCGGTCCAGGGCGGTGTCGTCGTGCGCCGCGGACAGGAACCATGCCTCGAAGGCACTCGGCGGCAGGTAGACGCCCTGGTCGAGCATGGAGTGGAAGAAGGCCTTGAACGCCGGGAGGTCCTGGGCCCGGGCCTGGTCGTAGTCCCGGACCGCCGCGGCCGCCGGGTCGGTGACGAAGAAGACACTGAACATGCTGCCGGCGTGCTGGATCACATGCGGGACCCCGGCCCGGGTGAGCTCCTGCCCGACCTCCCGGGACAACCGCCCGGCGGCGGTGCCGAGGTGCGCGTACACCTCGTCGGTGCAGCCGCGCAGCGTCGCCAGCCCGGCCGCGGTGGCCACCGGATTCCCGGACAGAGTGCCCGCCTGGTACACCGGGCCGGCCGGCGCGAGCTGGGACATCACGTCGGCCCGGCCGCCGAACGCCGCCGCGGGGAAGCCGCCGCCCATCACCTTGCCGAAGGTGAACAGGTCCGGCGTCCCAGGGGTGTCCGAGCCGTCGTCGACCGGCCCCTCCAGCCCGAACCAGCCCGCGGCGGACAGCCGGAACCCGGTCATCACCTCGTCGCTGATCAGCAGCGCCCCGTGCCGGCGGGTGATCCGGCGCAGCGCCGCGGTGAACCCGGGCGTGGGCGGGACCACGCCCATATTGCCGGCGGCGGCCTCGGTGATCACGCAGGCGATCCGGTCACCGTGGGCGGCGAAGGCGGCCTCGACCGCCGCGACGTCGTTGTACGGCAGCACGATCGTGTCCGCGGCCCCGGCGCCGGTCACCCCCGGGGTGTCCGGCAGGGCGAAGGTGGCCAGCCCGGACCCGGCGGCGGCGAGCAGGGCGTCGACATGCCCGTGGTAATGCCCCGCGAACTTGACCACCGCCGGCCGGCCGGTGAAGCCGCGGGCCAGCCGGATCGCGCTCATCGTGGCCTCGGTCCCGCTGGACACCAGCCGGACCTGCTGTACCGGCGCCACCCGGGCGACGATCTCCTCGGCCAGCAGCACCTCGTTCTCACAGGGGGTGCCGAAGGAGAAGCCCCGCTCGGCGGCGGTCCGGACCGCGTCCAGCACCTGCGGGTGGGCATGCCCGAGGATCATCGGCCCCCAGGAGCACACCAGGTCGACGTACTCCCGGCCGTCGACGTCGTAGAGGTACGGACCCCGGCCCCGGGCCATGAACCTCGGCGTGCCGCCCACCGCCCGGAAGGCCCGGACCGGGGAGTTCACCCCGCCGGGGATCACGGCCAGGGCGCGATCGAACAGGGCCTGGGAAGCGAGGGCAGGGGGCACGGTCCCGGCTTCGACGCCGGCGGCAGGCTGGGTCACGCGCAATAGTGTCGCAAGCGTGCCTGGGCCCGCTGCGCCGGGTCCGGACCGGAGCCGATCCGGCGGGCGGGCGGGATCACTCCGGCCGCAGCCTGGCCCGGACCTTCTCCATGGCCACCCCGAGCGCGTCCACGTCCTGCGGGTCGAGCAGGTCGAACAGCGCGCTGCGGACCGCCTCGACGTGGCCGGGAGCCGCCTCGACCAGGACGGCGAACCCCTCGTCGGTCAGCGCGCACAGGACTCCTCGGCCGTCGTCCTCGCAGGGCTCCCGGCGGACCAGCCCCCGGCGCTCCATCCGGCCGACGGTATGGGTCAGCCGGCTGCGCGAGTGCACGATCCGGTCGGCGAGCTGGGACATCCGCAGCTGACGGTCGGGAGCCTCGGACAGCTGGACGAGCACCTCGTACTCGCCGAGCGACATTCCGCTGCCCTCGGCCGCCTGACGCTGCAGCAGGTCCATGAGCAGCCGCATCACGTCCAGGTAGGCACGCCAGACCTGCTGCTCGTGGTCATCGAGCCATCGCACTGCGTCGTCCCCCACGGTTCATGATCCTAGTCCGCAGAAGGCGCTGCGGTCTCCGGTCCTTCGGCCTGTGGCCGGAGCAGCCGGTAGCTGCCGGGGCAGCGGGATCGCCGGGCGGTACCGCTCGTGCGACAGCCGGGCCCACCGTCGGCGGCGGACCCGGCCCGTGGAGGTCGGTCGATCAGGTGGCCGTCAGTCGATCAGGGCGGCGACCTCGGCGGCCCAGTAGGTCAGGATGATCTGGGCGCCGGCCCGGCGGATCGAGGTCAGCGTCTCCAGGATGGTCCGCTCCCGGTCCAGCCAGCCACGGGCGGCGGCCGCCTCGACCATGGAGTACTCGCCGGAGACCTGGTAGGCGGCCACCGGGACCGTGGACCGGGCGGCGGCCGCGGCGACCACGTCGAGGTAGCCCAGGGCGGGCTTGACCATGACCACGTCGGCGCCCTCGGCCACGTCCAGGTCGATCTCGCGCAGGGCCTCGCGCACGTTCGCCGGGTCCTGCTGGTAGGTCCGCCGGTCGCCCTGCAGGGTGGACTCGACGGCGTCCCGGAACGGCCCGTAGAACGCCGAGGCGTACTTGGCGGCGTAGGCGAGGATGGCGACGTCGTTGCGGCCCACCCCGTCCAGGGCCTCCCGGATCGCCGCGACCTGGCCGTCCATCATCCCGCTCGGACCGACCATATGCGCCCCGGCCTCGGCCAGCGCGATGGCCATCTGGGCGTACCGGACCAGGGTGGCGTCGTTGTCCACGCCGCCGTCCGGGCCGAGCAGGCCGCAGTGGCCGTGGTCGGTGAACTCGTCCAGGCACAGGTCCGCCATGACCACCAGCTCGTCACCGACCTCGGCCCGCACATCGCGCACGGCGGCGTTCAGGATGCCGTCCGGGTCGGTGGCGCCGCTGCCCTCGGGGTCCTTGTGGACGGGCACGCCGAACAGCATGATCCCGCCGACCCCGGCCTTGGCGGCGTCCTCCGCCGCCCCCTTGAGGGTCTCCCGGGTGTGCTGGACGACCCCGGGCATCGAGGGCACCGGGATCGGCCCGGTCGCGCCCTCCTTGACGAACATCGGCAGGATCAGCTCTGCCGGGTGCAGCCGGGTCTCGGCGACCAACCGGCGGATCGCCGGGGTGGCACGCAGCCGGCGGGGCCGGATCACGGGTGCGACCATAGCGGACGCGCGGCGACGGGGGGTCACTTGGCGGTCCTGCGAGTCGCGCCCCGGCGCTGGCTGGGCCGCAGTGGGGTCTCCCCGGCCTCGACCGCGGACAGCCGCAGCCCCGCACCGTACTCCGCCAGCGCCGCGACCAGGGCGTCCGCGCTGGGTTCGGGGGCGAGCACGTCCACCCGCAGGCCGTGTTCCTCGGCGGTCTTCGCCGTCTGCGGGCCGATGCACGCGACCACCGTGGTGGCATGCGGCTTGCCGGCGATCCCGACCAGGTTGCGCACCGTCGAACTGGAGGTGAAGACGACCGCGTCGAACTGGCCGGTCTTGATCGCCTCCCGGACCTCCGCGGGTGGCGGCGCGGCGCGGACCGTCCGGTACGCGGTCACGTCGTCGACCTCCCAGCCCATCTTCTGCAGGCCCGCGACCAGGGTGTCCGTGGCGATGTCGGCCCGGGGCAGGAAGACCCGGTTGATCGGGTCGAGGACGTCGTCGAAGGGCGGCCAGACCTCCAGCAGCCCGCTCGCGGACTGCTCGTGCTCCCCGGTCGGGACCAGATCGGGCTCGATCCCCCAGTGCCGCAGGGCCGCCGCCGTGACACCGCCGACCGCCGCGACCTTCAGCCCGGCGAAGGCGCGGGCATCCAGCCCGAACTCCTCGAACTTCTCCCGGATCGCCCGCACGGCGTTCACCGAGGTGAAGCCGATCCACTCGTACCGGCCGGTGACCAGGCCCTTGACGGCCTTCTCCATCTGGTGCGGGGTGCGCGGCGGCTCCACCGAGATCGTGGGCACGACCTGGGCGACCGCACCGTGCTCGGCGAGCCGGGCGACCATCGAGCCGGCCTGCTGCTTGGTCCGCGGGACCAGCACCCGCCAGCCGAACAGTGCCTTGGTCTCGAACCACGAGGCCACGTCCCGCTGTCCGGCGCCGGGACCCACCACCGCGAGCACCGTCCGGTCCAGCCGGGCGGCCGGGACGGCGGTGGCCACGTCACCGAGAGTGCAGGAGACGGTGCGCTGGTTGACCGTGGTGCCGTTGGCGGTCACCGCGACCGGCGTGCCCGGATCGCGACCGGCGGCCAGCAGCCGCGCGGTGGAGGTGACGATGTCGTCGACCGGGCCGAGCACCACCACGGTGCTGTCCGCGGCCGCGTGGCGGGACCAGTCGATCTCACTGTCGTGCGGGTGCAGCACGTGCAACGAGGTCACCCCGGCCGGGGTCAGCGGAACGCCGGCATAGGCCGGGACCGCGGTGGCCGCACTCACCCCGGGGACGATCTCGAAGCCGATCCCCTCCTTGCGCAGGGCGGTCAGCTCCTCGGTCAGCCCGGTGAAGGTGGACGGGTCGCCGTCCATCAGCCGGACCACCCGGCCGCCGCGCTTGACGGCCCGGACCACGAGCTTGGCGCGGGCGGCCCGGGTCATCGGCTGCCCGTCGTCGCCGAAGCCCGCGTCGAGGACCTCCACGTCGGCCGGGGCGTGCTGGGCGAGCAGCTCCTTGCGGTCGAGCTGGTCGAGGATGACGACGTCGGCGTCGGCCAGGCGCTGGGCGCCGCGCACGGTGAGCAGGCCCTCGTCACCGGGGCCGGCACCGACGAACGAGACCAGACCGGCCATCGCCTGGCGGGTGCGGGTGGAGCTCACAGGTCACCTTCTCCTGCAGGGGTACTGATCCGGCCGCGGTCCCCGGCGGCTGGTTGGTCCGGAACCGGCAGTTCGGGGGCCGGGTGAGCGGGACCGTCGGAACCGGTCGAGGCCTCGGCGACCAGGCGGGCCGCCCCGTCCTCGAGCAGCTCACCGGCCAGCCGCCGGCCCAGCTCCTCGGCCCGGCCGACCGGGGCGGTGCCGGCCCGGCGGAGCACGACGACCCCGTCGGTGTCGGCGACCACGGCCTGCAGGCCGAGCAGCTCCCCGGTGGCGTCCGGGGCGGTCGTCACCTGGGCCAGGGCTCCGAGCGGGGCGGCGCACCCGGCCTCCAGCGTGGCCAGCAGCGCGCGCTCGGCGACCACCGCGGCCCGGGTGGCGGGATGGTCCAGCGGGGCCAGAGCCGCCAGCACGGCGGCGTCCCCGTCCCGGCACTCGATGCCCAGGGCACCCTGGCCGGGAGCGGGCAGCATCACCGTCGGCTGCAGAATCTGGGTGATCTCAGCGTCGCGGCCGAGCCTGCGCAGTCCGGACACCGCGAGGACCACGGCATCCAGCTCGCCGTCATGGACCAGCCGCAGCCGGGTGTCGACGTTGCCGCGGATGTCGACGATCTTCACCCCGGGCAGGGCGGCCCGCAGCTGGGCGGCACGGCGCGGGGAGCCGGTGCCGATCCTGGCCCCGGCGGGCAGCTCCTCCAGGCTCAGGCCCTCGGCACTGACCAGCGCGTCGCGCGGGTCCTCCCGCAGCGGGACGGCCGCCAGGGTGAGCCCCGGGCACGGCGCCGTGGGCAGGTCCTTCAGCGAGTGCACCGCCAGGTCGACCCGGCCCTCCAGCAGGGCGTCGCGCAGGGCGGAGACGAACACCCCGACCCCGCCGAAGCTGGACAGCGGGGCACCGGAGACGTCGCCGTGCGTGGTCACCTCGACCAGCTCGACCCGCACCGGGCGGCCGGCCAGCACGGAGGCGGCCTCGATCTGGGCGGCCACCATCCCGGACTGGGCGGTCGCCAGCGCACTGCGCCTGGTGCCCAGCCGCAGGGTGGCGGCGGTCCCGGGAACGGGGGTTGTCGCACTGGTCGTGGTCATGCCTGGCCTCCTCTGGCCCCCGTGACGAGTCCGGCGCGGTCGGACGGCGGCGCGGGCTGTGCTCCCACGGCCCTCGGGTCACCGTTCGGCACCGGTTGGGACGGTGTACGCGATACCGCGGCGATCCGCTCGGGGTCCAGCCCGAACAGTTCCCGCAGCGCCTCGGCGTACGACGAGCCCCCCGGCTCCCCCGCAAGCTCCTTCACCCGCACGGTCGGCGTGTGCAGCAGCTTCTCGACGACCCGGTGCACGGCCTGGCGGACCTCCGCACGCACCCGCTCGTCCACGTCCCCCAGCCGACTGGACAGCCGGGCCAGCTCCACCTCGACCACCGACCCGGCCAGCGCCCGCAGCGCGACCACCGTCGGGGCGACGGCCTCCGCCCGCTGGGCGGCCAGGTAGCCGTCGACCTCCTCGGCGACCAGGTCCCGGACCTCGTCGAGCTGGGCCGCCACGGACTCGGTGGCCAGCTGCCGGCCGAGGTGTTCCAGGTCGGCGACGACGACGCCGTCCACGGCGCAGACCGCCGGGTCGACGTCCCGGGGCAGCGCGAGGTCGACGTACACCTGCGGGCGGCCGGACCGCGCGGCCATGGCCGTGGCCGCGGCGGGGGCGGTGATCACATGCCCGACGGCACCCGTGCAGGAGATCACCAGGTCGGCCTCGGCCAGGGCCTCCGGCAGCTCGGTGAGGTCGCGGGCCCGGCCACCGGCGGACTCGGCCAGCCGGCGGGCCCGCTGCGGGGTCCGGTTGACGACCGTGAGGATGCCGACCCCGGCCCGGGCCAGGGTGGCCACGGCCAGCCCGCTCATCGCCCCGGCGCCGACCACGAGGGCATGTGCCTGCGGCAGCGGACCGATCACCCCGGTCGCCACGGCCAGCCCGGCCTCGACCAGGGAGTGCCCGGCCCGGTCCAGTTCGGTTTCGCTGTGCGCCCGCTTGCCGACCCGCAGCGCCTGCTGCAGCAACTGGGACAGCGCCCGGCCCACCGACCCGCCGTCGGAGCCCTCCTTGAGCGCCCGGCGGACCTGGCCGAGGATCTGCTGCTCACCCACCGCCATCGAGTCCAGCCCGCAGGCCACGCTGAACAGGTGGGCGACCGCGGCCCCCTCGTAGTGCACGTACAGGTGGTCGGTCAGCTCACTCAGCCCCACCCCGGTGGCGTCGGCGAGCCCCTGGCTGACCTCGGCCACCCCGGCATGGAACTTGCTGACGTCGGCGTAGATCTCCAACCGGTTGCAGGTGGACAGCACCACCGCCTCGGCGACGTGCTCGCCCAGACAGAGACCGGACTCCAGGCTGCGGCAGGCGGCCGCGTCCAGGGCGGCCCGCTCCAGCACCCCGATCGGGGCCGTCCGGTAGGACAGCCCGACCACCAGCACGCTCATCGGGCCACCTCCGCCGCGCCGCTACCGGAGACCGCGGACTCCACCGCGGGCGAGGACACGTCGAGAGCCAGCCGGGTGGCCATCCGCCGCTGCTCGTGGAAGGCGAGGATCTGCAGTTCGGTGGACAGGTCCACCTTGCGGACCATGACCGGGTCCGGGACGACCAAGACCACCGGGGCGAAGTTCAGCACGCTGGTCACCCCGGCGCCGACCAGCCGGTCGCAGACCTCCTGCGCGGCGGAGGCCGGGGTGGCGACGACCCCGATGTGGATGTCCTCGGCCTCGACCACCGCCTCCAGTTCGGCCACCGGGCGGACCGGCAGCCCGCCGACGGTCTCCCCGACGATCGCCGGGTCGGCGTCGAGCAGAGCCGCGATGGTGAAGCCCCGGGAGACGAACCCGCCATAGTTGGCCAGGGCGTGACCGAGGTTGCCGACGCCGACGATGGCCACCCTCCAGTCCTGGGTCAGGCCCAGTTCCCGGGAGATCTGGTAGACGAGGTAGTCCACCTCGTAGCCCACGCCGCGGGTTCCGTACGACCCCAGGTGGGACAGGTCCTTGCGCAGCTTGGCCGAGCCGACGCCGGCCGCCGCGGCCAGTTCCTCCGAGGAGACCGTCTCGACGCCGTGCTCGGCCAGGGAGGTCAGTGCCCGCAGGTACACCGGGAGCCGGGCCACGGTCGCGTCCGGAATGCCCTGCCGGAGGGGTCGCGCCGGGCGGACCAGAGGGGCCGGGCGCTGCGTGGACACGTGGGTGCCTTCTCCTTCGGGGCAGGGAGGACCCGTCCAGCGTAGGCACTTGTGAACGTGTGCACAAAGTTGACGGCTCAGCCTTCCAGATGCTGGGACCGCCAAGGTTCACCCGAACGGCCCCCTCACCAACCATCCGGGCGGGTGATCCCGCACCTCCCCCGGACGCCCGTCCGCGACCGGTCGGCCACCGGCCCCCGCTGCGGCCCGGACACCCTGCGGGGTACGTCCGCGCAGGTCAGCCACACCCCTGGACGGCCGGAACGCCTCACCCTCCGTCCCGGATCCCTCCGGTTCGCCCGGTTCGCCGGCACACGGTCAGCGGCGCCGCAGCCAGTGCCGCCGTCCCTTCAGCGCAGCCCTCAGCCGGTCCTCGTCAACCCGGTAGAAGTCATGTTGCTCACCATCGACCAGGATCACCGGGATCATCTCCCAGTACTGCTCGGCCAGCCCCGGGTCGTCCAGGATGGACAGCTCCTGCCAGCCCACCCCGGTGTCCGCAGCCACCCGCTCGACGACCTCCTTGGCCACGTCGCACAGGTGGCAGCCGGGCTTGCCGATCACGGTGATCCGGGGCGCGGGCGACGGGTCGGCGGGCGGCATGCCGGTCAGGGTAACCACGGTGGGCAACGGCCGGAGCGGGCGGGTCGTCGCCGATACAGTGGCGACATGTCCGAACAGGACCGGTCCGAACCGGGCCGGGACCCCGAGCAGTCGCGGGCCAGGACGGCCGGGCAGGC